>JAPOQK010000086.1 GCA_026710795.1 Candidatus Poribacteria bacterium
AATCACTGATGGCACAGAGGACACGGAAGAACACTGAAAAGAGGGGTTTTCAGTGTTCCGGGCATTCTGTGCATTCTGACAAAAACGGATACACCTGTCGCCCCGCTGGGGCTTATTTTTGTATGTGCAACGTTTACTATACACCTGTCGCCCGCTGGGGCTGAACGGCACAAACTATAGTGAACATTAAAAATAATAATATAAAGTCTGTGTAGGAGCGATATCCGAATCGCGACAAAACTCACTGATAGTCGGGAATCGGAGTTCCCTCCTACATATCAAAATGTCCTATTAATTCAAAAGTTTACTATAGATTGTGCCTATGGATGCACAAACTGACAGTTTGCGCTACGAATACTTGCGAAATACGGATTGTTACCAATCAACAACGATGTTAGACTGTCTATAATCTTGTAGGTAGCAACTTAGGTTATTCTAATAGAATTTGTAATATGAATCAACATGCAAGACAGATATTGAATAATGATTTCCTTGACTCATTCAAGTATAATAGTTATACTCAAACAGGTCCTATTTCTACACTTGTAATTATATTTACATTGGTTGGTCTACAGATATTGTGAAAATACCTAACATTCTTGTCTTCGGTGATGATACTCAAGCAGGAACTTATGTCTTGCGTATTAGACTAAGAAAGTCTATGGAATTACAATTCGGTAGATTTAAGAAAGGTATGTTAATTTCATTACAATCAGGAGATTATACCTATGTTGGTTCCGCCCTTTCAGAGAAAGGTTCAACATCGCTTGCTCGACGACTTGCCAGACATGCCACAAGAAGTGGCAACAAAACCCCACACGCTATCAGAGATGATATGGTAAAGGAATTCAACAAATCTCAGTTAGGACCACCTAACCCATTACCAATAAATGGTAAGAATCTGTTTTGGAATATAGATCATTTGTTGGATTTAGATGTGTCTGAGATTATCAACATAATCGCAATTCGGTCTGCAAAACGTTTGGAAAATACAATCTCAGAGTTTCTTGAATCTAATCCGCATACACATATAATTGAAAAGAGTTTAGGTGCGAATGATTCCCCTCAACATACACATATCCTACGTGTAAATGATGATGACAAATGGTGGTCATCTATTGCAGATAGTCTACAAAGAACTTATAATCCATGACAAAATAAGGAAGCATTATGACACAATCGCCAAATATTCTTTTTATTCTTACTGACCAGCAACGTTATGATTCATTGGGATGCAACGGTGCGACTGTATGTCAAACACCTGCGATAGACAATTTAGCATCTACAGGTATGCGTTTTTCAAAAGCATATACACCGATTGCACTCTGTTCACCTGCTCGCGGGTCATTGCTTACAGGTCTTTATCCACATAACCATGGACAACTATCAAACATGGGGAATTTCAACGGTGTGTTTTCAGATCAAATTCTTGACAAACCAGCGTATCCACAGCTGCTAAATGCGGCAGGATATAATGTGGCATGTGTTGGAAAATGGCATCTTGCTAAACAAGGGGACACCGAATTCTGGGGTTATGACAAGTGGCATCCTTATAGTGAATGGCACCAATGGTTGCGAGATGATGGAATAGATTTTCGTATTGACAGAGATGCAGTTCAACCTTATGAATGGGGTGGAGAAGCACCATTCTATGGAAGACTCCCACTTCCAGCAGAACGAACAATGGAGGCATGGGCGGCAGATAAGACGATTGAATTAATCAATGGGTACACTAATTCAGATAAACCTTTTATGATTGCATCGAATTTCTTCGGACCACACTTTCCTTATGCAGTCCCCGCGCCTTATGATACGATGTATGATCCAGAATCTGTAGAACGGTGGGGGAATTTTGATGAACAGTTTATCAATAAACCACTCATACAACAAAAGGAAATGCTCCGATGGAATTCCAGTCATCTAACATGGAAGGATTGGCAAAAGGTAATCGCTGCATATTGGGGTTTCTGCACCTTTATTGATGAACAGGTGCAACGAATTATCGATAGTCTTGATGAAAATGGATTATCAGAAAATACTGTTGTCATCTTTTCAACTGACCATGGAGATATGCTTGGTAGCCATAGACTTTTCAACAAGGGATTTCACATGTATGAAGAGACCCATCACATACCACTTGTCATACGTCATCCGGGTGTTACGCAACCGGGAAGTACTTGTGATGAATTTGTGAATCTTGTTGATCTGATGCCATCTTTTTTAGAAATGGGTGGGGCGACTATTCCTGACAATCTGGATGGTAGGTCTATTATTCCACTTCTGAATGGTGAGGATGTGGATGATTGGCAGGATGATGTTTTTGCAGAGTTTCATGGATATGAACCAACGCTTGCTACTGTTCGGATGGTACGCACAGATTCTTGGAAATATGTCTACAATCCGTATAGTGAAGATGAACTCTACGATATGCAAAGTGATCCGCATGAACTTGTTAATCTCGCTACACATCTTGGCTATAAACATGTGCTACGTCGTATGAAAGATAGAATGGTTAAGCGACTTCAAGATACACGGGATAATATTGTTATGGAAGGTGGATGGCAAAGTAATTCGTTTGATCTACTAATATCGGATAGAGAACGGTAGTTCACAACATCCTCATACAACTTCAACAAATTCACACCCTTCTTGGAACCACTTTCGAAGAATAGTGTTTTCCTCGTAAGTCCGTTTGGCTTGTGAACCTTTTGCATGTGACAAGTCAATAGTAGTGGAAACGATCTCGTCACCGAAGAATCCTGCTTCCATAATCACATTTCCATTAGGATGTATAATCTTTGAGTTTCCATGTGAAGAACCGAGTGCTTTAATATCATCAGGATTTGCAGGAGTGTTCGCCATCACAAGATATATCCCGTTTTCGGTTGCACGTGAGATCGGCATCGCACGATACGCAGAAAGTTTATATTCCGATAGCAAACCTGATTCACATGAGCAAAAGAAACAGATCTGTGCACCCATCGCTGCTGGGAGTTTCACAAGTTCTGGATAACGAACATCATGACAGATGATAAAACAGCAATTGGCATCAGCTAATTTCACAATTGGTAATTTACCTTGATTATTCGTACACCATTTTTCTCCAGCAAGGAAAGTCTTTCCATAACGGTATTTTAGGCTGCCTTGTTGATCAAAGATTGCCAAGTCGTTGTGCCAATTTTCTCCATCGTGATGGGCAGAACCAACAACTATTGCCATATTATATTTGCGTGCTGCAGCAGCAATTTTTGCTTCTGCTTCCTTAAATACTTGGGGAGATATCTGTTCCCAATATTTTGTTTCACAACAATACCCGAATAGACACCCCTCTGGAAAGGCAGCAATCTGTATCTGCATTTCTGCACATTTTTCTATTTGCTGAAGCACTTTCTCTGTACTGGTAAGCACATCTTTACTTGTAAGTAACTGGCATGCTGCAACTTTTAATTCCTGTTTATGCATCAGAATTCTATCCCTTTTAAAGCACATTTAATACAGTAGGTGAATCTATGACATGTGTATGATTTGATATATCAATATATCACATTTCAATTTATCAGTCTACATGATGTTTATAGATAAAATAATTTTGCAAATAAAGATTATGGTAAAGTATAATATTCACATTATCAAATGGGTTGCACTTCGCACCTTCTTCTGATATACTAATAAACATATACTTAAAATCATATTTAGATGATTTAGTATATTCAATTGGCAATAATTTTGAAAACATCAACCCAAATTACAATAATGAAATTACGAGGAACAATCGATTGTCAGAAAAGAAAGCAACTAATATAACATGGCATGAATCGACAGTCACAGTTGAAGATAGAGAGAAGCTTCTCAACCAAAGAGGTTGTGTAGTGTGGTTCACTGGACTGTCCGGGTCAGGAAAATCAACCTTAGCAAATGCAGTAGCATACCTTTTACATGAACGCGAACATCATACTTATGTCTTAGATGGAGACAATGTGCGTCATGGGTTAAATAAAAATTTAGGATTCTCACCAGAAGACCGTGAGGAAAACATAAGGAGAGTCGGTGAAGTTTCCAAACTATTTGTAGATGCAGGCACAATAGTCATGACAGCATTTATATCCCCATACCGTGCCGACCGTGACCAAGCAAGGGATCTCATCATTGATGATAGATTCGTTGAAGTCTATGTTGAATGTCCATTGGATGTTTGTGAAGAACGCGACCCGAAAGGTCTATATAAAAAAGCACGCACTGGAGAAATAAAAGAATTCACTGGTATCAGTGCACCTTATGAGGAACCACTAAAACCGGAAGTTGTTGTCAACACATCCGAACTAACAATTATAGAATCTGCACAAAAGGTAATAAAACATCTTGAGAACACGGGATTGGTCCCATCGGAATAATTAAGTTTGGAGTATTATGAAACTAATTCAATTTCACTTGCCTAAATTAGGTAAGAGAGTGGGCGTTGTTACACGCGAACACCAAGTTATTGATGTTACAAGTCCAGAATCTCCAGGTGTGTTAGAAGTATTGGAGCTTGCATATAAGGAAAGGGTTACTCTTGGAGTACTACTTGCAGATATTCAAGAAAAAGTTTCAACACCACCACCGATGCGTTTTACAGCATTTCAAAGTGCTGAGTCTGTCCAAGAAGATGATGGTTTGACATTAGAGAAATTGGACGTTTTACCTGATGATAATATACCACATCTAATGGTTCCGATAGATACACCAGAGGTATGGGGTTGTGGCGTAACTTACAAACGTAGCGCAGATATGCGCGATGACGATACACAGCAAGATATATATAGTCGCGTGTATCACGCAGATAGACCTGAAATATTTTTCAAAGGAACTTTATCACGGTGTGTTGGACCGAACGGACATATCGGAATACGAAGTGATTCAAAGTTAACTGCAACTGAACCAGAACTTGCTTATGTACTCGGTGCAGAGGGGGATATTATCGGATATACACTATGTAATGATGTGTCTGCATGGGACATTGAACGTGAAAACCCACTTTATCTGCCACAATCAAAAGTATTTTACGGGTGTTGTGCACTCGGTCCAATGTTTATCACACCTTCAGAAGTAGATGATCCGTATAATCTTGATATGAAATGCACAATCCTTCGTGATTCCAAGGAAATCTATGAGGGCATGGTCAACACTTCACAAATTAATTGGAAGTTTGAAAAGCTGACAGAGTTCCTGATGCGAGACAATCCAATTCCATTTGGTACTGTTGTATCAACTGGCACTGGTATTATCGTTCCAAATGATTTACCACTTGCACCTAATGATATTGTGAAGATAGAAATTGAAGGTTTTGGCACATTATCAAATCCTGTAAAACAACTCTAAGGGACGATGTATGCATGTCAGTGATTCATTTATCGGTAGACACAAATCAGAATTGGACACACCTGCATTGTTAATTGATCTGGATATTATGGAAAAAAATATCCAGAAAATGGCAGATTATATCACATCTGTCAATACTGAGTTAAGACCTCATGTTAAGACACATAAGACTCCAATAATTGCACAAAAGCAGATTAAGGCTGGTGCAATAGGTGTGACTTGTGCTAAATTAGGGGAAGCAGAAGAAATCATCAAAACTGGCATCCGTGATGTCCTAATAGCGAATCAGATTGTTGGAAAACACAAAATAGCACGTCTTATTAATCTGGCAAAACGTTCAGAGATTATAGTGGCTGTTGATGATGCAGAAAACGTCCAAGATATATCTGAAGCAGCAGTAAAAGATGGTGTGGATGTTAGAATCTTGGTAGAAGTCAACATCGGCATGAACCGATGTGGTGTTAAACCCGGTGAGTCAGCACTAACTTTAGCACAACAAGTCCTACAGAGTCCTAATCTGACGTTTGAGGGTTTGATGGGATATGAAGGACATACGGTTGCTAATCCGAAACGTGATGAACGTGAGCGTGCTACCCGAGAAGCAATTCAATGGTTAGTTAATACAAAAGATTACCTGAATAAACATGGTTTAGAAGTTCCAATTATGAGCGGTGGAGGAACAGGCACTTTTGATATAACAGGAAGTATTCCTGAAATGACAGAGGTACAAGCCGGTTCTTATGTATTTATGGATTCAACATATAATAAAGTAGAAGGTGTTGGAGACAAGTTTGATTGTTCATTATCAGTTTTATCTACCGTTGTTAGTCGTCCTGAAAGAAACCGTATCATTGTGGATACTGGATTGAAAGTTCTTACAAAGGAGTTTGGAATTCCACAACCTATTGGATATATTGGTCTTGAAATGACAGGACTATCCGAAGAACATGGCAAATTGCAGGTTTCCAACGGAAATGTTTCATTATCTCCAGGTGACAAACTGGAAATATTACCTACACACTGCTGCACAACAGTTAATCTCCACAACAGATATTATGGAGTCCGAGATGAGATTGTTGAATCTGTTTGGGACATCGCAGCAAGAGGGAGATCCCAATAATGATTTCAACAACAACGAATTCTATTGAAGGCAGACAAATTGGTGATTATCTGGGTTTAGTAACTGGTGAAGCGATCATGGGTGCGAATATCTTTCGTGATTTTCTTGCCGGTATTACTGATATGATTGGTGGACGATCCAATGCTTATGAGGGAAAACTCGCAGATGCACGTGAGACAGCAATCAGAGAAATGGAGGAAATTGCACAACAACGCGGTGCTGATGCTGTTGTCGGAATAGATATTGACTATGAAGTTCTCGGTTCCAGTAACGGTATGTTGATGGTAACTGCAACAGGAACGGCTGTTAAGCTAAAATAGTTGATTAATACATAATCATCAAATTTTCATGTTTGGCAATTCAATAAATTACGTTCTGGAATTACCCTTAATCAAGGAGGTAGCAAGTGTATACATCCACAAAAAAACACAAGTCTAATCGTAATCTCATCTTAGTTTTGCTTGCAGTGAGCATAATGCTATATTCACATCAGGTAGCAAATGCCTATATCTCTATACGCTACACACTGCCTCAAATAGTTGATGCAAGCACTAACATTGTCTCAGGAACTATCGTTGAAGTAAACACAAATAGAAAAACCGCAAATTTCAAGGTTGAAAAAAATCTTAAGGGTCGAAGCGAATTTGATGTAATCAAAATTCGTTTTGATATATATAAAGGTGAGGCAGACCATAGGGGAGAGCTTTCACGGTTTCTTAAGAAAGATGAAGATATCATTGTGTGTTACCTTCAGGAAGGAAGGCGAATTGACGCACTTGCCCACACAAGAGGAAAATGGTTTCAACTCCAACTGACAAAAAATGCTGAACGTGGATGGGGTAGATGGGGTTTTACACACTTTGAGAAATACCTCAATAGAGATGTCGTCTCAAAAAGAGACTCAACACCAAAATTAAAAGAAGAATTGAGTTCTATTATTAAAGGCGACACTATTAAACTTTTACATCTGAACAATAAGTCATACAAAGATGAAATATCTGTCATTTCAGGAATATATAATGCTGCAGACCGTTGGATCGTTTGGGATCAGACGACAGACAGAAACTTACGTGGACTCAATGATAATAACATCTTATGGCTCGGTTTTAGAGCAATTGATAACGGTAGTTACAAACTCAATGATAACCAAGAGAAACGGATAAAAGATTTTGTTAAAGCTGGCGGAGTTGTTATTGTTTCTGGACAAGATAACGATGATAACCGTCAATCTAAAAGTGGTTGGTTGTCTGAACCTCTTAAGGGTGTTGAAAGTAATCGTCGTAGTGATTTTAAACCCACATCAAAAGCAGGTGACCTCTTTAAAGCACCACATCGCATAGAATCAGGACAACTTTCTCTTGATGATTCTTGGAACGGATGGAATGATAAATTTGAAGTGCTTGCAACAACAAACAGTGGAAAAGAAATAATGGTTGCAAAACTTAGGCATGGAAAAGGGATGTATCTCATTACTAATCTACGCAACGATGGAAAAGAAGATATCTCTAAGAACAGTAAGATGCTTGAGAATCTTGTACATTATGCAGTTGATTTCTTGAAAAAAGCAAAATAGATTAAGGATGATATATTTATGAGAAAAATAACTTGGGTTGTTACCCTAAGTCTCATATCAACCTGCGTTTGTTTCACGACGACCGCACATGCTGTTATTCCTCAACTTATCGGACCTCTCACTGCACTACTTGCGATTGTTCCTCAGATTCTGGCATTTGTTGGTGTTGCAATATTAACATCTCTTGTATTCGCTCGCGATACAACAAAGATGGTTTTCTATAAAATAAGGAATTTTCTAACAATGCGTAGAGTAATTGTATCTCTCATTAGTATAGTCATCCTTATTGGATTATCGGTTTTAACATTCCATTTAGTCGGTAAAGGAATAAGCAACAACACAACACCGACTACAGTAAATGATACTATACCCGAAGAGAAAAAATACATTACAGGTAAATCCTGGGCAACATTTAGAGGAAATGCAAATCGCACTGGTCACGTTGACGACCTGCCAGGTCCATTCAACGGAACACCTTCTTGGATTTTCAAAACCAAGGGTATGCAAACGGTTCAGTTCTTGTCCTCTCCCGCAATCGTCGGTAATCGTCTATATATTGGAGCGACTCGCGGTGCGGTCTTTTCTGTAAACGGTGCGACCTACTGTATTGATATCGACACACGGGATGTTGTTTGGAGACATGACTCAGATATTCCTATCGTCTCATCACCAGCAGTTGTTGCAGGAAGAGTTTATATTGGTGAAGGTTTTCATGAAGATAGCGGTTGCAGACTCAGGTGTCTTGATGCAAAAACTGGTGATCCTATATGGAGTTTCAGAACTGCAAGTCATGTTGAATCAACGCCATTCATTACTCAGGGAAGACTTTACTTCACTGCAGGCGCAGATGGAATATACTGCCTCGATGCACTTGCAGGAGAAGAAATTTGGCATTTTCCTGCCGTTCATGCTGACATGTCCCCATTAGTCAAAGATGGTAAAGTATTTTTTGGTACAGGATATGGACAGTACAAGATGTACGCTGTTGATGCACAAACTGGCACTGAAATTTGGTCAACGCCAGCACCTTATTCGGTTTGGGGAAACCCGAGTGCTTACGAAAACATAGTCTTTTTCGGACTCGGTAGAGGTAATTTTTCAGAAAGTGCTTCCATACCAGCAGGGAAAGTTGTTGCCCTAAACTCAGAAACAGGAGACATCGTGTGGGAATATGAAGCTGAAGATGCTGTACTAACCGCTATTGCAGTTCATAATGGGCACGTGGTTTTCGGTTCACGAGATGGATATGTCTATTCTCTCACAGCAACCACTGGAGATCTCCATTGGAAAACATACCTACAGGGTGTTGTTGTTTCATCTCCAGCAGTCACACAAGATTCAGTATATGCTGCGACAGGAAATGGTTCAATCTATAGTCTGGCAATCAATGATGGTAGTATCAAATGGGAATATGATGCCAATATCGAAGGTATCGGAGTAAATTTCATGTCTTCTCCCGCGATTGCAAACGAGAAACTATATATAGGTTCTAACAATAGATATATCTTTTGCATCGGTGGCACAGACCCTATCAAAACAATTGGTGATCGTTAATCGTTGTATTAAAATTAAATAAATAAGTGTACACAATGTATATAGGTTTCTGGTTATTTTGCATTAACCTCTAATAAGGAGAGAAAAAATGAAAAAGGTTTTTATTTCAATCACACTATTGCTTTTAGTTATATGCTTAACAGCAGATGCTCAATGGCGTAGTAAAACTCATGACGAATACCATGCACTTCAACGTCCCGCTGACATAACGATAGATGGTGACCTTACAGACGAAGAAGGTTGGGAAGGTGTCCTTGAAGCAGTTACTGGTACTGATGGTGAACCATACTGTGGTTTGGAATTTGAGAACATCGGTAAATTTGAACCATGGGGTGGAGGCACATGGAACGGTGCCAAAGACCATGAAACCTGTTTTGGGATTGTCTGGGATGAGGATGCGGTATATATTGCAGTTAGTGTTACAGATGACGAACATAATAATGCTGCAAATTCTGGTTGGAATGGAGATAGCATCCAATTTTCTTTTGTTCCAAATGGCATGAGGGAAGCTGGTCAACCGAATATCCTAATTAATGTGGCATTAGGAAATAATGGAGATGTTGTCATCCACAATGAAACATTGCACGGTAATCCAGGACTCGTTGCAGACCAAGTTAAGATTGTACGGAACGAAGAGGAAACAGAAACTTACTATGAAATACTGATCATGCCAGATAATATAGGACAAAACCAATTTGAAGAGGATTACGAATTCGGTCTCGGTATCTGTGTAAACGATGGAGACAATGGTGGACAAGCCGGACAGAAAGGATGGAGTGGTTGGTATCCGCATGCTGTTGTACACGGAAAAGATTCTCATCAAACTGGTTTAGTCATTCTTACTGATGAACAACTTGCTGTTGAAGCTAAGAATAAATTAACGACAACGTGGGGTAGAATAAGGTCTACCAAATAACATTTTCAATTTCTGTTAATAATACTTTTACATCGCAGTAAATCTACTGTGAATATTATGTTGGTCAACTGTATTGACTGACAGACCATTATATTTACAACTCTGTTGTGAATTAATATATCCACTATACGGTGGATTACAATATCTAAAAATGAGGTAATTTTGATGAAAAAATACTTTTTTGTATTTACCGCTATATTTGTAGCAATAATGTTAATTGGTATCAATGTTGCTGACGCGCAGTGGCGTAGTCCTACACATGATGTCTACAACGCACCTACTGGCATTGATGTTGAAATAGACGGAAATCTTGACGAATGGGATGGTGTGTTGGATTTTGTCACTGGTACAGATGGTGAACCATTTTGCGGTGTTGAATTTGAAGGAAGAGAAGGTGAAGTTAAAGTTTGGGAAGATTGGGGAGGAGGAACATGGAGCGGTCCTGAAGACCAGACAACATGTTTCATGATCGTTTGGGATGCTGATGCAGTATATCTCGCTATTAGTGTCACGGATGACGAACATCAGAATTCCGGTGCCGCATGGAACGGTGATAGCATACAAATCAATGTTGTTCCAAGTGGTATTAGGGAAGCAGGTCAACCTTTCTTTCTATATAATGTCGCATTAAACGAGAACGGTGATATCCTATTACATAACGAAAGACTGAATGGTCAACCCGGACTCGTCAGTGGGGACGATATTGCAATCGTTCGTGATGAAGATTCCAAAACAACCAATTATGAATACAGATTCACTCCCGCTAACTTCGGTCTTGATATCGCATTAACTGAAGGTCTTGAGATTGGTTTAGGTATCTGTGTCAATGATGGGGACAAAGCAGCTGGACAAGGAGGACAGAAAGGTTGGAGTGGTTGGAATCCACACACTGTCGTACACGGAAAGAACCCTGAAAAGACAGGTCTTATAGTCCTTACAAATGCTATTACTGCAGTTGAACCTCAGAACAAATTGACAACGACATGGGGAACAATCAAGGCAGTAAAATAACTGTTTGGTTTTCAATTTACAGATTAACAGAAAAAGCCGCCAACTATGGCGGCTTTTTTATTGTACAAGGACATATCTAATGATCGTGATGGTCCGTTTTGTTGTAATGCAGCCGAAGCAAATCAACACCAAAGTCATCTTCAATGTGTCGCCAAACAGAATGAATGTGGTTTGCATCGTTCTGTGTGTTATCATATTCAACAAAGAACTGTGGACCGTGTAGACGATAGTAATGAGGCATCCGACGTTCCTCACCACCTGCCCAAGCAAAATGAATGTCATTGACGCTGCTTTCACGAAGTTTACGACGTTCTATTTCCGCAACTTCATCAGGAAGCCTATCTATATATTCATGAACAACTTGTATCAGAAGTTCACGTTGGTGCGTTTGCATTGTTTCTACCGCAATACCTTCCACAGCATCAAACTCAACTTTCGGGGCATTACGGGTTAGAATATCAGGGGGTGCTTCAGTATTAATTACTGCCTGTGTTTTTTGATACGGAGTAAAACTTAATAGGAGTTGTCGGGCTAAATCTTCCTCTGCGTACAGAACGCGTAACCCTTTCTTTTCTCCTTCAGGCACTTCTGCGGGATTAGAACCGAAAAAGAAAGGATTTGGGGAAACAAGTTCACGGTTAACAACTGTAAAGTTTAGCGATATGTGATGACCTTCTGCACGCCAGCCCCACGCACCGTTACCACCTGGATCACCAAAAACAGTAAAAAAGTAGTACTCTGGATTACGTTCAAGTCTTCCATCCCCATTGGTCTTTTCTATTTCCCCAAGAATAGTTTCTAAGTTAATAATCGCACGGGCTTTCTTGTATCCATTGGCACTTAACCCACTTTCCATAAGAGCAAAAGCTGCATCCTGTTGTTTTTCATTTAATTCTTGCAGAGATACACCTTGACGTTCCCACATCTCTATTGGAATGTAGTGCCATCTAAACCGTTCATTTCCATCAAAAGGTTGACATGCCTTATCTCGTAATTCTGGAGACAATACTTCCAAAAAACTGTTTGCAGAATGAGACATACGTTCTGACGTTTCTGATGCGGGTATTAATAATGGCGTAGATTTAGGTTGTGTGTTTTCCACTGAACTCACCTCCATAAAGATTAACTAATGTAATTGTACTCTAATTTGCATCTTAATTCCATACAATTTAATTTGCAATGTCTATTAATATTTTTACATTGGCTTGTCCAGCCTTCATGCTGGGGCATATATTCTCAATTTTATTTTATCAGAATCACTAAAAACTAAAAACTGACCGCTGAAAACTGAAAACTACATAAAACATATTGGATATATATTGTTCCAAAATCCACAACTCCTTCCAACCCTCAACAACATGTGTTATAATACTATCATTATGAAAAACGCAACCACATACAAATCCAACATCACCGTATTCGTAGGTCGGAGCGAGCGAAGCGACCTCCGACATCTTACATTCTGTAGAACCGACCTACGACAAATAGCCAAAAGCAAAAGATACAGTTTTTCGAATTTTATTTTACACAGTAAACCGATGAAAACTACCCATAAACCCAGACAGACACTACAACAAGACCACAACACAGTAAAGATACAGTCATGTAAAAAAAGGCACAAAACTGTATCTTTTTTATACGAGGGAAAAATAGCACGATTCGTAGGTCGGAGCGAGCGAAGCGACTTCCGTCAGGATATTGGACAATTCAAAAAACAGACAAAAATCAAGCATAAACAAAAGATACCAAATTTAAATTTTTTCATAGAGAAAAAACCGATGAAAACAACCCACAAACCCAGACAGGCACTACAACAAGACCACAACACCAAAAAGATACCGTAATGTATAAAAAAGACACCATACGGTATCTTTTTAAAGGAGGGAAAATCCAGAAAAAATATAAGATAAACACAAACAATTCTCAGTCAAATCTGATGTCCGATTTTTCTGTATTTGGTATTTCCACTGTTATCTTTATGCAATAACTTACACACCCGATAATTAACATCAATATTGACGCAAAAAGGCATTTTCTGTAAACTAAAAATAACACGCATACGTTAATAGGGTTAGATGTTCAAATACTGAACGAAAGTCTGGCAAATATTATGGACAAATTGATTGACGATGAATTGCTTGTTGCTCAGTTCAAATCAGGTAGCCAGAAGGCTTTTGATGATTTAATGAAACGATATGAACAAAAAATCTTTGGGTACCTATTACGTTCCGTCAGAAATTACGAAGATGCAGAAGAATTAACACTTGAAGTCTTTTTCAAAGCATATCGCGCATTGAATAAATGGGAACCAAAGGCTAAATTTTCCACATGGCTCTACACGATTGCTTCTAATCTTGCTATTGATTATCACCGTTCAAAATCTCGCCAACCCATCTATATGTACGAAGACGAAGAAGTAATTGAAACAAGACTTGTAGCGAACGACATCTCAAGTAACCCTGAAAAAAATATCGAAGATAAAGAACGTGGACATCTCATCCGGAAAGCAGTTGACGAACTCTCATCAAAACAAAAGGCTGTTTTTATGTTGTCCAGATATGAAGGTTTACAGATTAAAGAGGTCGCAGAAACACTTGGTATGGCTGAAGGAACTGTAAAAATACATCTTCATCGGGCAATAAAAAAATTACAGACTTTGCTACGACCTTTATGGGAAAATAATGAAATATAGGAGGTAAATTCATGCCTAAATGCTATAGATCTGAAGCACATGTAATTGATTATGTATACGGTGAGTTAGACCCTAATATGTTACCTGATTTTGAAAACCATCTCACCACATGCAACCAATGCACCAGAAAAGTATTCGCATATAAACATGTGCTTAACCTCGTTGATGAAGCTGAGGAAGAATTCATTCCCCAACCAATTGCACCATACGACCTTGAGACAAAGTTATACAAACGGCTTGCTGAAGTACCACCTGAAAAATCCTCGTTCTATACACAACTATTGAATAATTTCGATAAAGTTCTACTCGTCTTTAAAGAACAGAAAATAGCAAGTATCTGTACATTTGCATTTGCTGTAATTGCTATCGCATTTTTCGTTGGAAACCCATTTAGACCTACCCCAACTTATGATGTAACCCCAAATACAGCAGCTGATGAACGAATTGAACAGTATAGACAACAGGGAATCCAAAGAAGTCTTGAGGATATACTACGCAACAAACATCTACGATATTCAGATGGTTGGGATACTGTAAGTCAACTTAATCGTGTCAAAGACCAAGCAAAAGGCACTGACTGGGCAAATGTTGCAAACAAACAGTTAAAACGTGTACAGCAAACCTCTGACTTATAGTGTTAACTACCACTGGGAACCTTCAATCTAATCTATCAATCAATAAAATGCAGTTCACTTCTATTATACTTAGATCAATCACATTATTGATGCTGTTTCTTTTACTTTTTCAAGTAACAGCACACGCACAACTTGATGAAGTTACCTCCCTAATTAAGGAGGGATACTACACGCAGGCTATTTCTAAGTTAACACTACTCTCGGAATCTACAAAAGATTTAGAAAAACTGAGTAGATATTATTACCAACTTGGAGAAATATATTACACTTATACCCAGCAATATCCTGAGGCACTCAATGTATTTCAAAGTATCCTCAATTTGAAAGCTGCTGGACTTCCAATACCTGAGATCTATCTGGCATATATAAAGGTGGGGGATGTTTATTGCAGAATGGGTGAACATAATAAGGCAATACATAATTACCTTACCCTTGTTGATATTTCACCAGAAACGCACTTCGTAAACAAAATTGGATGGCAAAGGATACGTGATATACGCACTGCTTTAAATGACATTACAGTACAAAGAGAGATTATCAAAACATACAGAGGAAGTCCTATTGAAGCAGTAGCGATATTCCAAATTGCTGAACTATACCGTAATCATTCCCAACTCAACCAACCTGAAAAAGCTATTGAAACATATCAAGAATTACTTCAAAAACATCCTACCGATATGTTAGCAGCTGAAGCACAATGGCGAATTGCCCATATTAGACATACTGTATTACATCAAATGTCATTAGCAATTGAATCTTATAAGAAAGTCGCAGAATATTTTCCAACAACAAACTATGCCGCAGAAGCTTTATTTCATACAGCTAATCTATATCGTCAGGAAGAAAAGTATACTAATGCAATTAATGTATATGTGAAAATAACCGATGAATATCCGAACTTCTGGAATATGCACGCAGTCTACTATTGGTCAGGATATTGCTACGAAAAAACACAGAACAATTATGGGGCAATAAAGGCATATAAAATATTCCTCAACGTATATTTACCTACACTTGATCCAGTATATCTTGGACAGATCTCTATGTATGATAAAAGTGTTAATGAAGTGATTGAATTGATACAGAATAAAGTCAATACCATATCTGAAGAATTACCTATACGCGAATTCGCAAAATTTGAAATGGCTGTAGAGGACGGTAATTTTCAAAAAGCATTATCTATCGGTCATGATATTATGTTGAATGTATCCAATTCACAAATTACCAAAAGTATTGCATCGCAACTTCCTTCAATCAAACACCGTGCTGCTATACAAAAGTTAAGGTCCCAAATACACCATAATATGGTAAATACAACTGAGATTATAAGAGCACAACTCCATATCGCAACTATATATGAACGTGAGTTATTGGATTATTCTAATGCAGTTAATGCATACAGAAAAGTTGTGGAAGATTATCCAGAATCACATTTTGCAGCTGAAGCATACTATCGTATAGGATTGATATATGCGGATATTCTTGAGAAACCAAATAGTGCATTGAAAACATTCAACTCCGTCATCGAAAAACACCAAAATAGTATACAAGCAATGATGGCAACCTTTCAAGTTGGGGAGATATATAGAAGACTCCACAGATATGATGAGGCATTGAACGCTTATAAAATAACTACCAGTTATCCTGAACGCGAACTATATCTATCGGAAGGATATAAAGATAGTTATGCTGATAGAGCACTATTTCGTATTGGGAGGGTATACTTTGAAGATAAACGGATTTCCGAATCACGTAACGCATTTGAGGAATTTATCAAAAACCGTCCTGATTCCCCAAGACTTGCTGCTGCTCATATTTATTTAGCAGTCATTAATGCAAAAAATGGCGAAAATAAAGTATCAGTAGTTCACTATAGAACCGCTGAGAAATTGTTGAAAGAAAATACAATACAGATGCGGATGGTAATTGATGAAGTAGAAAGTCTCGGTTTCCTAAGTGAAGATACAATACTCAATAAAATACAAGAAAGAAAAAATCGATTAATAAATAATTAGTATTTCATTATAAATAGGTGTTAATATTTTAAACATACAATGAAGTTGGATATACTTAAACACTATGTTATACCATTTCTAATAAATAAAGTGCCATTTGCTGAGAACTACTTGTAGGAGCGACCTCCTGGTCGCGACCGGGAGGTCGCTCCTACAGAAGAAAGATTTCCAGTCAATAACAATGTTTGATTCCAGTAATGGGACAATAAATATTAGAATTGGTATTATAAGCATAGTATGTTCAATCCCTTCAATATGTACTCACACAGGCTATTTTATATTAGACAATTCAAACCTGAATTGATATAATAATTTGCATCCGACTTATGTGTGTGTATATCAATATTCCCATTGTTGCACATATATATTCATTCACCTATCATTATGGAGGAATAGATTATTGCCCGCAGAAATCATCAACGGATCGCGTCTTGCACAACAGATCCGTAGTCAAATCCGTAAGCAACTAAAGGCATTTACATTTAAACCTGGGCTTGCAGTTGTCCAAGTCGGTGATGATCCCGCCTCCACACTATATATAAAATATAAACAACGCGATTGTGCGAAAGTCCATTTCCATTCGGAAGTTCATCGGTTATCAGCAGAAATACCGCAACAAACCCTCATTGACAAAGTTAATGAGTTAAATGCACGCAATGACATACACGGTATTCTGGTTCAAATGCCGTTACCAGATACAATTGACGAACAAACAATTATTGATGCAATCACACCCAATAAGGACGTAGATGGACTTACACCTCATAATTTAGGAAACCTTTTTATTAATCGAGAAAGGGTTACACCCTGTACTCCCACAGGTATTATACGCCTGATAGAAGCATCTGGTGAATCTATTGAAGGCAAACATGCAGTCTGTGTGGGTAGGAGTCATCTCGTTGGCAAACCGGTTGGTATAATGCTCCTAAATCGCAACGCAACTGTTACATATTGTCATTCACGCACAACAAACCTCACAGAAATGACAAGACAAGCGGATATATTAATTGCAGCTGTAGGGAAACCGGAATTCATCACAGCAGAGATGATAAAACCGGGGGCAATTGTCATAGATGTTGGTATCAATTCAGTTGATGACCACCTTGTGGGTGATGTTAAATTCGATGATGTTATAGAGATTGCTGGGTACATTACACCAGTACCTGGCGGTGTGGGACCTTTAACAAGAGCTATGTTGTTGGAAAATACATTGAAACTGGCAAGCAAATAATTTCATTTGTTACTACTATATGTATAAGTCATTAGGAGAATATTTATGGCATTTCCAGGATTTGAATTGAATGATAAAGTTGTTTTAATTACCGGTTCTGGTAAAGGAATCGGTAGAGGAATTGCACTCGCTGCTGCACAAATGGGAGCAAAGGTTGTGTTGAATAGCAGAACCCGTTCCGACCTTGATGAAGTAGCGGACGAAATACGTGGAAATGGAGGTGAAGCAGAACCTGTCGTTTTTGATGTTAGTGATATGAAATCTGTTGAAGAGGGTGCGAAAGCCGCTATTGATGTTTATGGAAGAGTAGATGTGCTTGTAAATAATGCTGGCACAAATCGTCCTAAACCTGCTTTAGAACTAACTGAAGAAGATTGGGATGCAATTTATGACCTAAACCTAAAAGGTTTATTCTTCTTAACACAAACACTTGTAAAACCTATGATTGAACGCGAGAGTGGAAAAATCATAAATATCTCCTCAACAATGGGTTTGGTAGGTGGACCATTGCGTACTGCATACTCTGGAAGTAAAGGCGGTGTTGTGCTTTTAACAAAAGGACTCGCAGTCGAATGGGCACCACACAACGTCACTGTGAATGCAGTTGCACCAGCATTCACCAGAACACCTTTGGCAGATGTTCTCTTACAACGTAAAGAATTTTATGAGGATGTCGTTCGTCGTATACCCATGGGAAGGGTTGGGGAAGTAGATGAGGTAGTCGGAGCCGTTCTGTTCTTAGCATCGGATGCAGCAAATTGGATCACTGGTCAAACAATTGCTGTTGACGGTGGATGGGTTGCTTGGTAAACGCAACATTAATAAATAATCGCACTGAATGTATAGTTATCAATTGACAAACAAATTGTAATAACAGGATACATATGATTTAATTTTTCTATTTTATATTGGAAAGAGTTTTATTCCTTGAATATGATGTAAAAATTGATTATAATTATACTGGCTATTCTATGGATTGTGTTAATGTGTCTGTCATAGAAAATATCAGAAGAACAAGCAAAGTCTTTACTATCAGACAGTTTTGCCACTACAATTATTTCATTTT
Source organism: Candidatus Poribacteria bacterium (assembly GCA_026710795.1). Classification (GTDB taxonomy): domain Bacteria; phylum Poribacteria; class WGA-4E; order WGA-4E; family WGA-3G; genus MSPOR6. The sequence goes on from JAPOQK010000086.1 coordinate 19,172, forward strand.
GCAAGAATAGTAATTCATTGTTATGAGATAGATACGGATTAACTCAAACCGATATTCAAATATAAGCTTATAAATGAGAAAAATCTCAAGTTAGGAGACACAAATAGTGAAACGTTTTTTTGTTTTAATGGGTATTGCTTTTGTAATTCTATTTCAGATGGCTTGTTCATCTGATGAAGAACAAGCACAACTTAATAATCCTGCAATTGTTGATGGTACAGATGGGTCTATCGCTGCACCGATATTCGGTGAAATTGAACTTGAAAGTATGTACGTAGATGAAGTTCGAACACTTGCGACAAAAACACCTATTCAAGTCATTACAGCAATTGAGGGAACAAGTAAGATAATAGTTGAGGCAGAATTCCGTAGAGTTCAATCTTCAAGTTTCGGATTTCCGCTTTATGAATGTGTATTGACAGATGAAGCTGTAACTGCAATGGGTGGACTTGCTCAAGGAATGTCAGGGAGTCCTGTAGGTACAGAAGGACGTGTATTCGGAGCACTTGCTTATGGAGATGCATGGGCAAAGGCACCACACCGGTTTTGGGTTACACCTATTGATGCGATGGAAGCTACATTAGACCATAATACATTTGGTGAATTCCTTGCACCCCCAGCACAAGGTGCACCTGGTGCAGTCATAAACACATCCTATACCGCTGTAAAGACACCTATCACAATTTCAGGTATTGGCAACGATAGACTTCAACAACTTTCTTCATACCTGGCAGATACAAAATTCAGTAACGTTGAATTCTTTTCACGCATAGGTGGAGCTCCAGCAGCACCTCCTGCAAATGCTTCTCCAAATTTATCCGCAGGAGACATGATTGGTGTTGCAATAGTTACTGGTGACATTATCAACAGTATGGGTTTCGGTACGGTCACCCAAGTCTATGGCGACAAATTTGTGGCATTTGGACATGATATGTTCCGTGATGGGTTAGCTTCATTGCCAGTATACAGAGCAGTAGTGGATGGAATCGTTCCAAGTACAGAAATAGCATATAAGTCTGCAACAGCTTATGGAAATCCAATAGGTACTGTTACAAAGGACCTTCGACCCGGAATTGTGGGTGAACTTGGCACATTACCTCCGATGATTAATGTAAATGTATCCTATTCACCGGTCAATAGTCGACAACCAATTGAAACACACCATAAAGTTGCTTATGGACAAGAATGGGCAATTCCAATTGTTGCAGCGACTACGTTAGACGCAATTAAGATGGAAGTTACTGCGGGGACTATTGAAGCAAACGTTGCTATCACTTTTAAGGAAACTGATAACGTTTATACAGAATCCTTCAGATCAATTGCCTCAGATCCGTTCGATCCTGTACTAGAAAATATGGATTATATAGTACAGTCATTCACAAATATTCTTGCAAACGGTGCTGGAAGAGCAACTATTGATGAAATAAACATTTCTATCGCCGATCTACCCTTCATTCTGCATACAGAAATCACTGACATTCATGTCATAGATGAAGTAAGACAGGGAGAAGTAGCAACATTTGTATTAGAAATGCTACCTCACTGGAGTGCAACTGGACAGAGTCGAAAGATGTATAGAGAAGTGCAAATTTATATACCTGAGAATTTCGTTCCTGGACCTGCAGAAATATCAATGGCTGCTGTGACTGAATATGGATTTAATCCGTTTGGTAATCCATTCGCACCATCACCAGAGAATTTAGACCAACTAATTGCACAACTCAAGGATTTCCAATATGATAAAGGATTAGTTCTGGCGACTCTCGCAACATTGGTAGAAGAACCAGAGCCAGAAGATATTCCTATTGAAGAATTTTTTGAGAGCTTCTTTGAAGAATTTTTCGCAGGTCTATTTGAAGGTATTGCTGATGGTGAACTTCCACCCGGAGATGGTGAACTTCCACCCGGAGATGGTGAACTTCCACCCGGAGATGGTGAACTTCCACCTGAAGACGGTGAAACCCCACCTGGAGATGGTGAAACTCCACCTGAAGATGGTGAAGTAATTGATGTAATTGATGAAGAAGAGATGATGGAAGATTTGGCACCAACTCCTCGTCCAATACCAATTACAGGTACTGCATTGATTATCAATCGTTTCATTGTAACGGGTAATACAGCAATAGAATTAGAAGTACTTCCTGTTGTTGTAGAAGAAGCACCTCAAGATGAAGGTGATATTCCTGAAGAAGTAGTAGAATAATTTATACTTCACAATTTCAAGTAAAATGGGTAGGTACAATAACCTACCCATTTTACTTTCTATCTTCATTTCTCTATGCTTATCATTCCACTAATCACACTTAACGATTGTCCGATTTGCATAACATTTCACTATGTTAATGATTAACTCAATATCATTCCTTGCTGACTCAATAGAGGTATAACACGGTTCACCGTCGGTAATACATGCATGGAAATGTCGTAGTTCGCGAACAAATGCACTTTCCCATTCAATAGTAGGTCTTTTTGTATATGTTGTTCCTGTCGAATCAATACCTTGAATCGTAACTTCAGACAGAATCCCACGTGAAAAACCCGTAGGATATGACACCAATACACGTTTATTGCTGCCATATATCTCTAATGTTTCTTTAAAATCCCAGAGTTCTGGTAAATCAACCCAGGTAGCAACACATCGTGCCCCGTTAGGAAATGCAAACACGATACTAACTCCTGCACCATCAGCCCAAACCTCTGCACTAATTACCTGACTCGGAGTCCCAAGCATTACTCTCAAACTGTATAGGTCGTGAATCATACTACCAGATAGAAGAAAAAATGCTCGTTCTTCCTCTGGGGACACATCCCCAATGGCATCTGATCGTGCTTTCTTTCGCGCAGCATGTGCAGGTGCTAATGCATCTGGTGGCACATCATTAAAACGTTCAACGTCAAATTGGCTAAGGTGTAAGTCATTCCTTGGATGTAGGTGGTTAATCTGAATGAATCTATAACTTTCCATACTGTCAACTTCCTGTTTAGCCAGTTGAAACGCAGGATCATGCACTTTCATATAACCTGTTTGTCCAACTTTTCCAGATTTTTTCTGTGCATCAATCATCATATCAACTTCTTGTAGTGAAAAACATACAGGTTTCTCAATAAATACATGCTTACCCGCATCAAACGCAGCAAGTGCAACCTCTGTTTTTGGGTCTGCATGGCATAATAAGACAGCATCAACATCCATTTCTAAGAGTTTATTGTAATCTGTAACAAAATGAGGTATTTGAAATCGTTTAGCTGCAGCTTTTGCTGCTCCTAAAGACAAATCACAAACCACCTTTACCTCATATTCCTTATGAAGATGTTTAAGGTTCGGTAGATGTTGAATCTGTGCCACTGCACCACATCCAATTACACCAATTTTTACACGACTCATTAATGCTTCCTCCAATAATATCGTCCTTTATCACATATCGTATCATATCCTTGATCTTGATTCACCTAATTTACATATTCAATCAAATTTGATAAATTTAGTTTGACACCAAAATACAGTATATGATAATCTTAAATTATTTATTTGCTTAAGTTTTTTCAACATGACAAATGAGAAACATTAAACTTGTTCTTGAATATGAAGGGACAAATTATTGTGGATGGCAGACTCAACCAAACCTTCCTACTGTCCAAGGAACTATTGAGAATGCCTTAACACTGTTGACAAAAAAAACGATAAAAATTGTCGGTGCAGGCAGGACAGATACTGGTGTACACGCTAAAGGGCAGGTAGCAAACTTTCAAACTGAATCTGAAATACCTATAATTGCTTTTCAAAAAGGACTCAATACTATTCTTCCGAATGACATTGTTGTCTTAGCAGCAGATGAAGTAGCAGCAGACTTTCATGCGCGGTTCAGTGCAACGAGTCGTCAATATCGGTATACGATATTGAATAGAGCTTATAGATCTGCACTATTGTGGAGGACATGTCATTTCTATCCAAAGGTATTTGATGTTGATTCAATTGATACAATTTGCAAGAGCATTTTAGGTAAATGGGATTTCTCTTCTTTTCAAAAAACTGGAAGTGATAGAAAAAACCCAATATGTAAGGTTATTGATGCCAAATGTTGGAAGGATGATGTATTTGTTCATATAGAAATTGAAGCAGATTCCTTTTTACGCGGTATGGTCCGTGCGATTGTAGGTACTGCTCTTAAATGTACTAAAGATGTATCTGGAAATGTGGATAAAGCCTATAATCAGTTTCATCAGATTATGAACGCAAAGGACAGATCAGTAGCAGGTGCTTCAGCACCTGCAAATGGATTAACACTTGTTGATGTTAAGTATAATGATTAATTAACAATGAGGATTTTATGAATTACGACCAAGTCTTGAATGAATTGGAAACTCTGGTCAATGAAACTTTTGGTCTATGGGATCATAATAGAGTAGGATTCCAATGGCGACACTATACGTGGAACCACACAATGCGTGTTCGTGCAATGAGTATGGAACTCGGTAGACGTGAAGGTGGTGATGTAAAGCTATTAGAGGTCGCTGGAACGCTACATGACATTACGAAACGCTATGATGGAGTTATTCTAACAGACGATAATGGGAAACGAATCCTTGATCACAACGGTTTCTGGTTGAACGAAATGCTAAAACCTGCCAGGGATAATGTTGTCACTGAGCTTTACAACAAACACAATCTACAAGGGAAGGTACATCATGAATCTGGTGCTGTCATCACTGAGAACATATTGGGGATGTTTGATTTTGAACCTGCATTTGTGGAAGCCGCTACATCTGTCGTTTTAGCTCATCTAAAACCGATGAATCTAACTGCGGAAGACTTTAAGCTATTGTATGGTAGTATTGAGAACCAGATACTATATGACGCAGACACCATGGATCCAAATATCGGTTATACTGGCTTTTTTCGAAATATCCACATTCATGCATATTTTGCCCTACAACGCGGTAATTTTCATTTGGAGGAGTACGTTAGAAATCTACCTCGTTGGATCAATTCTAAACAGGAATTTGTTGACAAACTGTTAACCGAATCCTCACGAGAAGTTGCACAAGCACGACAAGATAGAAATCAGCAACTTTTCACACAAATGGTTGCTGAATTGGATGATATGGAGATTAATCGAAAATACGGTTTACTTGGTATAATTGAGTATTTTGTTAGTGAGACAGAAGATCCGCATTTCCTGAATCAACTTGAATATCTTAGGTCAGAATGGCTACCGACACGTCATAATTGGGCAGCTGAAAAAGAAAAAAGTGCTTCAGAACGTGAACGTGCGGAGGCTGCCCTCAAACGGGTTGACAATTTCTTGATATTACTTGAACAGGAAGGGCGAGGGGAAATATAAGGAGAACTATGGTGAATTATCCTGAGACAAGTGAAGCCACACCAGTCGAATCCCAACCAACAACAATACCCTATCCTGAAGATTTATATAGTTTTGATACAGTAGCAAATAGTATCTCTGGTAGTTTCGCAGGTATAAACGATGAAGATATCCAATACTTTCATCAACATGGTTATCTTGTCATAGAAGATGCCTTCACGGCAGAAGAGGTCCAGGATGCAATAGATGGTATGGTGCATCTGATGGATGGAAACAATCCTGACTTCCGTGCAATCCAATTTGAACCGAAGCTTGCGAAACGAAAGGACGAAATGAATGTTGATGAGAGAAGAGATGCTATAAGAAAGATATTCAATTATGTAAATTATGAACCGCGCTTGAATTTTCTTGCAGAACACGCTGGACTACTCAGTGTTCTGGAAAAGATTATGGAGGATAAACCCGTGCTTTTTCAGGATATGGCGTTGGTTAAACCACCACGATATGGTTCGGAGAAACCGTGGCATCAAGATTGTGCATACTTTAATCTGCAGGAAGGGACAACCGTAGTCGGTGTGTGGATCGCATTAGATGAAGCTACAGCAGAAAATGGATGTATGCACATCATTCCGGGTTCACATAATGAGGGACCGATGATACACTTCAAGCGAAGAGATTGGCAAATATGCGATACACATGTTCCTATTGCACGCGATACGGTAGTCCCGCTACCCCCAGGAGGTTGTCTTTTCTGGCATGGTTTGTTACATCATGGTAGTCCTGTCAATCGCACACCACATCGACGTAGAGCACTCCAATTTCATTATAAACCAGCAGGTTCTGAAGAAGTTACAACTCAAGACCGGATGGATGTATACGGAAGTGAAGGAAAGGAGGTAGATTGCTAAAGGAATATGGGCGGAATATCCGCCCACAGCATGAATAAGATTGAGAATAGAATTATTTCTGTTCAGGAAATGGTGCTCGAATGTCGTAACGTCCTTCTTTAAAGACCGGCAACTTGCCACCTTCAACAAGAAGGTCAAGTGGATTAGGTCGTGTTGTCAATGGGAATGTAACGACATCTTGTAGACGGACTGATTCGTAGAATGCCATTAGGATTTCGATTGTGCAGAGTCCGTGTCTACCAGCATTGCGGTGTTCATCAATATCGCCTTCAATCCATGCTAACATTTCGCTAAATTGATTGGGCTCACTTTGACGGGGTTTGATGGTTTGCCAACCAGATGCTTTGCTGTTCAGAAGTTCGATGGTCCCATCACCGCCACGGCGTAGTTGTCCATCATCACCATATACTACATCGCCTCTAAGACCAGGACCAGGTAAATCGCTCTCATAAACACCACGGATACCACCTTCAAAGCAAATTTCAGCCATACACAGATCTTCAGTTCTTACGCGGCGTTCCCAACGGTCGGTCTTGCGTGATACCTGTCCAATGAGCCAAAGCGGATCTGGATCACCGAGGATAAAACGCATTTCGTCAATTTCGTGAGTTCCACGATTGAGTAATCCGTGTCCATCACGACGTAACATCGTTTGAGGTTGTCCGATTGCACCTTCTTGAATGAGACGGCGCGCTTCGCAGTTCTGTCCAGTAAAACGTCTTTGATGTCCGACGACAAGTTTCGTGCCGTTCTTTTCGCATGCATCCATCATGTCTTGGGCATCACCAACGGAGGCAGCCATAGGTTTTTCAGTGATTACACCTATTACACCGTTTTCAGCTGCAGCGATTGTCGGTTCAGCACGGACACTTTGCCATGTAGTGATGCTAACAATATCAAGGTCCTCTTTTTCGCACATTTCTTCGAAATCAGAATAATGTGATGGAAGTGACAACTCATCAGCAAATTTCGCAGCAGAGTCGTTGCTAATATCCGATGCTGTTACAACTTTTGCACGACCAGAACCGTTCCAACTACGTGCATGGGCACGACCCATGCCACCACAACCGATTACACCAACGCGATATGTTTTTTCAGCCATCTATATACCTCAGATAATATAATTATTGATTTTAATTCAAAGTTTATCAGAATATTGTCAGTATTGCAAATCATTTCTATAATAACGCAAGTTGATACCTATATGAATTAACTACACATAAACCTTTATTAATCAAAATAACTCATTATTCCGAGATCATCGTAGTGCAACTTGAGCTATAATATTTGGTGATTATCATAACATGTGTCTAATTTAATACAACTTTTTCTGTTTTGGCTTTTTAAAATCCTATATTGTAACAAGTACTGTTTTGGCATCGTTTATGCAACACAAGGAAACATAACAACACATTAATATAACATCCACATTTCCAATCCTATATGAGGAGTATAAAATGCAAAAATTAATCATAAACGGTGGCACAAAACTAAAAGGAGAAGTACAAATTAGTGGTTCAAAAAATGCTGTTCTTCCGATTGCAGTCGCCGCAGCTATTCTTGGGGATAGTTTAAGTGTACTTCACAATGTCCCTAATCTTACTGACGTTAAAACACTAAGTGCAGTACTTGAAGGTTTAGGTGCTTCCATAACACGAAAAAACGAATCGCTCTATATTGAGCCGATCAATCGTATGGAGTATGAAGCACCGTATGAATTGGTGCGTCAGATGCGGGCATCCATATATGTATTGGGACCGCTGGTTGCAAAATTGGGAAAAGCAAAAGTTTCATTTCCTGGAGGATGCGCGATTGGACCACGTCCAGTTGATTTACATATACGAGGGTTAGAGCAATTAGGTGCAGATGTAGATGTAAAAAAAGGATATATTTTTGCACAAGCAGATCGGTTAGTTGGTGCGGATATGGATCTAACTGGTCAACACGGTCCAAGTGTTGGAGCGACTGCAAATGTTATGATGGCTGCAACTTTGGCGGATGGAACAACAGTTATCCGTGGTGCTGCGCGTGAACCTCATATTAGTGATCTCGCCAAGTTTCTTACTGCCATGGGGGCAGACATAGAAGGTATTGGAACTTCAGTCTTGACAATTCGAGGTGTCAAACAGTTGCACGGAACAGAACACACAGTCGTATCAGACGATATTGAGGCAGGAACATTTATGGTCGCAGGAGCAATAACTAATGGAAATGTGTTCGTTCGTGGAATTTCACAACAGCAAATCCCCGCAATTTCTGAGAAACTTACCGAAGCGGGTGTACATTTAGAATGGAACGACAAAGGTGTATGGGTCACCGTTCCAGATCAACTCAAAGCAATAGATGTAACCACAGTTCCATTCCCAGGTTTTCCGACAGACATGCAAGCACAAATAATGGGACTTATGACTCTTGCCTCTGGATCAAGTACAATTACGGAAAATGTACATACGGATCGATTTATACATGCAGCTGAATTGAACAGGATGGGTGCGGATATTAGACTTGAGGGACGTAAAGCCATAGTAAATGGTGTTTCATATTTAAGTGGTGCCCCTGTAATGGCTTCCGATTTACGGGCTGGGGCAGTACTTGTCGTAGCAGGTATGGCAGCTGTTGGTGAAACAGTTGTTTCTCGTATTTATCATATTGACAGAGGATATGAAGCAATTGAAACAAAACTCAATAATCTTGGTGCCAATATTGTCAGAGTGAAGGATAATGATTAATTCAGAATGAATAATGGAGCAATTATTTTACCATGTTGCGAATAATTGAAACACAGACTTCAGAAAGCAAATCCTTTCTTGAAAAACTAAATGAACGCGGTAAATTAAAGGATGAGGATATAATTAGAACTGTCCGAAAAACCTTGAGTGATGTGCAAATTGAGGGTGACAAGGCAGTGGCGCGCTATACTCGAAAACTGGACTCACCTCGACTTTCGACTAAAGGACTAAGGGTTCAACGCCGTGAATTCAAGCAAGCCTACTCAGAAGTAGACGCTGGATATATTGATGCGATTGGACGTGCTCGGAAAAACATAGAAAGTTTCCATCTTAAACAAATGCGTACATCTTGGATTTCCACTGAAGAGGATGGGGTCTTGTTGGGGCACCTTATCCGTCCGTTAAGACGCGTTGGTGTATCTGTGCCTTCAATTAGTCAACTATTGGTTTCATCTTTACTGATGAGTGTTGTTCCAGCAATTGTTGCTGGCGTGGATGAAATTGTGCTGTGTATGGGACCGATGCGTAATAGACAGATTAATCCGCACATGTTGGTTGCAGCAGCCGAATGTGGTGTGGATGAAATCTATAAATGCGGTGGTGCCCAAGCAGTAGCTGCGATGGCTTATGGAACTGAGACAATTGCTCCTGTTGATAAAATAGTCGGTCCTGGAAATTTGTATGTCCAACTTGCCAAAAAAGAGGTGTATGGACATGTTGATATTGACAAAATAGCTGGACCGAGTGAAATCCTGGTAATTGCAGATGGCACTGCTGATCCTGATTTCGTCGGTGCTGATCTAATCTCACAAGCTGAGCATGGTGCAGAATGCTCTGCTATACTCGTTACCACCTCACTTGGATTTGCTGAACAGGTAAAGGGTGCAATTGAACTTCAAGCACAGACCCTACCTCGTCAATACGAACTTGTCAAAGCATTTGAGAATTATGGTGCTGCTATTGTAGTGAACGATATAGAGGAAGCAGTTGAAATAGCAAACCATATTGCACCGGAGCACGTGGAATTACACATAGAAAATCCACTTGACTGGATAGGAGAAATTAGGAATGCAGGGGCAATCTTTATAGGACCTTATTCCCCAGAAGCTGTTGGAGATTACATTGCCGGACCGAACCACATACTCCCAACTGGAACAGCTGCTCGCTATGCCTCTCCATTGAATGTTGATGATTTTCTTAAAAAGACCAGTATCATTTCCTACACAAAAACTGCTTTAGAGAAAGTTACACCGGATGTCGTCAAACTTGCCGAAGTGGAAGGTTTGGAAGGTCATGCTGCTGCTATGAAAATTCGATTTGAGGATGAATAGCACACATCCTACAATATGGGAAATTCTTTTAGTTAGATTTTACACTATTTTCAAAACAACAATGCATTATAGACCGTCATTTTATACACCGGGACCACCTGTCGCTACATTTTCTATAGTTGGATATGATCCAGAGAATAGTGATTTGGGTATCGCTGTGCAATCTAAGTTTTTCGCAGTAGGTGCTGTCGTCCCATGGGCAGAAGCGGGTGTTGGTGCAATTGCAACGCAATCTTGGGCAAACACCACATACGGTCCTGAAGGATTAAAACTCCTAAAGATTGGTCTTACTGCTCAACAAACACTTGACCACCTGATAAAAGCGGATTCTGGTCGGGAATCACGCCAAGTAGGCATAGTAGACGCTAATGGAACCGTTGCCAACTATACTGGTGAAAAATGCAATGGGTGGGCGGGTGCAATTTCAGGAAAACATTATACAGCTCAAGGAAATATCCTTACAGGTGAAGATGTAGTGAATTCCATGGGTAATGCATTTGATGAAGCAGAAGGAGAATTGGCTGACAAACTGCTGGTTGCACTGTTTGCAGGACAAGAAAAAGGTGGGGATAAACGTGGTCAACAATCAGCAGCTTTACTTGTCGTTAGAAAAAACGGTGGCTATAGTGGTTTCAATGACAGGTATATTGATATACGCGTTGACGATGCTGAGAAACCGATAGAGGAACTCCACAGACTCTTAGACATACATAAAAAATTCTATCAGCGTTAATACACACCAAGGTAAGATATATCTATCCATTTTGTCCTTGATTGTCATCTAAAATCTCATTTTTTGATAAGATAAGAGTAGGACGATTGAAACTTGTTCGAATTTTATTAGCTGCTAATTGAACTGCAGGAATTCGAATGATACGTCTTGCCAACTTCTTTTTTCCTGGAAAATCGCTGATAATCAATCCTGACAGTATGGTCAATAACCCTTGACCTGGTATTCCTGGTAAGGCAAGTAACGCACCAAAAACGATTAGTATTCCTCCTATCAGATTTTTGATGATGGAAACTAAGATACGTAGGAATGGGTTTTGTATTGGACGTATCTGTTTTGTTTCGTCAAAATAGTCTGCCGGAATAAATGTGATTAATATAGCACACCCAACAATACTTAAGACCAAACTTGTTCCGGAGAATATAATTACAAATAAATAATGTGTTTCTAAAAAGTTCCAGAGTAGTACCCCCCAATCTTTAATTACATTTCCGCAAGTTATTAGTCCATCTATCAACCACAAAGCTGTTCTTCTCCTATCACATTATCGTCGAGACACGGCTCCACCATCTATCGTCAAGATATCACCGCTAATATATGCTGCATCATCCGAAGCAAGAAACATAACTGCACCGATGTAATCCCATACGGTTGCCCTACGGTCAAGTGGAGCATCGTGCGGTGCTGGTAACAATTCAGGAAGACTATGATCCTCTGGTAGATCACCGGGGGCGTTCATACCTGTAGGTGCGCCGCCACCTGGTGCTATTGCATTTACTGTAATGCCATGGGGTCGTAGTTCCAATGCCAGGCTGCGTGTCAACCGATTCACCGCAGCTTTACTGACACAATAACTTAACACTCCGGCATGCGATTCTTCAGCAAAAATTGATGAATTATTGATGATCCGTCCCTTAATATTTTGAGCAATCATTACTTTTGCAACAGCCTGTGCACATAGTAGACTTCCCTTAACATTTACAGCCATAACATTGTCAAATTCTTCTGGAGTCAATTCTAAGAGTGTTTGTCGACCAAGAATGCCGGCATTATTGAAGAGAATATCAATATGATTGAAGGTTTCAATAGAGATATTTACAGCATTGTCAACTTGTTCCGGTATTCTGACATCTAATGGGACAGCAATTGCATTGCCTCCATCATTAACGATCTCTGTTGCAACTGCATCTGCATTCCTACCTCCTGCAACAACTACTGATGCCCCTTCGCGTGCAAATGCTAAACAGGCTGCACGTCCAATACCGAGTGGACCACCACCTCCAGTAATGAAAACTACACGATTTTTAAAACGCACTGTTTCCTCGCAACGGATATTTTAGTTTATTATAGCAGAATATGAGAAGAATATATATGATTATTTGACATGAAACAGAGGTATTCTATTGACGGATTCATTTACCGTTGTATTAAATCATAACTCATAAACAATTGTATGTAATAGTTAGGTTAGGAATAGTCAGTTCCTGATGTTGCATTTCGCTCTAAATCATAACCTTCTTTTCGTATTCTACGATCAAAGTATAATATTACAACACCTATCACCCATATTGGTACTACGAGTGAATTTATTACAAATTTGGATCCTATCATTATTATATAGAATAGAAAACTATTTGTATCGAGCACCTTATTCATAAAAGACCACTCAACGATTGATCTGAAGTCGGTACCACCTGCTAAATTGAATAACAAGAATATTGAACTGATTGAAAGTTCGAATATATATTGAAAAGCAGAACTTGATAACAAAAGCAGAACGACTGTGCCAAATACTCTCCACCAGTTTTCACGTACAAGGTCGCTACTTCGTTGTAATGCACCGATAGCATTTGTATTTTCTACTAAAACTGCTTCAAGGTAAAAAATCCAACGAACAGAAATATAAATGAGAATTGGCAAACCGATGACTATAGTCATCACTACAAGTGCCCATGATCCAATATGGATTACTGAAGTCATTGACAATGAAATGAGAAAAAGTGGTATTGCTTGTGCCAATCTCCACAGAATATAGGATTTTATTATTGTCCAAAGTCTTTTGAATGTATGCTTTAACGCATTTATTGTTGTAATCTCATTACCCAAGTATATACTCGCAGTTACTACCACCATTCCACCCAAACATAATAATGCTATTGGTTGTGAAGCAATACTTGCTAATAATTGTTTAAGGTTATTATCGGATAAGTACCCCTTAACAGTATAGTCTATAAGGTTTGATATGAAGTATATCGTGATAAAACTCAAGTAAAGCAAAAAATGTCTTCTGTATAAACTAAATGTTGTATCCAGAATATCCCAAACACCCAATGGTTGTAGTCTTGATAATTGATCATTGTTCGTTTGCATATTTACATATTCTCATTTGTTATTCATTACTACCTCAATGATGTTGGGATATATCATCAATTAAAGTATTCAAATTTACAAAACTTACCGATATACCGTTATAGTCTTTTGATAATGTTCTATCAACATCGTATGATACTACATAATTCTGTCCATCTGGATATTGTCTGCGAAATGATAGCAATTGACGTGGTGAAAAACTATTTGCAGACCACTTACACTCCACTGCGATTGGTTTGTTAGGTGTGAGTGTCAGAACAAAATCTACTTCATGACCTCTTTTATCTCTCCAATATCTTATATCTCTTGATTGTGTCTGTGCCATCATCTCGTTCAGGACAAAATGTTCCCATAATAAACCGATATCTTCTTGTCTTAGTTGTAACCAACCTTGGTGAAAGCAGACAAATCCTGTGTCAAATCCATAAACTTTTGGTGCTGCAACAATTTCATTGGATCGTCTTGAACTAAAAGGTCTTATCACGTGGACAACGAAAGTAGCTTCTAACACTGATAGATAATTTGATATTGTGCTGCGACTTACTTCACAAGGTGCAGCGAAACGGGTTGCTTCAAAAACTCCCCCACTTTGTGTCATAAGTAGTTCTGTGAATTTTTGAAAGGAGTATCGTCGTTCAAGTCTAAAAAGTTCCTGAATATCCTTTGCCCAATAAGCATCTGACCATTCTTGGAAATCTGGTTCTGGAAATTTCGTTTCAAGAAAGAAAGGAGGCAACCCACCATGTAATAAACGATGTTGAATATCTTTCTTATTAAAATTAACAAGATCCTCCGTTATTATCGGTGTTAACCACAATTCAGTTTTCCGTCCTGCAAGTGTGTCCCTGAATTTTGCACTTGCACCGAGTGTTGAAGAACCTGTTGCTACTATTTGTATATCGGGATAGTGATCAGCGGCTATTTTTAGTAATTCCGATGGGTTTGGTAGACGATGGATTTCATCAAGAACGATTCTACTGTTGTTGATACTATCCAGAAATCCTTGCGGATCTTCCATTAAACGTCTGACGCGAGGCAGTTCACAATCAAAATACTCTATATCTTGCAATGTTTGACACAGGCACGTTTTCCCAACACGACGGACTCCAGAAAGCCATACGATTGAACGACGTTCCCACGCTTTTTCAATACGATTGAGCCAGAATTCTCTTTTTACCATACAATTATTGTATCAAAATTGCTACTATGTGTCAAGTCTGTTTGCATATAGTGCTACTATTTGATAAGTCCGCTTGCATATAGTAGCACTTTTGATGGATAAAATGAAAGACTGATTTCAATCAACTACTTCTAAAATATGGTGGATAATATCGTCTGGGTCAATTCTCTCTGCCTGACCTTCAAAACTTAGGAGAATACGGTGGCGTAGACTTGGTAATACGACTGTTTGTATATCTTCCCGGGCAACGTTATATCTTCCATCAAGTATTGCTCGGACTTTACTTGCAAGTATTATTGCTTGTGCGCCGCGTGGACTTGAACCGTATCTGACATATTTTTTCGTTTTTTCGGGGGCATCATCGGTTTCAGGGTGTGTTCCCATCACAATACGTAATGCATATCTGCGAACATCTTCTGAAATAAGTATTTCTCTGACTATCTGTTCCAATTCATATATCTTAGTGCCATCACATACCTTATCTACAGAAGGCATTTCGCTTTGTGTCGTGCGTTCCATTACTAAATCAAGTTCATCAAGTGTTGGATATTCAACCTTCAATTTAAAGAAGAAGCGATCAAGTTGTGCTTCAGGGAGTGGATATGTGCCTTCCATCTCCAAAGGGTTCTGGGTAGCCATTACAAAAAACGGTAAATCAAGCGGACGGTGTTGTCCTGATACAGTGACAGACTTTTCCTGCATTGCCTCTAATAAAGCAGATTGGGTTTTAGGTGTTGATCGGTTGATTTCATCTGCAAGGACAAGGTTGGCAAAGATGGGACCAGGTTGAAATTCAAAGAACTTGTTACCAGTTTCATCCTCTGCGACTATTGTAGTACCTACAATGTCTGATGGCATCAGATCCGGAGTGAATTGAATTCTCTGATATTCCAGATCAAGCACTTCTTTAAGAGTGCGTATGAGTAGTGTTTTACCTAATCCGGGTACACCTTCTAATAGTGCGTGTCCACCTGTCATCAGACAGATTAAAACACCCTCAATTACCTCTTTTTGACCGACAATTCGTTTGGAAATTTCGTTTTGAATTTTTAGATATGTTTCTCGAAATTCTTCGTGTTTTTGTTCAATTTGTTCGGACATATAATTCCCTAAGTTGCCAATAGTAATTCAGATATGTAATGCAATTATTGCTAATCGTCTGAACCAAGGATTTACGAGATGAGCCGTTTCCAAGATAGTGGACTGTGAACAATCACTAATTATTCCTATATAATATGGTTGTTTTACGTGTGTTTTATTTTTTATGGTAATCTCATCTTTCAACTATATGTAAAATGTAGCGTAACACACATAATAACGTTTGTCAAGTTATTTTCTATAAATAAAATTATGTTTCTATTACCAATTAAGGAGTTTATACAGTCAATTTTTCATTTGTAATTTGTTTAAGATTTTATACCAATCCCATAGGATAACAGTACCATCTTGTGAACTGCTTGCGAGTATTTTCCCATCATGAGAAAATTGGAGAGAATCGATTTTATCTGAGTGACCTGAATGTTTACCCAATAGGTTGGCAGTTTGGATGTCCCATAATTGGATACCGTATATGGTATGTTCTTTCCATCGTCCACGTATATTTTCTTCTGCGTTAATACCTACAATTATGGTTTTTCCATCTGGTGAGAGCGTTAATGTATTTATCTTCGTAAACTGTACCATTGATATTGAAGTGGATGTCTGTGCTGCTTTGTAATTCCATAATATAATTTCTGATTGAGTGCCGATAGCAAGGGTTGATCCATCACGCGAAAATGCCAAGAATTCTGCATTTACAGATTGATGTGAAATGATTTCATTGCCCGATTTAGTATTCCAAATACGCGTTATATCAGAATCACCACCAGTAGCAAAGAGATTACTATCATAAGAAAATGCAATCACCTTATCCCGTACGTTAAATTCGAATAATTTGTTACCATTGATTACTTCCCATAAACTTGGTCCTTGGAAGGTATGTACAGATGCAAGAATTCTATTATCAGGTGAGAATGAAAGTGAATTAGGACGAAAACATTCTGGCAATGGTTTCATTTCCTTATTGTCTATTAAATTCCACAATCGGGTGTTGTCGTTTCCTCGTGTTGCTATTCTTTCAACATGGTATCCGTTACGAGTAGGTACAATATATGAATATATATTACCATGAAAAGCAAATAGTGTCGCATCTGGTGAGAGAGTCATTGCATTGGTCTTAGCAATAGGTGCTGTAGAAATTGAATTCAGTTGTTGTCCTGTATTGACATCCCATGACTGGATTGCTCCATTATATGTGCTTGTGACACATGTTTTGTTATCATTTGTGAATGCTACTGATCGTGTTGTAGTTGTATGGTCTGTAGCAATAATGGACATTTCCTTTCCAGTTTTTACGTTCCACAATCGAATTGTACCATCTAAACTCCCACTTGCAACTGTATGTCCATCAGGTGTGAATGCAAGAACATTAATGGTGTGAGAGTGTCCATTGAGTATACTAATAGGTTGACCTGTTTGCATATCCCATAATAGTATAGTTTTATCTGTGTCTCCACTTGCAACTATTGAGTTATCTGGAGAAATTGCTATTGCAGTTATCCAACCTATGTGTCCCTTAAGAATAGCATCTTCAGTAAGCGTTGAAGTATCCCACACACGTATTACTCTATCTTCACCCCCAGATGCTGCTATTTTACCATCGGGTGAGAAAGTCAATGAATAAATACCATGATTTGGTCTTTTGTTTTCATTGTTATCCTTTTTTAACATATTTGAAATAATGGGATTAATTCTATTATTGTTTACGACACCGTCTTTGGTGATATCTGGATTTAGTAGAGTGATTTTCCCTTCGCGTGTAACTCCAACAAATGTGCTACTGTTTTGATCACAAGACAATGGACTAAAAACACCTTTGCTTCTCTTTTTTGATATAATTTCTCCTGTGGAAACATCCCAACTTAGAAGTATATTCTCACCTCTCAGATTGGAATAAAGACCGATAAGATGTTTTCCATCCTTGGTAAAAGCCATTGCGGAACCGTCTATATTTAATTCTGAACGTAAAGTGTTAATTCTCTTACCTGTATGTATATCCCACAATAATATAACCGGACTTTTACACCCGCTACTTGCAAGTGTCCGTTGATCAGGTGAGATTACAATATTGTCTACTCCTCTGGGTTGTGGAGTGAGCAGATTCTTTACCTTACCAGTATTAACATCATATACCCAAACACCGATATCCGTTCCAACTGCCATGTGTCTTCCATCGTGTGTAAACTTTAGTACTGTTATTTTCCCTTTACCAAGACGTGCTATGGCACCATCCGGTAAACTTTTTTGTGTTTCCTCCTGAGCCATAGAAGGTAGAATTATTACCGTGAGCATAAGTAAGGCAATTGTAATTTTTATTTTCATGAAATCTCCATTTACATATATTGCTATCTGTTATTTTGTCATCAATACGTGCAACTAAAGAGGAATAATATAATTGTGCATGAGGTGATAAGGTGTTTCATATCAAATTACTCCTTAATAATTGGGTATTATATTGAAATTGTTTTATTGAGGTAATTCAATTATCTGTCATCAGGTTGGACTTTTGCGAGTATTTTATTCCAATCCCATAGTATAACTGTTCCGTCTTCACCAGCACTTGCGAGGATTTGACCATCGTGTGAGAAAACGGCTGTTTCAACTCGTGCGGTATGTCCTAATGATAGAGACAACAATTGACCACCTGAATCTATATCCCATAGGTATATTTTGTCATTTCTATCTTCAAACGTAAGTAGGATATTACCTGTAGGTGCAAACAATATTATTTCGTCTCCACCTTTTGCATCTAATATGTTTATAGGTAGTATCTCACCGTTTTGTGTGATTTCAAATAAACTGATTCCGTCATACGAATTAGTGGCAAGCATTGTATTGTCAGGAGAAAATGCAACATTACGGTCCCATTTATTTAGTGTTGCGAGTTTTTCACGTTTTTCTACATTCCAGACATGTATCGGTCCAAAGTGCCTTTTACCCACTGCAAGCAATTTACCATTTGGTGAGAATTTCAAATTTCTGTCAGTTCCGGATTGAATATTTGCCTCAAAAAAGTGTAGTTGTTCTCCTTTTCGGACATCCCATAGATAAACATCTTGCCAACCGTCTACACAAGCAAGTGTTTCTGTGATGGGTGAAAAAGCAAGTTGGATATTTAGACTTCTTTCCGATAGTGAAAAGGTTGAAAGTTCTTCTCCGGTGTTTAGGTCCATAGTCGTAACTTTGTTGTCTGCTCTGTTAAATCTAAACGATCCGGGTCTATTTCTTGGAAATAGTACTTTACCTAATGCCTTCTGAGCTGCTAAAAACTTCCCATTTTGAGATAATGCAGATTTATATATCAGGTTAAGATTTGAAGGGTTTAATTCAGATGTCATGTGTCCTGTTTCCAAATTCCATTTTTGAACTGTTCCATTAAAAGCAGCACTGGTCAAATTTGATCCATCTTCAGTGAAAGCAATATTTTTTATCCACTTCGTATGTTCGGTTGCAATAGTCTTGAGTTCTTGTCCAGTGTTGATATTCCATATTCGGATTGAACCGTCATCACTACCACTTACCATTGTTAGTTTATCAGGTGAGAATACCAAGGAAGAGATATTACTCCTGTGTGCTTGGAGTGTATTTATTTCATTTCCAGTATTAACTTGCCAAAACTTAATTGTTCCATTAATGTCTCCACTTGCTAAAGTCGTATTGTCGGTTGAGAATGCTAATGCAGTAACCCAATCTGTATGTCCTATGAGTGTCGTATGTTTTTTATGCTTTTTCATATTCCATAAGTGTATAAAATTGTCCAAACCTGCGGAAGCGAGTGTTTTACCATCTGGCGAGAATGCTAAAGCTTGTATACCTTGATATTTGATCCCCTTATTCATTTTGAATATTTTAGAGAAAAACTCATTAATGTAGAACTTTGAATGTCCCTTTAATGTAGCAGTATTCTTTCCAGTATTTGTATCCCATATACTAATTTTACCGTCTGATCGTCCAATAGCAATCTCGGTGGCATTTGGATTCATTGCAGCAGAATGTGCCTGATCAATATAATAGTTATATTGTTCTTCAAGTTGATGTCCAGTTGCAACATCCCAACTTGCGATAGCATTCATACCATTGGTAGATATTCCAATCAGGGTCGATCCCTCTTTGGTAAATATTAAACCTGAATTAGAAGCATAAGTATATCTTGATGCGGAAGCTCTATCCTTTTCCTTTTTTGATGGGAATAATGTTAAATGTTCATTACCAGTTTTTGGATCCCATAGATGTATTACATTCTTGTCAGATCCACTGCTGGCAAGGATTTTGCCATCTGGAGAGAACGCTACGGAATGAACCTGTTTTTGTTGAAGCATAGGTAAGAGTTTCTCATCACCAGTGCGGATATTGTATACCCATAAACCGATACTTGTTCCCACAGCGAGTTGTGATCCATCTGGTGAAAATTGCATAGTGTTGATTCCACCTTTACCGAGTCTACGTTTAGCTTCTGGTGGCAGCATAACTTGAGAGTTATCATCTGTGAAAACAGACGGCACATAAATATCTATATTTAGATTTGGACGTTCTAAGAGGAGTCTACGAATTGGTGCAAAATCTTCAATGGGATTCTCGTTAATTTGAAGCTCCTCTAATGAGATTAAGTTTTCAAGTGAACTAATGTTACTGATTTGATTGTTCTTTAGTTTTAAAGATTTGAGATCCGTTAAATCTGTAACAGGAGTAATATCACTGATTTGATTTCCAATTAAGTTTAGATGATTTAGATTTAATAATTCTGCCAGTGAACTGATATTGCTAATTTCGTTGTTTGCTATGGAGATGTTCGTTATCCCAACCAAACCAGAAAGTGCTATTAAATCGACAATTCTGTTATTCTGCATTGTTAATACATTCATCTGAATCATATCCTGCAGAGGGGTAATTTCTTTGATTTGATTGTAATCAATCCATAATGCTTTCAGTTTTGTCAATTGTGATAAGTGTGTAATGTCTGTGATCTTGTTAGATGTTAGGTCTAATGAGGTAAGTTGATTTAGGTGTGAAAGGGGTGTGATGTCACTGATGTTGCATCTTCCAAGAAACAGTCTTGTTAACTGATTCATGTTGGCAATAAATGATATGTCAGTAATTTGGTTGCGAGTAAGTGATAGTACCTTTAGCTTTGGTAGTTTTGTTAATGGAGTAAAGTCTGTAATCTTATTATTGTAGAGCCACAATGTCTCAAGTTGTGTTAGATTGGCAAGTGGTGTTATATCAACAATCTGATTATCACCAAGAGACAATTCGGTAAGTTGTGTCAAACTGGAGAGAGGTGTAAGATCTGTGATTTTATTTAAAAAGAGGTATAATTTTCTTAAACTCGTCGCTTTCTCTAAACCTTTCAGATCCTGAATGTCTTTTTGACCAGCAGATAGTTCTTTTAATTCTGTGAGTTTTGTAGGAGTGATAGGTGTATTTGTAGGTAGGTCAAGTGCTTCTCGGATGGCTGCTGCTAAGTTTTCATCTGGGATATCTACTTGTGGACTTGTTGAGCAACTACAGAATATGGAGAGAAGTAGAAAAAGATAAGTAAGATGTTTCATGAACACTATCCTACACTATGGATTTTTTTCAAGAGTTAAACCTTCTAAATCATCAATAGGTTTACCGTCTTTGTCAGTTATTCGGAGATAGAAACCTGTTCCCCGATCCTCTTCACATACCTTTATTAGGATACTGTTTATTCCGGGATTAAGCGTTATGGGAATTATCTCTCTGTCTATATCTGCTGCATAAGTTCTTGTATGTGTATGGACTTCTATACCGTTGATCCATATCTTACCTTGGTCATTCGAGTCAAAACGGAAATCTACATCACGTTCATCTGGTGATACTATAGTCGTATAAGCATACGAAACACTCCAATTGACACTTGGTATTAGGTCAATATACCCGTTTAATATATCATCTGTGTGTTTTCGCCACCTAACAGGTCCATACAATCCATCGTATTTTGATGTTATATCAATTTGTGGTAAGTTTTCACGGATATACTGAGTATTGAATCCAATCCCACTAACATTATCAAACGGACCAAGGATCATCCAATTGTCCTCCATTATAAAACCAGTCTGATTAATAAGGTCTATTGCTTTATCGTGCATATTGTTTTCTTTATAGAATTGGGCTAAAGTCAGTATTGTATTTAGTTGGTCTGGTGAATCATTAGGCATAGCATCAATTAAGTTATTCAACATTCCAACATAACCTTCTTTATCCTTTATATTTTTTCCTGTTTTGACAATTCGTGATAATAGACTTCGTTCAGTATATTGGAAATAGCCTGAGTTTAGAAAATTACTGATTAGTCGAAATGATTGTTCATACCTCTCATTCATTAGAACTGCATGTATAAAAGTCATTCGATAACTTGTACCTGCATGCATTTCATTAGCTTTCATTGCCATATTTAATGCAATTTCTGGAAATATGTGCTTTTTAAGCAGTTCATCTGCAAATAAATGATAGTCCGATGCATGTTTCTGTTTTTCAATTTCTTTTAAACGTCTATTTACCCAATGAGAATAAGCAATATTAGCATTTTCTTCATCACCTATACTCTTATATGCTTCTCCTAATAACTCATAGAAGACGGTGCTATCGGTCATCAATGGTGTTATTTCTTTAAGGAGTGCAATGAACTCATTTGTTGCATTTCTGTCAGCGTATAGCTTTTGTAACGCTTGTATTGCATTCTCATGTTCGGATTGAATAAGATTGGCTTTTAAGGCACGCTGATATACATTTTCTGCATCTGTATTTCGATCGGTTTTGGTATAAATTTGTGCAAGATAATGGAATGCATCATATTTGTCAGCATTACGGGTAAGTAAGTTCTCATAAACAATTGCTAACTTAGCAAGTTCATCCGGATTGGTGTATTCTGGTATAGGACGGATGTAATCGGTTAGATGGGCATTCCCTACGAATCTCCCATCAATCTGATTTTGTGTTATATCTGATATAATACCGTCTGTTTCCGTGTCAAAGTTCCAATAACTAATCAATCCCGGTTCATTACCTTTTAGTTTTCTGTTCATATCTGCTCGAATCTCTTCACCGGTTCGAGCAATTTTCCAAATACGCACTTCATCAATATATCCCACAAATGGAGACGCGGCATCTCGGTCTTCGTGTGAGTACCCGATACGAAGTGGAAGTAGACTCTTATGCAACCTAATCTGTTCTTTAAAATCTCGTCTTCCAACTTCAACTCCATTGATAAAAATCTTCATGGAATCTTTTCGTGGGTCAATCACACCAGCAATATGGTACCATTGGTTTAGTTTGATGACATCCGGTGGAGAGTAAAGTGATGCTTCATTCAAACCGTTTGGAGATGCAGCAAATTGAATGGATCCACCCTCTTTAAAATTCAAGATGAAACTGCGATGGGTAATACCGTCACGCCAACGACCAGTTTTATGTATTATGTTGGCATATCTATTTGGTATATTTGTTGGTTTGATCCAAACTGAAACAGTTAACTTACCTGAAATATTGTTTATTAGGTTGCTATGTTTGATTTCTACAAAACTGTTATTTCCATCGAGTTTTAGGGCAGAATCTAAAATCTTCACATCATTTACAAGATGAGCATTCTCTATTTTTTGTGTAAGGATGTGTGTAGGTAAAATGAGGAGAAGGGTAATAAGGGATAGATAAATAATCTTTATTCTACATTGTTGTCTTTGCATAGAAGCACCATATTTTTATGATACAGTAAACGGGACATTTAACAGTTACATTATCAACTTAATTCTCATCTGAACTTCCAATTATTAAATCATCATAAGGTTTTCCGTCCTTGTCAGTTATTCGGAGATAAAAACCTGTACCTTTATTCTCTTCACATACCTTAACAAGAATACTGTTTTTGCCCGCATTGAGCGTTACAGGGAGAATCTCTCTGTCAATCACTGCAGATATTGCCCTTGCATGGGAATGGATTTCAATACCGTTAATCCATATTTTACCTTGATCGTTAGAGTCGAACCTGAATTGAACTTTGCGTTCATCTGGAGAAATAATAGTAGCGTTAGCATAACTAACACTCCAATTAACATCATTTGATAGGTCAATATGTCCGTTTAGTAAGTCATCTGTGTGTTTTCGCCAACTCACCGGTCCATTCAAACCTTCGTATTCTGCGTTGATATCAATTTGTGGTAAGTTTTCAGGGATATACGGAGTATGAAATCCTATCCCCGCAACATTATCAAATGGACCAAGAATCATCCAAGCATCTTCCATAACAAACCCAGTTTGTTGTATAAGTTTATTCGCATTTACATGCATGTCATTTTCTTTAAAGAACAGTGCTAAAGTAAAAATAGTATTCAGTTGTACTGGAAGATTATCTGAAAATGCATCAATTAATTTCTCTAACATTTCAACATATCCAGCTTCATCAGTTACATTTTTCCCTACGTTGGCAATTCGTGAATATAGACTGTTTTTAGAATATTGGCTATAGCCTGAGTGTAGAATATTATTGATATATAAAAAAGCCTGATCATACATTTCATTCATAAGGATTGCATGAACATTGGTAATAATGTAACTTGAGCCTGAATATATTTCTAATGCGGTTTTTGATAATTCCAAAGCTACATCTGGAAATAGATTTTTATTTAGAAGGTCTTCAGCAAGGAGTCGATAATCTGATGCATTTTTATTGATAGAAACTTCATTTTGTCGTATCTTTAGCCATTGCGTATATGCAATTTTTGCCTTTTCCCCATTACCAACACTCTTGTAAGCATCACCTAATAGTTCGTACACAATAGGACTACCTTCCATCTTAAAGCGCATTTCTTCAAGAATCAGAATGACATCTTTAACTGCATCTCTACTCTTATATAGTTCATATATTCTCTGAATAGCATTTTCATATTCAGAGATTGTAAGATCCTTCTTCAAAGCTTGTAGATAGACCTTTTCTGCGTCAGAATTACGATCAATTTTGAGATAGATCTCACCAAGATTTCTGTATGCATCATAAAAGTTAGTTTGTTCTGTCAGTATGTTTTCATAAAAAATTGCCGCCTTAGTAAGTTGTTCTGAACTGGCATCAGAAGGAAGGGGTCGTAGGTATCCAGTTAATTTTGCATTTCCTTCGAGTTTCCCATTATTTTGATTTGATGTCGAATCCGATAATATTTCATCAGTTTCCTTGTCTAATTTCCAGTAACCAACTAAACCGTGTTCATTACCATTGAGTTGTTTGTTCATATCTTTACGAATATCTGCACCTTTACGTGCGATATTCCATATACGGACTTCATCAATATACCCGACAAATGGAGATTTCGCAATTCGGTCTTCGTATGACCACCCAATACGGAGAGGAAGCTGACTTCTATGCAATCTTCTTCTTCCTTTGAAATCTCGTCTTCCAACTTCAACACCATTGATGAATAGTTTCATAGAATCTTTGTTAGGATCAATAACACCTGCGATGTGGTACCATTTATTGAGTTTGATTATATTTGGTGGAGAATAAAGTGATGCTTCATTCGTACTGTCTGGGGAAGCAGCAAATTGAATGAAGCCTCCCTCTTTTAAGTTTAGGACATAACTTCGATGGGTAATACCGTCAATCCATTTATCAGTTTTCGCAAGTATCGATGCATACCTATTTGGAATATCAGTCGGTTTAATCCACAAAGAGACCGTTAATTGTTGTCTAATGTTGTTTAATTCTTTACTGTTATCGATTTCAACAAAACTGAGGTTACCATCAAGATTGAGGGCGGTATCGACTAATTTTCCATCAAATTCAATCTGACTGAGCTGCTCTGAACTAACATTTTGCTTATCACTGGATAAGTTTTGTGCAAGGATGTGTGATGGACAACTAAAGACAAGTAAAACAAGTGATAGGAAACATACAATAGCTGTGCTAAAACGTTGCTTTGACATAGAATACCTCTTTGTAATAATCAAACAATAAATTCAGATTACAATTTTATTCTTCTCCAAGTGATGCTAATGTAAATGTGTCGTGAAACCAACCAGTGCAATTGCTGTGTATATATGTGATGTCGTTAATTACCATCTGTCGATTGTTAGGAAACTTTTTGAGCAAATCACCTCGTAGATATCGACCATCATAACGTCTAAAGAAAACAGTGCGCCCGCCTTCTTCAACATATACTTCACACATTTCCCCTCCATGTTCCTTTTCAGTATACACGTCTATCACTCTGAGACAGTGGAAGGTATTATCACCAATTGTAACATCATAAGTTCCTGCTCCGAAACCTTGTCCATCGGTGGTTTTGTAGGAACCGTCAGGTTGAAGTTCGTAACGTCCATCATCAACAATACGTCGTTTACAATCGGGTCCCCACTGGTCTTCAAACCATTCCTCTCCAATCGTATTGAATACCCTTTTTCCATCAAAGGTATTTACAACTGATATCCACCTTGTGTGTGTATCATCAATAGTCACATACATCAAGTTTGGTGCAGGGGGCCAATCCTTGGTCAGCAATTCATTAAACTGTATTTCAACGCATTCAATATCTCTAATTATTGCAGGGGCGGTAGGAATCATCTCTGTTACTGCATCTAACTTCTGTGTTTCACCATCATATTCTGCCCACATGTATCTCCCACTCATCTTTGGTATGGCAAACCACCATTGGAGTTCTTGGCAATCTACCTCATATATTTTATCTGAACTTTCAACTATCTTGACATCAGGACGAGTAGGAGGAAACGGGTGATCAACTACTTCACCTGGGGGTTTTATTGTAAAATTATTCTGCATCTGTTTATTTCCTTAGTTTAAATCATTCGTATAAATCCATTTGAAAATACAACGAATGGAATGATGTAATACTGTGTAAATTATCGTTTACTTTTGATTTGACCAATGCTATAACAGCAAGTATCCCACCAATAATGAAAACCCAAATTACTAATTCATATATTCCAATAGACATCTTTGTTTACCTCTATTGTGTTAGCGAAAGGAATAACAATTGATTCTATTCATAATTGTGAAGGAGATGTTGATATTATTTTGATCTTCCAATGAGGATTAATGAGAGAATTGCGCCAACGAAAAATATAATAACACCGAATGCAACAAGAACAAGTGAACTAATCATGGGTTATCTCCTATCTTGATTAATTGTATTTAATGAATGATTCTTTAGTTAGTCGTCTTTCCAACGTTTTACAGCATCAAGTTTTGTTTGTTGCCAATTTGACCAATCAGTTTTACCATTATAACGGACAACGTCATGTATTGTAGCCCGCGGTTGGTAGGTAATATAGTTTCCTGTGTGCCACGCAAGATTTCTGTAAATCATATAGTCACCAGGGGCAAGATGTACTTGAACTGCTCCCGGAAATTGCTGACAGTGTTCAAGATAATACCTTTCTGCTTCAACATTAGATTGACCCTCAACTGGTTTGCGTAATGACGGAGTTTTAGTAGACTGTTCTTCACCAGGCATGTCCCACTGTCTTAAGTGGCTACCGGGAACAAACCATGTGCATGAATCAGCATAGATAGCACAGTTCACTTGATTGAAATGACGAAGATCGTGCCATACTTCAGCCAATTTTGCATTGACGATTTCATCACGAGCTTCAGGTGGAACTTCCACAACACCATCTCGGTGCCACCCAATATGCCAAGGATGTTCAAGTGGTTCAACCAACAACCCCATAATATCTACATGTCCGTGCGTATAGTCATCTCCAAGCAATTTCTGAATAGCATCACGTAGAGCGGGTAGTTCAGTGTAATCATAAAATGGTTTCAAATCTAAGTCATCACCATAGTTTGAGAGAGGTTGAATACGTTGAGTCTGCGGTCCATTGAGTTTGTGTGCTAAGTCGCGCGCTTTTTCTGCTTCTCTGCGTAAATCGGTGAGTAGAGAAGGCGGAATAATTCCTTGGAAAACAAGAAATCCTTGAGAGAGATATTCGTTGACCATAGAATCTTGAAATTGAAAGGACATTGTCTTACCTATTATGAGCCATAGTGAATTGAATTAGATAGTAAAAATCACTTTTTTATTACAATTCTATAAGATGTTTTGGATATTGATTATAGATGTTCTATTGATTGAGGTTAGAGTTCTTGAAGTAATACTATTTTACTACACGCTATAAATAAATGTCAATAGAAACGACAAAGCACCGGGATTCATATAATGGATTATGAATTGCTTTGACAGTTCTGATTCGTAGGTCGGAGTGAGTGAAACGAAACCCGTTAAAGGGTTGATAGTGTTGGGTTTCACAACTCAACACATAAATTAACGTTTGTTGTGATGTTATCCCAACATCAGTAAAATTGTTTATTTGTGACCAACTGTTAATCCAGTTCAGCACCGCATTGTGGACAATTATCCGTCCAAGTTGAACGTCTTCCTTCACCGCAACCGTGGCATTCCCCAAAAGGATGTTCGTCTGGTTTTGCGCGGGCACCACCTTTTTTATACGTGATGATACGCCAGACCGTCTCGCCATCCTCTTCCCAACAGTGCCAAACACCTTCTTTTCTGCCATCGGAAGAAGTGCCATCATGTATTTTGTAGGGACCGCCCCACTTGCGATTTCCATTTTCATGATAGCATATATATTCACCTTCGTACTTATCATCTCGAAAGTATGCAACGCTGGATATATTCCCATTCTTGTGATAGAGAATCCATTTTCCGTCTTTTTTGCCGCGAATGAAGTTACCCTCGCTCCGTTTTAATCCGTTAGCAAAATAAGTAATCCAATACCCATGTTTTTTTTCATCAACCATTTCACCTATATCTCGTGCACTTGCCATAATTTCACCTATATGTAGAAATATCAATTACAAATTATCATTAAGGTATTCTTCAAATTTTTCTATTGTTTTCTTACCTACACCTTTGATTCCTTTTAACTTATCATCATCAATTGCGGTTCGTAGAGATTTGAGACTGACAACCCCTGCTTCCTGATATAGAAGTTTAATTGTTTTAGGACCGAGTCCGGGAATTGGAATGAGTTCAACAATAGTCTGCGGGATTTCGCTTGCGTATTCTTCTAATTTTGAACACGTTCCAGTTTCAACATATTCGGTAATGATCGTAGAGACTATATCTCCGACGCCGGGAATCTCCTCTTGTAACCGTCCTTGAGCAACCAAGTCCGATACCGATTCCTCCATACGAGAGATTGTATACGCAAGCCGAGGATAACGCGTCGCGTGGTCTTCTGGATAGTCGGCTACAATCAGAATTGTATGGAGTTCCATTAGTTTTTGGGCAATTTCATTGTTTGTCATGAGTAGATGTGTTCTCCGTAGTAGAATTCTATACTAACCAATCTCTGCACCACACTTTGGACAATTATCTGTCCAATTAAGACGTTTTACCTCACCGCAAACGTCGCACGTTCCGAGCGGATATTCATCAGGTTTTGCACGAGATCCACCCTTTTTGTATGTTATAATTAGCCATACCGTCTCGCCATCTTCTTCGTAATTGTAAAACGCACCTTCCTTTTTGCCATCGTAAGATTTGCCGACATGTTTGGGATATGCACCTTTGGATCTAAGGTTCCCGTTCTCATGATACGATATACAAGCACCCTCATATTTCCCATCTCGGAAGGAGGCTTCACCTGATATATTCCCATTTTTATGGTAATGAATCCAAAGACCGTCCTTTTTGCCATGAATATAGTTACCTTCGCTGCGTTTTCCGCCATTCGCGTAATAAGTAATCCAATATCCATGCTTTTTGCCGTCGACCATTTCACCGGTATCTCTTGCACTTGCCATAATTTCACCTATATATAAAAATATCAATTACAAATTTTCATTAAGGTATTCCTCAATTTTTTCCAATGTTTTCTTTCCAATACCTTTGAAACCTTTAAGTTTTCCCTCGTCAATCGCAGTGCGGAGGGATGCAAGACTATCAATCTCAATATCCTCGTATAACCGCTTAATCGTCTTTGCCCCTAATCCAGGAATAGGCACGAGTTCTGTAACTGTCTGTGGTATGTCCCCCGCGTATTCGTCTATTTTTGAACATGTGCCAGTTTCAAGATATTGCGTGATGATAGTAGCGACTATATCACCAACCCCACCGATTTCCTCAATTAACCTGTCTTGTTCAACAAGGTCTGCGACTGATTCTGGAAAACGTGAGATGGAATGTGCCAATCGGGGGTATCGTGATGCATGGTCTTCTGGGTAATCTGCCATTATCAGGAAGGTATGTAGTTCCATCAATCTTAACGCTATTTCATCATTGACGTGCCAGCGGGTACGTCCTTTTTCGTCAGTATAAGATTCATTAATATTACTCATCACTTGTCCACCTCAAAATTTGAATTGTGGTATCCCACAGTGCTACTGCCAAATACTCACCGTTGGGTGAAAAGGCTAACGATTGGATACCGGTTGGATAGTTCACCCAAAATGTTGATTCACCACCAGGGATTTTCCATATTCTGAGATTGCCTTCCTCATCCCCGGAAAAAAGATATTTTATAGGATTTGATTTATTGTTAGGAGCGAAAATAAGAGCACGTGTCCAGTATGCTTCAAACCCGGATTTATTGAGTAGTTGTGCACCTGTTTTTACATTCCACACGCGAATTCCAGATTTTGCATTGAGTTGGATATCGACTGCAAGCATTGTTCCATCTGGTGAAAACACAAGGTTCCATACCCCGAGATTTTCGCCAGTATTGAAGACACGTAAAGGTTGCTTTACATCATTTACATCCCAAACCTCAATAATTGTGCGATGTCCTTCACCATCTCGGTAAGTTCCTTCTGCTGCCGCAATCAACTGACCGTTTTCGGAAAGTGATATGCTATTCCTAACAGGTAAAGTTGTAGGGACGGTTTTTACCTTGTTGAAACTATCATTAGCCAGTTTCCATAGCTCAAATTCTTTGTTCCCTTTAGACAATACTGCTATTGTGCCGTCTGCTGAAAGACTTCCACTTTCATATTGTCCTTTTGTTATCAGTGTTTCATCGTTATCCTTGAGATTGAGAAGTGTAACATCCTCTTCTTTCTGTATAAAAAGTTGGTTAACTTTGGCAGCATAAACAAACAGTCGTTGTGCTTGGATTTTACCTAACTCCCGTTTTTTATGTGTTAGGATATCCCATTCTACTAAAGCACCTCCCATCCCTATTGCGATCAACTTTGTCCCACTCTTGTTAAAAGCCATATATCGTGCTACATCAGGCAGTAATCTGTCAAGTCGCGGGTTCTGTTTTTCCCCAAGTTGAAACGCGGACTCTAACGATGTTCCATATAATGACGGGCACAATAGACAAAATAGGATGGATAGAAAGATATTTTTCATCGTAAATAAAGGTAGGTATGGGACACGAAACCTTGTCTACAATAAACCTAAAGAACGCATTGCGGGGTACAGAGACCCCGCACTACATTTCATGCAATTGTGTTATTCATAAAGTTCAGTAGCGGTCTCGCCTTTGGCGAAACGGTGTGCTGTTTGTACAGCGGAATCATTACCTGAATTCCTGCGGACATCTGTTGCCCATCGTGCTAAGCCAACAATCAACTGATTTCTGGCAGGATGATTCTCACAGTAATGCCACTCTCTATCCACAATGTGGATCGTGCTTAGGAGATGTTCTCCGTTATCGTCTTTGAGAATACATTGTCCCATTTCCGCCAGTAATCTTTCCGCAGAACATCCAGAGTTCAGATATTCACGAGTACGTCTACCAATTTCTTGGATGCGAACGGATTCAATGCCATCTATAATTGTGTTGAGTGCAATATCCTCATCAAGGACTTTAGTGGAAGAAGTTGTTCTTGCCTCTGAGATCGGTTGATGCCGTATGTTTAGCCACCTGTTAGAATAAAATCTCCATCCACAATGATAGAGTGCCTTCGCGGCAATTTTGGTGCCACCGAAACGGAGAACTTTTTTGATGTTAGCCGCCATTTCCATTTCTTCTTGTAATTCCCACCAACCTGGACTCATGTTAACGGGTGTTCTTGCCATTCTATCCGCGGAGGTCATGACCATGGTTGTAGCAATTGCGTCAATAGAAACACCTGCTGTGAGTACTTTCGTGATAGCATCAAAAATTGTGTCTATATCCCCACTGACTAAATCTGCTGATAATTCGTCTTCGTCAAAGTCAACGTCAGCATCAGGTGATTTTTCCTGCGGCAGGTCATCAAAAATATGATCGATTTCTTCAAGTTTTTGGAGAGCTTCACGGAGACGTTCACCGGGTCTACCCCTACCTTGTCCGAGAATCTTTGCCCCGAGGTTACACACTAACTCTCCAGTCATGTCCCAACCCCATTTTTCAAGCAATTCAGCCAAATGGCAAAGGTCAATATGGTTCCGGGAACTGCTGAGAAAGAACCATTGGGACGCACAATCCAAGAAAAGCGGTATGAATTTATCTTCATGTCCACCTAACGCTCTCGCTGTGATAAGACATTTTTCGATGCCTTCCCACTCCTTATCCTCAGTGAAAACTCTAATCCAATTTTCAAGTTTTTCCCAGTCCACTGGGGGAGGAAGCGGTACTCGGTCAGGACGGTCGTTGTGTCCACCGGCTGCATGGGTTGCAGCCATCATCAGCGGAATAAGCCGATCATCGGATTCATACATGTGTGCGACCTTAATGCCATGCATAAGCGTCGCAACACGTCCACCGCCACTGCGAAATCCTTCAGCAGTCGTAATATGCCGCACCATGTGCTTTACCATTATCTCCAACGTCTCTTCTTCTGAAACGCCTTTCGCTAACATAATGGCGATAGCTTTGGAAAGCGTCCAGCTGTCATGGGAAAACAAACCCTCTTTCAACAAGAGAAAATGTGCATCATCGCGTTTCTTTCCACCACTTCCAACATCTACATAGATGTCACCATTTCGGACTTCAACGGGGAACGTGGCGAGGTCATCACAACCACCGGTGAAGCATCCACCGCCTTCCATGTCGTAACTCCAACCGTGCCAGTCACATGCCAAAACACCTCTTTTTACATGTCCTCTTATAAGCGGGTATCCCATGTGTGGACACTGGTTATCTGTTGCATAAACATTGCCTTCATGCTCAAATAAGGCAATACTATAGACATTATATAAGTTTAATCGAAATGTTTGTCATAACACCAAGGTCTGAAGTTTAGACGAAAGTTATGTAATCCACAACAGATTTTCATGACTAAATCGCTGAA
>JAPOQK010000089.1 GCA_026710795.1 Candidatus Poribacteria bacterium
ATTTTTCAGTTTTTAGTTGTCAGAATTGCGGGATTGTCTGAATCACTGAAGGCACAGAGGACGCTGAAGACACTGAAGGAAGATGCACAATCTAACAGATTGTGCTACAAAAGATAAAGATGTCGGAGGTCGCTTTGCTCGCTCCGACCTACAATTACTATACACCTGTCGCCCCGCTGGGGCTTGTTATATGTGGATCAACGCTAACTATACACCTGTCGCCTCTCCGAGGCTATCGTAAATGTCTCCTAGCACCAGAGGTGCGGAAAGTGTATAGAACACGCATCTCATAAAGAAGCAAAGCACCAGAGGTGCGAAAGGTGTATAGCAAAATTCGGGTATCCAATACCTCTCAACAAAAGACATGATTTTATTTTACATCTGAATGCTGTTAGGAAATCGCTTACCGGACCTAATGAAAATTGAAATTACCGATTTAATAACTTAATCTTCATACAGTTTGCGCTACAAAAGTATATAGTTATTTGTTCCCAAAGAGATTATTAAAGATAGAACGTTGCAATCTTGTCGTTTTATCCATTTTTGCTATATTCACACTCACTTCTTGGTAGGTAGGAGGATTATCGGAAATACCTTTTAAAGTCACCATTTCAGTCCTGAATTCGTTTCCTTCACCATATTCCCTGTATGTAAGTTCCAAAACATCATCTGTATTCCATTCACTTGCTCTTTTGCATAGATCATGAGGAGATAATACAGGGAGTTCGTTAACATGACTTATTTCAACCATGTTTTCTCGTTCTAAGCTTTCCTTAATTACACTCACAACATATTCGTAAGTGGGAAATTTTTCATAAGAGGTTATTTCAAAATCTAAACCAGCGTGCCCAAAATATTCTTTCAACGGAAGTCGTTCTTTTCCCAAAACGTATTGTTTAAAAAATGGCTCAAAATCCTTACCTGAAACTTTATTGACACTTCTTGTGATATCCTCTTGTGTATACTGAATTTTTGTGTCAGGAAACTTACGATACATATCATGCAATACTTGATTAAAGTTCTTTTTATTTTTGGTGAGATGTCTAATTTGTATGTCCAATGAGGCTGCAACAAGGCTGCCTCCGTGATAAGCTAAACGACTATCCCGAAAATCGTCACCGATTGCAAATTCGTGAGATACCGATAAATAACTTTCACATGCATTTTCAAGTTTGTTCAGTAATTCCGTTTCAGACAGGTAACCCAGTTGTTTGGAAGTAATATCCGAATAGTAATTCGTTACACCTTCACTGAACCATTTTTCCTTTGAAGAAAAACGTTGAAGTGCGGTAAGACCGTTCCAGATATGAAAGACTTCATGTCCAAGAAACGGACCGTACTCGTTTTTTGTATCAGGATGGACAATATCATCCATTAAGATACTTACACTATGTCTCCGTCCGTGTCCTTCTTGTCGCGTTTGTCCTGCTGATTCATACGGATTTATAACAAAAGCAACACGATTCTGCGGTCCATCTTTGAAGACCTTTGAATATTCACTGAGGAACTTTTCAATAGTCTGCTGAATTTCATCTTTGGAGGATTTTAAATTGCCGCCAATACCGATTGCTACCTCTGTATTCCCAGATTTGGCTATAACTTCATCAAATTCACCAAAGAGTAAAAAGTTCTGGGTTAATTCTTCCTGATTGGCAACAGAGAATCTATATCCTGTGTCTCCGATGCGTTTCCAAGGTGTTAACACACTCCATCCCTCTGGAAGATTAAAAGCTACTTCAA
Source organism: Candidatus Poribacteria bacterium (assembly GCA_026710795.1). Classification (GTDB taxonomy): domain Bacteria; phylum Poribacteria; class WGA-4E; order WGA-4E; family WGA-3G; genus MSPOR6. The sequence continues at coordinate 1,741 of JAPOQK010000089.1, forward strand.
TATTCTCAGTTTTTCCACCAATAATAAAGAGAGCATCTGCTAACCATACCATACAATCCTCTCTAAAATAAGGTTGAGATCTTAAGTTAAATGCGTGTCCGTATCGTTCTGCCTCAAATACTCTGTAATAATCAGCGTATTTTTTTGATATTTCGTAGTCAAGTGTAATTTGTCCTTTTCTTGCATTTTTAAAGAACTTAATAGTCCAAGTAGGATATGGATATTTAACAAAATGTGGTGAACCAATGGAGTTGGGTTCTACAGTGATACCGCGCATAATCGGGTAATTCTTCGATTTATATTCATCATTCTGCGGGACAAATTTTCCATGTTGCGGTATATAGTTACTAGTACCCATAAGACGTAGTTTCATCTCTTCAAAATAACTTTCCTCTGGCGTTAGGGTGAAATTCACATGCATCTCGCCGGGAGCATTCGCGTCCTCAATTGTTAGGGTATACTTAGAATCCTTCAAAGACATTTCGGGACGGTCTTCTGTAGCACTAAGGACAACTTTTTCAATCATTGGTGTGGATTGATATTCATTCTGCCATTTGTAAGTCCATGTAGCCCCAACATTCAATGGAAAATAGTCTTTACTTTCTTCAGAAACATCGTATTCTATTAACTCGGATTCAGTTGTTATTCCATTAGAATGCTCGTAAAGTAGTTTAACAAGTCCAACACCTTTAGCAAACCACAAATATCTTGTGCCATTAATGAGAGCAACTCTATTCAGATTGTCTGGAGTTTTATTTGAGATTGCTGTTGCCCCTTGAAGAACAGTTTTTAACTTTAGACAATCCTTGAATGTTCCAAGCGTTATCTCTATCGTTTCATTCTCTTCAATCGTGCTTGTAACTTGTGAATTCCAATTACCTTCTTCAGTCCATGATTTCCCTACACTTAATGGATACTGAAATAGTTCGGGCCAATAGTTTTCAACTAAATCTGAGAACATACTATTGGGACCTTGCGGTGTTTCTCGTCCAGAATATGAATAACCTGACCCTACCAATTTCAATAATGGATGACTGTCAGGATAAAAGTAAAAATTTCCGTCCATCATCTTTTTTCCGTTTTCGGTAGTAGTGATGGTATTGAACCGCAGTCCTTTTTCACTCTGATTATTCGTTAATAGTTGTATTTTTTCGATCAAGGTTAGATTTTCAAAGTCATTTTTCCATTTATAGGTCCAAGACCTTCCTACATCTATAGGAAACAGTTCATTGTTCTTGACTGGGGTTTTACTGTCAATCAATTCTCCTTCTGTGATAATACCGTTTGAGTGTTCATACCGTAATTTCACTACGCCAACTCCTGGATAAAACCAGAGATACCGTGTTCCATTAATCAATGCGTTCCCTAATTCAGTCCGACTCTCCCAATTCGCATCTTTTATCACAGTCTTGTGTTTTAAGCATTTAGGAAATACCTTATCAGATACTTTTACATCTTCATAACCCTCAAGTGTTACCTGTTCCGTTCCACCGCGATATCCTCTCTGTTCCCATGTTTGACCAATAGTCAGTGTATCTTGGAATAGTTGTCCTTCAAAACTATCCAATATCGTCTGCATTGTTCTCGGTGTATCAATACTCGAACTAAAGTGTGATACGCTTAGTTTCAAGTATGAATTTGTTTTCTGGATTCTGCCATTTCCTTCCCCATAATTCTCACCAAATCCCGTGCCGTACTCTCTTCCTGTTGTGATGGTAAGGTTGCGTTCTACTTTCCCAGCAAGTACAGGTTTATCCGCAACCTCACCGTTAAAATTACAAGATGTTAGTATTAATATCACGCAGTAGATGGAGTATAAAGTTCTCATTTATGTTCCTCTTAACGTTAACGACTATATAGGTTGGAACATACTATGTCCTATGTTTTCACCTATTTAAAAGTCTTGTCCTAAACCGGATAATAATAATAACCGTCTTGAGTAAGGTCGATCCTGGTGAAATCAGTATTACCTGGACTGGAAAGAGACACCCAATTTAACACTCCGTTCAGGATGGTTGTCCATTTCTATATATGCTTCAACCGAATCTTCAAACGGAACCACTGGATCAACGATGTCTTCGCAGTCAAATCTACCTTCAGAGAGCCATTTCCAACAGGAATTTCTGATACGACCGAAATTCCAACGTGGGTGGTCTCGGTTAGGGTCGCTGTTTGCACGTGCAAATATTAGGTTTGGAATGTTGAAATGGGCAACTGCCCCGAGATCCAGTCCGCCTGTACATTCTTTTGCCCAACCTGCGACGACGACCGTTCCCTCATACGCAACACTACGAATTGCATCGTCAAGGGCGTTGTAGTTGGCACTTGTTTCAATTGCGACATCGAGTCCTAATCCACCTGTTGCTTCTTTCAGCACTTCACCAACATTGCATTCTGTGGGATCTAAGACAAGATCGGCACCAGTTTTTTCTGCGACAGCGCGTCGTCTCTCAATGGGGTCAACACAAGCGATGAATTCCGCTCCAGCAGCCTTCGCATATTGTTGTGTCACTAAACCGATTGCACCGAGACCGAATACAGCGATACGATCACCGACACGGACTTGACCATCTCGGATTGCGGATAACGCAAAGTGTGCGGGGTCATAACAGACTGCATCTTTCCATGTCATTTTATCTGTCATCTTTAGTACACCACCTGCTTTCCATGTATGGGTTTCCTTAAGGTGTCCGTGTCCAGCAACAAGTTCCCCAATTTCGCAGTTATCAACATTTTCACCCATTTCTATAATCTTGCCAACGCACATATTTCCGAGTCCTTGCGGAAATCCTGCACCTCGGAGACCATAATACATTGTCATTTCAGTTCCGCGTTTAGGTGCGCCAAATTCTATTTGGACTCGTACACAATCATTTGGAATAGGTCCATCTTCATATTCTCTTAAAACAGGTTGCCGTGGTGCAACTGCTACTAATTCTTTTGGCATTTTTTCTCCTTATCAGTTTAAAGTCACACGGAGTGTGTCTACTACTTTAATGTGGAATTCCTAATTTATGCATCCGTTTATGTATTGCTTCTCGTGCTTCTTGAAATGGACGTGAGAGGTATTCTATGTGATTGTCCTCTCCATGATGATGTGTCGTTGAACCCGGTTCATAATGACGTGCTGATTGCTGTATATAGGACAGTCCGCCTTCAATCAATGTTAGCATGTAGTTTGCTGTTTCTGGCTCAAACATCCACCATTCTTCTCCAACAGCGATGTATATTGGTGATGTATGTGCAATGATTCCGCGTCTCCAACCATCATGGTGTGGAATTGCTTGTGCATAGTTTGGACCTCCACACCGTGCAGCTATCCAAGAATGTTTATCTACTTTCAGATTTGTTTTGAGACTTAATTTGTGTGTGCCGTTGTTATCCTCAGTTGAGGCGACAACTTCGCCTGCCTGAACAATTTGCAGTGTATGAATGGGAAAAATAGAATCAGCGGATGCTTCAACTTCAACGGTACCGCCATTACCTGGTAAATTAATTGTACTCCCGATTGGTTGACCGTCTACAGTAAGTCGTATCATTGGTCCGCCACTGAGGAATGTATTGCCAGCACTCATATATTTGCACCAGTTGTCATAGTTGAATTCCTCGTTATCGGGAATGTGGACATACGTGCGATATACGCCAACAGGAACATCTGCGGTCATCTTATCTGTGCCACCGACAAGTGGTAATTTATAGCCACAATTGAGATAACGATAGTATTCAATATGTCCATACATTGCATTGGTAAGGTATTCAACAGCATCAACGCGTTCTGTGGCAATTAAGGTTGCTGGTTCGCAATTCGGGTTAGGGATGTGGGGAAGAACAACAGTTCCTCCTTGTGCATGACATGCATCTGCCCAATGTGAAAGTGTAACCTCCAAGTTACCACCCAGTTCTGCTTCACCTGGTCCATCGGAACACCATGGGGAAACTTGGTCTTTTAGACCGAGTAGTGTCAAATGTCCCAGCACATGTTGGCGATTCTCTTGTGTTGCATATACGATACTCTTTCCATCAGCAGAAACTGTGGGTCTACCGATAAATTCTTCTGTGTTTGTAAAAAGGTGACCCCATTGTGACAGTAGAAGGTTGACAACGCCAAGGTCTTCCCCTTGTGCTTCGGTATGTGCCCCTTGTGTTGAAAGGAAGTGGACGTGTGTGTCACCGCTAAAATAGCGTTCAGTGGTCATATTACACCACCGTTTGATTCGCAGTGTTAACTCACGTTGTCCGGGTTTAATATTCACGGTAGTCCGTAATGGCGTATATTCAAAACCGCGAGCAACATCAACAATAACATCTCCGCGTGGCAGCCATCCTTGGCAAGTGCCATCAATATAGGCATAACTTATCTGTCCCAACCGTACATCCCCACCGATATCAACATGCCATGTCCCCATATTTGAATTGACGTGTGCATGGTGTCCATGAGGAGCATACGGCACACCGTGTTGTGAACGGAAATGAATGCGACACGGTACAGGCTTATTCGTATCTTCGTCAATCACGGTAGTATGAACCCAGTTTCTACCGGTGTCAATGACTTCTACTTTAATACGGTCATTCGGTTGTATGTTACCTTTTTCTTGTAGTTCACCCCAGTTAACTTCCCCGAGTGTTTCACCTTGATTTGTGATTTCAACGGTTGCGGATGGTGTAGCAGATATTTCTGTGTATGCAGGACTGCTTTTGTTGTTTTGAGATTCTCCCCAGCCTTTGAAGTCGTCATTGATAAATGCATCGGATGGGTTTTCGGGTAAAGGATATGGATAGGTCGCTGTACCACGGTCAACGTTAATCTCCATGTCAAAAGGTTTGTCAGCGTCTTCTGCTTGTGGAAGTGTGATTTTAACCTCTCTGTTCGGTGTTCTCGGAATTGGGTTTTCGTCGAGATGACCGAGTGTGACTGCTGCAATGATAAACCGTCGTTCCTGTGGTTGTATTTCGATTGAAGTTACTTCAACACCAGGATTCGGATTATTCCATATCCATAGGTAATAGTTGCGCGGCACACACTGCCTGGCTTCTGTCTGTCGGTTTCCAGCGGCACCCCACGGACCTTGGTGACGTGCATGTAAACTTTCTTTGGTATCGGGTATTGCAATGAAAGTCTGTTGTCCCCATCCTTGCGGAACGCTGCCGATCTCAAAACGTTCACGAATCGGTGCGCTGACTGTCTGTCCGTCAGTGTAGTGGACAACATAGTTTGCAATGAGTTTGCCGATGGGTTCACCTTGATGGATGCGGGACTCAAGCAGACGATGTGCAATGATAATTCGTTTCGGAGAAGAATTGACTGGTATTTGGATAGGGTCTGTATGGATGCCTTCACCGAAACCTATGTAGCAATTTTCACCTTCGGAGATGTTGAAGGGGAGTCCGTGGAATGTTTGTTGACCGGTGTTAACTGTAACGTTCTCACCGATAATATCAGTTCCTACATTACACAGATTGGAAAGAGGGATTGGTTGATAGTCTTGCATCATTTGTCCTAAAAAATGTGTATAAAAGATTGTTTTACTTAGCCAATTATTGCTACGATGATTTGATTAGATGGAGCCTTTCAGCTAACCACAAGTTAACCAGAGTTTCAGGTAATATTCCCTGTTCAAGTGCTTGTTTTTCAATTTTCTCATAGATCTCTGGGGTAAGTGTTACACGACACTTACGCTGAATCCGCACTTCAAAATCGACTTCATGTGTTTCATCCCAGTGATCATCCAGGCTATGTGTATCCCAGTAGTCGGCTATCTCATCAAGAGTTCTTGCCTTAGATATACTGGAAATCTGTTCATCTTTATTTTTTTTCATACCTTCTTCTCTCCTTTTGATCCATATCGCGTGCACTCAGAATAAGTGCAAGATGATCCTGTTTTTGAATGAAGAATACAATTAAGTAACGACCTGCATCAGTTTGTCCAGCTGCGGAATATACATCCTCTCCCTTTCTAAATCCTGATTCAACAAACCGGAATTTCGGATGATTGAAGAATATTTCTTCTACTTCATTTTGTGTAACATGGTGCTTCACGTAAAGTTTTACTAATGTGTCGGGTAACCAGATGCAATCCTGAATATACATATCATACAACCAGATATAATGTGAATATATTATGATAACTTAGAGCGGGAAGTCTATTGCTTTGCCTTGTTCAGAGGACATATAGAACGCCTGCATCAATTCTGTTAGATTCCTTCCATCTTGGATAGTGATTGTCATTGGTTCATCACGGAGGATAGCATTTATCCACTGCTGCAATGGAGGCGGAGGTGCTGCAGGTGCATCTGCGATGTATTTTGCTTTTTCTTCGTCGGAGAGTTTGCGCGTCTGAAAATGCATCTCCCCGTGTCCTGCTGCATACGAGCCTTCTGTGCCGTAAATCTCAAGCATATTCGGTCCAGAGCGGTGTGTCCATGCAACATCAATCACACCGAGTGCCTTGTTAGCAAATTCTACGACAGAAACGCTGTTGTCATCAATCGGGAAGTTACCTGTGAAGTTGTTTATCTTTGCAATAGCACTTTTCGGTTCACCCATTAACCATCTTATTACATCCACGCGGTGACACCCTAAATCAAAAAGCGCACCACCACCTGCGCGTACAGGATCTGCAAACCATGCACTTGTGCCACTGAACCACGAATCAAGTGCAGCAGAGTGTGCAATTCGTCCTCTACCGAACGTGATGTCTCCAAGAAGTCCATCATCTATCGCCTTTTTCGCAAACAGAATCTCGGAATTGGCACGCGAAGGAAGCGAAATCATGAACTTTATATCTGCTTTTTCGACTGCTTCAATAATCGGGTCACATTCTTCAACAGTGATAGCGAGTGCTTTTTCTGTGAAGATATGTTTACCTGCTTCTGCAGCAGCGATAATTACCCGAGGATGATCGGATGTAACCGCATCCACGGAAACTGCGTCAACATCGTCGCGGCTTAACATTTCGTCGAGGTTTGTATAGAAAGGCACTTCGTATTGTTCTGCTGCTGCTTTTCCACCGTATTCCTCTTCATCCCAAACTGCGACGAGTTCAGTTTCTGGGTTTTCATGTATTTGTCGTGCATATCCACCTGCGTGAACATGTGCCATACTTATTTTTGCGACTCTAATCATTTAATTCTCCTTTAGGTTTATATTATTCTACTAACAGATGATCTTGTTGCTAAATGATTCCAACCACGTAGAACTAACTTCACGTTGGTATGTCTATTTTGATCTTCAATATGATCGTCACCTGCATGCATTTGTACTAAAACACTCTTTCTGGTTTTATTTGATCGGTTTGGCATTGAACCGTGTAGTGTGAAGTAACTGAAGAAAAGAACATCTCCGGGTTCAGCCTCCAATACGGTAGCTTTCTCTATTGGGTACCGTTTAGTGATTTCCTCGTTTTGCCCACCACCCATCATGCCGTCTGTGCGTCCGAGTTCTTTGTGCGATCCGGGATATACACGGACACAACCCATTTCATCTGTAGCTTCGGATACATAGATGATAGCAGCCATCATTGAGTCTTTGGCGGACGGGAAATACTGCCAATCCTGATGCATCGGAAACGGTGATCCTTTCTCAGGGGGTTTGCAAAATAGCTTGGAATGGTGAAGCATAATATCTGGACCAAGTATTTTCTCGGTGATGTCAAGGAACTTATCTTGTTGAAAAGCCTTTAGCCATACACCAGAAAAACTTTGTATATTATGTGTATGTATGATAACAGATTCCCCGCCATCAAGCGCATCCATTAGTCTACCACCCCAACGCGCGTTGATGTTCTCATCGCTTTTTACCAATTGGTCTACGACTCGGTCAAAGTCGTGTTCCATCAACTTCACCTCATCAGGTGAATAGATTCCTTTACCAAAATAGTATCCATTTTCATGAAAGAATTTACCGATGTCAACCATTACGATCTTGTAACCTCCAAATAGAGTTCTATCAGCCAATGCGAATGAATATCATCTGACATATCTTCTGCATGTTCTTGCTGCAGTTTTGTGTATGAATTGAAAACAACAAATGTTCCTTCGTTGAGTATACCGAGAAGATATGTATTTTGCATAGCTGTAGAACTATTATCACAGAGTTGTTGTACATCTTCAAGACGATTCGTTGCAATTACAATAGTTTTTCCCATTGACTTGAGTTCACTGAATAATTCTGCCATCTCAATTTGTCCACGAGGGTCAAGTGGTGCTAAGGGTTCATCAAGTAACCATAGTTGAGGTTCGTGAAGGAATGTTTTTGCAAATAGTATCCGTTGTCGTTCTCCTGTTGACAATACTCCCATTTTTATATCGCGTAGATGTTGTATGTCCATCAATTCAAGTACAGTATTGATTGAAGCAGAGCGATTTTGTTTGTCCAGTTTATATGCATCAGCAAAAAAATCAAGATAGTCAACAACAGATAACTCAGGATAACCCTCAAATCCAACAGGTATGTAACCGATTTGGGGACGTACGACCTTCAAGTTTGAAAAAGCATCTACACCTGAAATAGAGACAGTGCCTGATGTTGGTTCGACCAAGGTTGACAAGATGTTGAGCAGCAGTGTTTTTCCTACACCGTTTTTTCCGAGAAGGATAAGTGACTCGCCAGCTGCTACTTGAAAGGAAAGTTCTGTAAGAAATGGCTTCTTGTCAATGGATATACACAGATTTTGAACATCAAGCAATTACACTCTCCTATGATCTGATAGTCCATTTTACGTCAATTTCTATCGTCGAGTATTGAACAGTATTAACTCAGATCCACCTTAACGGGTTTGCCAAGATCTGCGGATTGCCATGCTGCTTCGGTCAATTGTATTACGCGCAATCCATTTTCAACACCAATCGGATTTTCTGTCCGTTCACCTCGGATAAGTTCAATGAAAGCAACATCCTTATTACCACCCTTTGGTAATTTAGATTCATCAACTGGATCGGGTTTGCCACCTTTTCCTTGTTGGTATAATTTCCCTGCGCGTAGAAATAGTGCACCTTCTTCCATCCAGATAGAGAAATCTTCCTGTACTCCACCGTGTGCATGTCCAACGATGCTGATATTGCAAAGTGCACCGGTATCAAATTTTATAGACATTGCTGTCAGGACATCTACCTCAATATCTAAATTATCTATCATCGCGAAAACAGTATCTGGACTTGCTTCCAATACCCATAAGAGAATATCAATGAGATGACTGCCGGAGTCATTGAGTTGACCACCTCCACCGAGAAACGGGTCTTGTCGCCATTTTCCTTGCTGATTCCTGTACCAATTCTGTGATTGATGTGCAGCGACAAAGTTAACCTTTCCAAGTTCTCCACTCTGGACAACTTTCCGACAGTATTGATATGTTGGACTCAAGTGTCTCTGATAACCGATCATCAGGTGTAAACCGGTTTCTTCAACCCTTGCCATAACCTGTTTTGCGTGGTCTACCGTACATACCATCGGTTTCTCAGTGTGCACATGACACCCTGCATCAAGGGCAGACATAATGTGATCAAAATGTAAACCGTGTGGTGAACTAATCACAACCGCATCCGGTTTTGCTGCAGCTAACATTTCATCGTGGTCAGTATAGGTAGGTACTGAATCGTCTAAACCGACAGTTTCTTTGAAAGCATTTAGTGCATTTTCACTTGGGTCAGCAAGAGCGAAAATTTCTACATCTTCAACCCCAGAAACACTTCGTCCGTGTCCGCGTGAGTTGCCACCACATCCAATGAATCCAAATCTTAATTTCTGTTTTGCCATCAATATTCCTCATTACGTTTTTGTTTTAAGTTACCACGACCTATCTCAAAATGCAAGCAATTAATTCTATCTGTATGATACAATAGAAATGTTACTTACAATTCGATAATATGTAAAAACTATGAACAGTATTGACCAAAATCTGACAAATTGGTTGGAATAAGTTGATTATTCAACTGATTCGTGTTGGCATATAATTTGCTCATAATATATATCAAGATGCTCTTAAAAAAATAAAGTCAATGCGAAGAATCTATAGGAGGCGTTTATAATGCATTCCGCATTATTATTTATTTTAATTGTCAGTTTGGGTTTGTTTGTGAGTTTGATACCAAGTGTGTCTGCTGATAATCATGGTGATAGTGATGAGGACATTGTAGAATTGCAGGAAGTGACAGTGACTGCAACACGTGTCGAGAAAGAACCATTCAAAACACCTAATTCTATCAGTGTGCTTGGTTTAAAAGAGATAGAAAGAACCACCGCGGAACACGCATCTAATATACTACGTGATACTGTTGGTGTTATCGCACAAGAGACGACAGTTGGACAAGGATCACCGATGTTGCGTAGTTTAACAGGGTACCAAACGGTGATTCAAGTCGACTGGGTACGCCTAAACAACTCAACATTTCGTTCTGGTCCGAATCAGTATACAGCAACTATAGCACCGGAAAACTTAGATCGTGCTGAGGTATTACTCGGATCAAGTTCAATGTTATACGGCAGTGGTGCATTAGGCGGTGTTGTTAGTTTCTTTACGAAACCTGTCCCAATCAATCCATCACAGGAGACGTGGGATATTCATCCACGAATACTTGCTCGTTACTCCACAGCAACACAGGAACGTCTTGGAAGATTAGAGCTAACTGGAAACAATGGGAAATTTGGATTCCATGTAGGTGGTGGTGTGCGTTACTATGGGGATATTAATCCTGGTATTGGATACGACCTACATTACAAAAACCGAAAATATGAAATAGTTGATGAAATTCCCAGTGATGCCAAACTATATGAATATGATGAAGTAAGTGAATTACCAAAAGATGATATACCAGAAAAATGGGTCATTGACAATGTGGGTCCATTGGGTTGGAATGCGTTTGATGCAAATGCTAAAATAGCGTATCAACTCAATGATTCAAGCACCGTCAACTTTGCATACCAGATGTGGCGACAACCGCAAACACCACGATATGATAAAATTGCACCTCAAGAATTTGCAGAGTTCTTTTTTGAACCACAAAATCGGGATCTTGTGTATGCAAACTTCCTTACTATTCCTGAGAATGCTAATTTAGATCTGTTCCGATTAACAGCATCTTTTCAACGACAGGAAGAGGGAAGAAACGAGGTGCAACGTGGAGCAACGAGTAGAAGACATCGTAATGATACGGTTAATACTGTGGGGTTGAGTGCACAAACAGTCAGTTCGTTACTGCCGAAACAACGTATAGTAGGTGGTGCTGAATTCTACATGGATATGTTGCAGAGTCAAACTGTCAGTACCGATGAGGTAGGGAAAGAAACTGTTAACGAAGATGTGGGACGTTTTATCAACGGTTCTCAGTTCTGGGATGCAAGTCTATATCTACAGGATGAAATAACCGTTCATGATCGAATTCAATTGACTCTTGGTGGACGGGGAACGTTTTACCAAACAAACGCAGATCTTTCTATCCGTGCTGATGACTTTGAGGAATTCAATGAATTGGACAGTAGTTTGACAGGAAGTGCTGGTGTAGTCGTTAGTGTAACAGATTTCTTAAACCTTGTAGGTAATGTCGGTACAGCGTTTCGTGCTCCATCATTGAATGATACAACAGCAGTGGAAGTTACTAATGAAGGTGTTACTGCTCCGAGTCCTGATCTTGATCCAGAAACTTCGTGGACAGTTGAGGGTGGCATTAAAGCAAACCATACACATTTTCGAGGTGCGTTGACAGTTTTTCATAGTCGTGTGAACGGCTTAGTCACACGGAGACCAGTACAAGAAGTTTATGCAGGTGGTGAAATTCCACAACTTCATCAGGAACTGATAAATGAATATGCGGATATTGATGTTCTCGTTTTTGATAACGTTGATGAAGCACAATTCCAAGGGATAGAGTTGGCTGGTTTAATACCAATTGATGCAGCATTGTCGTTATACGGAAATGCATCATTGCTACGTGGGGAAGTACTGCTGATTAACGGTGTAGAACCGGATCCTGACAAACCGTGGGAAGCGCGTACACGTAGAGAACCTCCATTGAATGGTGTGGTCGGAATCCAATGGGAACCGGTGTCTACACAGTATTGGGTATCTTTATTTGTTCGAGCAGCAGCAGAACAGAGACGATTGAACCGCAGCGATATCCGTGATCCACGAATACAAGGGAAAACACGGGATCCTGCTGCCGTTGAGTTTGATTCCAATGGTAATGCAGTTGATGCTGGCACACCGGGATGGTGGACACTCAACATTCGCGGTGGGGTTAATCTCTTTGATTATACTCGTCTGACACTAAATCTTGATAATTTACTTGATAGACGATATCGTCAACATGGGTCTGGTATAAATGCACCAGGTTTTAACGTTAGTTTAAGTTTGGACAATCGATTCTAAAAGCCGAATAATGTAGACGCGGTTCAGTCGTGTCTGCAATTACTGAACATGGAATTTACGCTTGATAAATTCTACGACGATTGGTGGCACCATTTCCAGCAATTTTTCTTCACTGATTGATCCCTGTCCCATCTCTACTACCTCCATTACAAGCGTAGAACTAATATGTGCATATTGTGTACTCGCCACCATAAAAAGCGTGTCTATTTCCGGTGCAATTTGCTGATTCATTCGTGCCATTTTGAATTCCCATTCAAAATCAGAAATCTCGCGTAAACCACGAATAATTGAACTTGCTCCACACATTTGTGCGTATTGCACCACCAACCCGGCAGACCCATCAATAGTTGCTTTTGGATAAGGCTTGATGACCTCTTCAAGCATTTGTACACGTTCTTCAATAGTGAATCGTTCCTGTTTGGCTGGGTTCACTGCGATAACAACCACGAGTTCATCAAAAACGTCAAGTTTACATACACGATCAATCAAGTCCACATGTCCGAGTGTAATCGGGTCGAAACTCGCTGGAAAGATTGCAGTTCTTTTGGACATCTGTTCTCCTTTCTTGTAGGTGCTACGGTTGTTTTTCTGGTTCTACAGTTTTATCTCTTATTGTAAATTTTCGTGATGCGATGTTCCCATGCATGTCAATCATCCTTAGTTCAAGACTTTTTACTTCAGAATTTGATAATAGATATTCAACAGAAGCAGTCTTTTTGCCATTTATTGCATGACATCCCTCAAACTTGTTGAGCATACTATGATATTTAGGATCTACAGGAGAAAACATCTGCACTTGATGGATGTCATCTTCATCAGCAACTGTAAATCGCAAAAGTCGCGAGTCTGAATCATCCGCTTTGGATACATTCATATCAATCTCTGGTCGATTATCAAAGAAGGGTTGATTGGGATTAAAGAAACGACTTCTGTCTAACCATTCTGCCTCACACTTGGACAAATTTACCAATCCTTTTCCCCATGGCATTAACCTGTTAAAACGGGCAAATAAGCTTTTAGACTTGTTCGGACCACGATTAAAATTTGGATATTTCCAATCAAATGCTGCAAACGCAAGTTTGAGTTCGTGTGCAATATCCCTCGAATCAATTTTTCTCTTTTTAGTATACACATAATGAAGTGATCCATGATTTGTTCCTGCCAATGCTTCAGCATGGACATTGTCTTGAAGGTTATTATTACCAATACTGGTATACCAAAATGTCTTGTTTCGTCCAAAATGAGGTAATTTATAATTCGGTTTAGGGAAAGTTGTATTTTTATCAAGTATAACTATCCAGATTTCGTTTGATAAGTCATAATCAATTCTATCATTTTCTCTGAGAAGATATACCTTTAATTTACCATTTTCATCAGTTTCAAAACTAAATGTCTTTCTCCCAAAACCATGTTTTTCCAATTCATTCGCGTAGAAATCTTGAACCTTTCTTATTGATTCATCAAGTTTTGTTGTAATATCAGGTGGTGGTTCTTCATCTTTCGGCAAGCAATAAATAATCCGCACAACATCGGCAGGAGTTGTGGTTAAATCTAAGTGCTTGTGATTGAGTTTCCAAACCCTGACCTTACCATCTCTACCCCCAGTTGCGAGTAAGTTCCCATCATTTGAAAACGAAACATCTTTTGCTGCTGTTTGTAATGATGTAATTGGTGCTCCATCCTCAGTTGACCAGATTTCTACACCTCTTCCATAAAATAACCAGTCATTTGTACCCACACATATCTTTTCATCAGGAGAGAACACCAGATTTTCAATATTTCCTCGCTGCACACTACCATGGAGTTTCCAATTCGGTAATTCCCACATGGAATAACCTTTTGCCCCGCTACTTACCCATGTCTTATCATTATTATCTTTGAAAAGCACTGGTCCTCCAGCTGCCAGAAATTTGTTGTTTGGAGAAAACTTGAGAAAATTCATCTCATAATAAGATGTTTTTAAGGTTCGGACTAATTGTTTGGTATTTAAATCCCATACGTTGATAGTTCCGCGGGCATATCCTGCAGCGATCAATTTTCCATCTGATGAAATACCAACTGCACATGCCCTACCTTTTGCTTTATGTGCCTCATCAAATGGAAATGTAGCTGCTTCAGTAATATGTTTTGGATTCCTAATATCCCAGAGTTTCACTACATTATTATTTGTTGCAAGGAAGTGTCCATCTGGTGTAAAGGTGAATCCTCCGTAAGAAGTCTTAAGGGTATTGATTTTCTCACCTGAATCAACATCCCACAATATGAGATTCCAAGCAGCACAGACAAGTAGTTTTCCTGTAGGTGAGAAACCTATTGATGGATACTTGTCAGGATGATTTAGAGTTACAGCCGGTTTATTCGTAATATTTCTGTTCCACATTTTGATTGTGCCATTTTCATCAACAAATGCAATTAGGGACGGATCTACAGGTGAAAATGCCACAGAATAAATCTCAGTATTCTGATGGAATTCATCAATAAGTTTAGGTTTTTCAGGAAGTGGCGCGAATGTTTGTGGAAGCAATTCATGTTGCTGTGGTCGTGTGATGAAATAAACCACTACACCGACAACCGCTATTGCCAATATTGTTGATAAAAGTATGTTTCTTTTATTTATCATCGATTTCACTCACATCCCATACACGAACTATACCACCAAAACCAGAACTACCTGCAAGCATGCTGCCATCAGGTGAAAATGTCATATCCGATGCTCCACCTAAGATACCTCCTGCTTTCAAAATGGTGTGTGGAGTAAGCGTTTCCAAAGACATGAAAATAACTTCCCCAGGATCTGAAATTGCCAGAGTTTTTCCATCAGGTGAAAACGCCAGATCAGAGAAGTTACCCTCAGTTGCCGAGTGGTAGATCTGTCCTTCTGGTAAACTCCAGATTATATATTCATAACTTTTACCATGCATTCTAGTACCGATATATCTTCCGTCAGGAGATATCTTCACATTTTGGATAAATCCTATTCGAGTGTTCTCCAATAATACTGTACGTTTCTTTTGTTGGACATCCCATAAAGACAAACTGTTTTGATCTAATGCGACAATCCAATTCCCATTTAGTGAAAACTCAATATCTCTCAAGTGTAAATGGCTATCAGAAGGAACAGATAATGTCTTGATAAATTTCTCCTGTTCTAAGTCCCAAATTCTAATGTCCCCGTTCTCGTAACCAATAGCAAGCCATTTGCCGTTTGGTGAGAAGTCTGTACATTTAAAGGAATTATGATACTTTATATGCTGAATTTCTTTAATCACTTTAGCTAAAACGATTTCATCGGGATTCCGAATGTCCCACAACTCTAAACGTTGTGAATAGAGATTCGCAAGGTAGTCCGCACTTGGAGAAATTGCAGCATCCCATAGAAATTTTTCCTGAGGTAAAATAATTCTTTCCCAAGATGATGTATTACACAATATCATCTTTCTGTGTAAGCCTTTACATAAGAGCAATTGTCCGTTGTTTAGATATTCCAATGAGATGAGATCTTCTTCGTTGTCTTGTATGATTTTTATAGGGGTTATCGGGTTATTCTTGTTCCAGATTTTTATGTTCTTATCATCACCTACACTTGCAATTATATTTGAATTAGCTGGAGAAAATTCAATGTCCTCAATCATTGAACCATGATTAAACTCCGCAATCGGAGTGATGGGTCTCATCCGTTCTATGATTGTTTTCTGATTCTCATTCCATTGATGCCAAGTTGAAAATCCTAAGATTACGACACCAACAAAAAGGATTATCAACCAGATTGAGAGATTCTTAATTTTCATTTAACTCACTCACATTCCATAGCCACGGTAGACCATCATAACCAGAAGCAAGGAAGTTACCGTTCGGGGAAATAGCTGCTGTATTTGAGTAAAACTCCATAGAATATATTATCTTATACCATTTCTAATAAATAAAGTGCCATTTGCTGAGGACTACTTGTAGGAGCGACCTCCTGGTCGCGACCGGCAAATCAACGGTATGAATGCCATTTAGGCATTCACCGGGTCGATCCTACAGAAGAAAGATTTCCAATCAATAACAATGGTTGAATCCAGTAATGGGACAATAAATATTAGAATTGGTATAAGATTAGGAAACAGGTGATCTATGCAGATAGATCTAATAAGTGATATATTTGTAATATGCCATATATATTTCAAACCCTAACCGCCAGTAACACTCCGTACAAGTTTGGTGATGGAACTCTCATTTTCATCTGTAAGGTTCAATTCTCTATAAACCATATTACCATATATATCTATGACCTGAACTCTGAGTTGATTCTCAGAATAATCTGGTAACTTAAACTCAACGGTGGCATTCGGTTTTAAATTGATTTTCACATAATCATGCAGCACATAGTCTTTCCCTTTTTGCTTTCTTTCCCAATCTATTTTGTTTATGTCTGGATTTATATTCAATTCGTATCCAGGTGGTGGAAATTCATTGGTGGGTTTTACAAACAACCTTACCTGATGAATGCCATCGGCATCTTTTACATGCAATCTTACTACATTAGGTAACGGTGCTTGTTTTACAATTGATGAATGCGAATTATATGACGTTTGATTCGGATTGAAATATCGACTCTTATCTAACCATTCTGCACTGCTTTTTGATAGCCGTTTTTGACTTCTACCGTAGGACATGAGATAAGATGCGTCACGAAAATCATTGTCTAATCCAAGAGTGTGTCCCAGTTCCCTTGCTACTAATTCTGTTGAATATCCGTTACGACTTACGGTCATAATAACTTCACCACCTCGCAGTCCCATTAAGTCTTGCGTGTAGTCTATCGTATAGGGATTCGGACTTGCGCTAACAATTCCGCTTGATTTTTTGTTTAATGTTTTACTAATGTCGGCAATAATTAGGTGGATGTTCTTTGACGAATCAAAAAACTGGTCTACTTCTTTTGTTACCTTTTTGGTTGTCTTAATAAAGTAGTAATCATCAGTTGTTCGTCCCTCAAATAAGTATACTTTGGCAGTACCATCACTATTTTTTTCAAATGAAAATGTTCTTCTACCGAATCCGTGTCGTTCCATTTCGTCAGCAAAATATTTTCGTACATCTTGTATCATTAGATTTAATTTTTCTGGAATATCTGGTCGAGGGGCACGATCACTTGGTAAAAAATAGATCAGTTTAACAACATCCGAAGATGAAATGTGTTCTGTAAGATTATTCTGTGAGACATTCCAAATCCGTATAATTCCATCATTTCCTGCTCCTGCAACATAGGCACTATCAGAAGATATGTCAACACAATTCACCCACCGTGAATTTGTTTCTATTGAAAGGATTCGTGCTCCATCAGCTGCCCAAATTGTTATTTCATTATACCCCGCAGCCACAAGCAAGTTAGCATCCGATGAAAATACAAGATCATTGACATGTCCCGTTATGATTTCAGTGGTGACTTTCCAATCAGGAGGAGAATGCAGTTGTATGTTTTTATCGTTCTTGGCGATGGCAAGAACAGGATTAGTCGCATCTGGTACAAACTCAAGAGCTTCAACCCATTTAGGCTTCTCATCACTCACGTTAAAGTTTGTGATTTTGTTCGCTTCATTACCATTGAGTTCCCAGATATCAACGTCCCCACTCACCCTATTTGCAGCTGATAGATATTTGCCATCAGCAGAAAATCCCATATTCTCAACAATGCCCTTTGTGTGCAGTTTGAGTCCTTTTATCGGTCTTGATGGGGTATCAATATTCCACAACTGCACTCCACCGATCGTACCTATTGCTAACCTTTTTCCATTGGGAGAAAAAATCGCTTCTCTTGACGATATTCCATCAGAAACGATATATTGTTTTTTCTCTACACTCCACAAACTTGTACCGTTCCTTAAACTACAAATTGCAAGTAACTTTCCGTCAGGAGAAATTGATAAAGAATCTCCTGTGAGTATTGCCACTGGTTCACTTGGGTAGTTGGTATCCCATAACTTAATGCTTTTGTCCCTACCTCTACTCACGATCAACGAAGGATCTATAGGTGAAAAATACACAGAATCGATAGGACTACCGTGCTCAATCACTGTGATTAGATTGGGTTTTTTGGGGATTTCAGCGAATTTCTGGCGAATTTCGTCAGGTATTTCAATACTGCGAGGAGTTGTCTGGGGAAGGGTTACACTTGGAGTGGATAGATCGTCTGTTACAACACGAGACCTTAATTTCAGAAAAAAGACAAAACCTACTGACAGGGTTATCCCTATAACAAGTATAGCGATGAATCTTTTGAACGTCATAAATACTCACCTCTGTTTTTTCATGCATAATGACTTTCATAGACATAATGTAAATTTATAATTCCATACTTTCAATCAGATAAATAATATTGTACCACATTATAATGCATTATGTGAGGGTAATTTCTAATGATATACCAAATATCGATCAACATACATCTTGTCTCTAACTCAGTAAACAGTGAACTTAATTTGTGTTATTCAACAGCAACAATTGCTATTTTCCATCGGTCAGCTTGTGGATAAAGTGTTTCAGGTTCCATAACAAATGTTCGTCTTGCCTCAACAGCCAAAACACTCCCTTTCACAGAGTGAACTGTCTGAAGTGTTTGCATTCCAACCGTTGGAACGTCTATACGGAAATCGTGTGTATCAGATGCTGCTTTTGCAACAACAATTCCTTTACCACCGAGTTCTCCGCCTCTTTCAATCGTGGTATCTGTTCCTTCAATGGCTTCAATTGCAATTATAATTTCGTTTTTTACGACGACAGTCTGACCAATATCTAAGTCTGCTATTCTACGTGCAATCTCTATGCCAATATTAATATCTTTCCACTGGGATGAATTCGGTTGTCGTTTTGTGAGGACACCGGGTTCCGGTAATAGATGTGTAAGAAAATGGTCCTGTCTCAGTATAGAAAGTCCAGCAGATTGAAAGTGTTCCAGTACTGCTGAAACAAGTGCAGATGGCTTTCTGCTACGATTGCGTGCCAAAATCTTTAATGCTGTCGCATCAAATTGTAATGGACGTAACAGGATACTCGGCTCTATTTTACCAATAATGACAAGGTCGCATACGTTTAAATCAAGAAGTTTTTGTGTAATTTTCTGAATCTGTCCAACACCATACGGATAGATTTCACACGATAACGTAGAAAATCGTTGTTCATCTTCTTTTGTAATTGGTATGATAACTGGTTCTCTACCTTGATCAACAGCACTTTTGGCAACGAGTACTGGCAGTTCTCCCGCTCCAGCGATTATGCCGAGTTTTTCCACGTTATTAGTTCCATTTTTTATTTATAGGAGAACTGTTTTGGCAATCGGTTATGTATGTCGAATAGCATCAATGGGACTGAGTTTTGCTGCTTGACTTGCAGGATAATATCCGAAAAAGATACCTACTGCTGTGCCTGCTGCTACTGAGACCAGAACTGATTTAAACGTAATCACAGACGGCCACGCGAGCATACCTTTCATAAATGTCTCTACAGCCCATGAAAAACCTTGACCGACTACCGCTCCTAATGCAATACCTAACAAACTACCAAAGAGACACAATAAGATAGATTCAGTTAAGAACTGAAACCGAATGTGGTAGTTTTTTGCACCTACTGCTTTTCGCAATCCAATCTCAGGTATCCGTTCTGTTACCGATACAAGCATAATATTAAGGATACCGATTCCACCAACAATCAGGGAAACTGAAGCGATGATTACCAATACCATCTCAATGATAAAAATAGTCTTTTTTGCACTTTCAATGCCTTTCTTTGCCTGCCATGTTCTGAAAAAGGTGTCATCACCATCATGGTTACGTCTTATTACGGTTTGTACCTCTTTCACCGCTTGCTCCACCACAAGTGGACTTTTTGCACGAACCATAATATGTCCGACGTTATCGTGTCCCCAAAACCTTGTTTGAGCAGTTGTAATAGGAATAAAGATCATATTGTCATCGCTTTTTCCAGCTTCTAAACCTGGACCGCGGCTATCCATTATTCCGACAACAGTAAAACGTTTGTTATTAATAGAAACTTCTTTCCCTACTGGGTCCATTCCTTTGAACTGCTCTTTCCAAACCGTTGATCCAATAACACATATCTTATTCCACAAATCCATGTCTGTATCAGCAAGGAATCTACCAACTTGAGTATGCCATTGACGGACAGCTTGATATTCAACTGTCGTTGCACGCATGTAGGTTGGTTTGTGTTTACCTTCAACTTCAAAGTTGATATAATAACTTCCTTCCACTGTTGCAACTTCAACGGAAGGACACTTTTCTAAAACGTCGCGTAGATCCTCCATATTGAGATAATGGGGACTATTGTTGCGCTGCCACCGGTGATTACGACGTATCTTTCCAGGACGGTAGACACCAAACATACTCGGACCGCCAATCTTTTCAAATTCTGACATCACAAGTTTTTCTGCACCAGCACCTAAGGACATCATGGCAATTACACCAGCAATGCCGATGGTAATTCCTAACAATGTCAGGATTGTTCGGAGTTTGCTTGCACGGAGTGCAGAAAATGCTGTGATAAGGTTTTCAAGTATTCTCATGCTTATCTCATATCGGTTTGAACCAAATAATATTTAATCAACAGTATACTATAGAAACGACGTGTTACGCAAGTTTTCTTGGTGGTATGCAGGGTTATTTAGTTTTCGGTTTTTTCGGATATATTTTTCCCAATTCAATATAATTTCTTGTAGGTCGGATAGAGAGAAGCGAAATCTATATCTGTTAATTTAGCGTTACATTGTTCATCAGTATGTGCTAAAAATTGTGACGTTTTGCACGTCACTGTGACGTTTTGCATCCAGTCAGGATAAGGAATGTGACGCGAATTTCGCTTTTTTTTTCGGGCTCCTTTTTGTTCTTTTTTTATCTTGACCTACCTTCACAATTTGTAAGACATG
>JAPOQK010000091.1 GCA_026710795.1 Candidatus Poribacteria bacterium
GAATGCCTAAATGGCATTCATACCGTTGATTTACTGGTCGCGACCGGGAGGTCGCTCCTACAGAAGAAAGATTTCCAATTAGTAATAATAGTTGAATCCAGTAATGGGACAATAAATATTAGAATTGGTATAACGTTCTACTGAGTCTTCTGTAATAGGATTGTGAAATATATCGCATTCTGATGTGTTGTTTCAAAACAATTATGAACCACCCTCAATTAATTGCACATGGCAGCAAGAAACTCAGAAAACGTGGAATGCAAAGCCTATATATAGCTTCACGAGTCCCAGCTTTACAGTCTGGATAATTCACAGCTGAGTGCGTGGGATTTCGTTGTTTCTGATATGCTGTGTATATCAGAAAACCCACGACTCTATGAGATTTTAAACGACATTATCTTGTAGGTATGTTTCTGATTTCCTTCTCACAATCTTTTACCCCCGACCAAAAGGGTGTAGCATCTTGTGCCCGATTGTAAGTGTTTTATTTTGAAACATATTATGTTTTCATCAGTTATTTCTTTTATACCTTACATTTTGTAGATCCCATCATATAACAAACTGTAAGATACCAAGCAGAAATTAAGAAATAGACATCCGAGACATATTTGAGTTTTCATTGATGTCATTGGTCAATTGAATAACTCCCTACGACTCTATGAGAATTTACGCGATCTATTTCCGTGTTGATGTTGTTCCATCTCCGTTTGGCGTCGCGTATCCAAGGAGACTGCCCACGGCTCATCATCGAGTTTTCGAGCGACGGTTGTGGTTGTAAAGTATGTGTCCCCGTGTTGTCGCTTCATCAGGGAACCACACCACCTCTTAGAGTATCTAAACTCGCGTTGCCGATATAGGCTTGCATTCTAAACACATGTTAATTATATACTATCTATATGTGTATGTCAAATAAAAAAATAGAATTTCTTATTGGATATATATTGTTTTGATGTTTATCTATTAATATTTGGAAAGATTTAAGCGTTCATATATTTTTGTTGTTTGGATCTATCGAACTAATAAAACCTTTCAACATAATTATTTACCTGATTAGTGTCAGTGTATTTACACACCAATTTTTTATTTTCATTCTTTTCAATGTTGATGTATAATATAGTTAAGGTATAAGATGTTAGTCTCCCATTTATAATACTCAGAACTGTGTTAGGAGTAGGAGAAAGTGACATCAATAGTCATCTTAGGAGAAAATTAATATTATTTTATTTCCCTATAAATTGACATCTTTAGATTAATATTGAATATATGTGTATATTAGAGTATGTCATAATTTAGTTGGACAAATATTGAACACGATTGGAGGAAATATGAGTAACGAAAGTAAATGTCCAGTGATGCACCACTCTCAGGCAGCAGGAACTATAGCCAATCAACAGTGGTGGCCAAATCAGTTGAACTTGAAGATGTTAAATCAGAATCCGCCCGAATCAAATCCTATGGGTGAGGATTTCAATTATGCAGAAGAGTTCAAGACACTTGATTTGGATGTCCTGAAGCAGGATATGTTTGAGTTGATGACAACATCACAGGATTGGTGGCCTGCTGACTATGGTCATTATGGACCTCTTTTTATTCGGATGGCATGGCACAGTGCCGGGACATACCGAATAGGTGATGGACGCGGCGGGGCAGCATCGGGAACGATGCGTTTTGCACCGTTAAACAGTTGGCCCGATAACGCGAGTCTTGATAAGGCACGACGGCTGCTTTGGCCAATCAAACAGAAGTATGGCAGGAAGCTTTCGTGGGCAGATCTGATGATATTCGCTGGAAACTGTGCTCTTGAGTCTATGGGTCTTAAGATGATAGGGTTTGCAGGTGGACGAGAAGATGTTTGGGAACCGGAAGAAGATATCTATTGGGGAAAAGAAACAACTTGGCTGGGTGACGAGCGTTACTCTGGTGACAGAGATCTGGAAAATCCTCTCGGTGCAGTTCAGATGGGTCTTATCTATGTTAACCCGCAGGGACCGAACGGTAACCCGGATCCTGTTGCTGCAGCTATTGATATTAGGGAAACGTTCCGACGTATGGCAATGAACGATGAGGAGACGGTTGCCCTTATCGCTGGTGGACATACCTTTGGTAAAACACACGGGGCTGCTGATGCGGACGAGTACGTAGGACCTGAACCTGAAGGTGCAGCACTTGAAGAACAAGGACTCGGCTGGAAGAATACTTATGGAAGTGGAAAAGGTGTCCATACAATTACCAGTGGATTAGAAGGTGCATGGACAGCTACTCCGACTAAATGGGACAATAGTTTCTTCTACAATCTATTTAACTACGATTGGGAACTAATAAAAGGACCTGGTGGTGCGTGGCAGTGGACTCCCAAAGATGAATCGGCTCAGGACACCGTTCCAGATGCTCACGATCCATCAAAGAAACATGCACCTATGATGCTTACGACTGACCTTTCACTGAAGGCGGATCCGATCTATGCAACAATATCCAAGCGTTTCTATGAGAACCCAGATGCGTTTGCAGATGCGTTTTCCAGAGCTTGGTATAAGTTGACACACCGTGACATGGGACCTCGGACACGTTGTCTCGGTTCGTTAGTGCCTGCTGAACCACAGTTGTGGCAAGATCCTGTTCCAGATGTTGATCATGAATTGATTGACGCAAAGGACATCGCTGCTCTCAAAACGCAGATTCTTGATTCAGGTTTGTCAACATCACAATTGGTCTCAACTGCTTGGGCATCTGCGGTAACATTCCGTGGCACTGACAAGCGCGGTGGAGCCAACGGTGCTCGCATACGTCTTGCTCCGCAAAAAGATTGGGAAGTCAACAAACCGTCGGAACTGGCTAAAATACTTCAGACACTGGAAGAGATACAAAAGGAGTTTAATGCATCTCGGTCTGACGGGAAGAAGGTATCTCTCGCTGACCTGATTGTTCTTGCAGGTTGTGCTGCTGTGGAAGCAGCGGCGAAGAATGCTGGTATTGAAGTAGATGTTCCCTTCTCTCCAGGGCGTACTGACGCGGTTCAGGAACAAACCGATGTGGAATCATTTGCTGTACTTGAACCGACAGCAGATGGTTTTCGCAACTACTTTGCTAACGGACACCAAAGAACCGCAGAAGAGCTTCTGGTGGATCGAGCACAGATGTTGACGTTAACCGCACCTGAGATGACTGTTCTGCTCGGAGGTATGCGTGTACTGGATGCCAACGTCTGTGAATCTGGTTTCGGTATTTTCACTGATCGTCCTGGGACATTGTCTACAGATTACTTCGTGAATCTTCTTGATATGAATACCGAATGGCAGGCATCCAAGGATAGTGATTACATCTTTGAGGGACGCGATCGTTCAACAGGTGAGATCAAATGGATGGGAACCCGTGTTGATCTCGTATGTGGTTCAAACTCACAACTTCGAGCCATCGCAGAGGTCTATGCATGTGATGATTCTCAAGATAAATTTGTACGTGACTTCGTTGCTGCATGGAACAAGGTTATGAATCTGGATCGCTTTGACCTTGTCTAAGACTTGTAAGTTTAGGGCATTAGGAGGGTGGATATCTTTCGTTCCTAATGTCCTATTTTTTTGCATAGTCAATGTAAGTAAATCTATAATGTAACTGACATCCACAGTTGCCAATAGGAAATCTATGAAAAACGATAAAAAATCGATCTTCGGTTGGTGTATGTATGATTTGGCAAATTCAGCATATATAACGACTGTAAGTGCTGCATTGCTACCTATTTATTTTAAAGAAGGTATTGTTGGTGATAACGGTATTGCCCTATTTGGAATGACAGTTAGCGCGACAGCAATGTGGGGTTTTATGTTAGGGTTTGCTGCCTTGATTGTTTTCCTTTTTGCTCCTGTGCTTGGATCTATAGCAGATTTCTCTTCAGCTAAAAAAAGATTTCTTATTAGTTTTGCTTATTTTGGAAGTATGTTTGCAACTTTACTCTTTTTTAGCCGACCTGGTGACGTTTGGTATGCAGTTGTACTATATATTTGCACACAAGTTTGCTTTATTGGTGCAAATGTCTTCTACGATGCTTTTTTGCCACATATTGCTACAGAAGATAAGATTGATTCTGTTTCTGCCAAAGGATATGCGTATGGATATGTTGGGGGTTCTATTCAATTTGGAATTGCCCTTGTGTTGGTAGCGATGCATGAGTCAATTGGGATTAGGGAAGATTTAGCAGTGCGTATAGGTATGGGAATGACAGGTATATGGTGGGCAGGTTGGACATTATTTACAGTGAAGTATCTTAAGGAGATTAAAACAGATACACCGCTGCCAGAAAAATATCATAACACTCCAAAATTGTTTGCATACTTATCCATTGGGATTAATCGAACGATCAATACAGCCCAAAAAGTAAAAAATTTCAAACAACTCACTATCTTTGTGATCGCATATATGATTTACAATGATGGTGCCCACACCGTTACAAGTATGGCAGCTATATATGGTAAGGAGGAATTGGAACTTGGTACGACCCACCTTATGGTTACGCTTTTACTTGTTCAAGTAGTTGCAATAGCGGGAGCATTGATATTTAGCAGAATTGCCAAACATATAGGTGCGAGACGTGCAGTGATGATTTCATTAGTTTTATGGAGTGGGGTTGTGATTTATGGTTACTTTATCCATTCAGCTATGGAATTCTTTGTCTTAGGTATGATCGTTGGTATAGTGCTTGGTGGGACTCAGGCACTTAGTCGATCATTCTATGGAGCCATGATTCCGGAAAGTGCAAGTGCTGAGTTTTATGGATTTTATTCTGTTTTTAGTAAGTTTTCTGCTATCTGGGGTCCTTTTACTTTCGGAATTATTAAACAGATTACTGGTACAGCAAGGCTTGCCATTATTTCATTGATGGTATTTTTTGTTGTTGGGTTAATACTATTGGCATTTGTCAATGATGAAAAAGCGAAAGAAGAGAAGCTAATGTATTGATGTTTCGTAGGGGCCTGTAGGTCAAATAGAATACAATACACTTATGAATCTTCTGAGAAACAACCAATGTTCCTCAGTTAATATCTTAGGAATAAATTAATCTGAAACAGTTATTGTAACACTTGCCGCTGCAGGTATATCTGAGGTCTTTAGTGAGTTTGCAATAGATCTATGATTCGGATTATCGCTGTTTTCAAGTTGAGAAATCAACTTTTGTAATTCTTGGGGTGAATTAGCATTGAATGTAGTTCCACTTATTGATATTGTTCCATTAAGACCTGGGAAATTAGGTATAGCACCTGTGCTTATCAGTTCTTCAAATGTAGGAGATTTTACATCACCGTCCGCTTTGATAATTTTTACCGATTCATTCTTGTTTAGTTTTTCCATATCCATATTGGGTATATCTGTCATTTGGTTTAATTCTACAGGTGTTTGTGCAGTATACTCAAATTTATCAGATTTAGTTTCGTTCCGTGTTGGCATATTATCATCGGTAACAGTAGCATGCTGTGCTGAAAAATTCTGTTGATTTCGTCTTTCCTGTTGTTCGCGTATCATAGATTTAATATTTTCTTGCACAATTTCCATTTCAGTTTCAGTTGTATCTCTATAAACTTTTTCAGGAGTATTCAGTTTTTCATGCTGAGACAAACTGTAGATGTATAAACCGGATAAAGAAACGACGACAAATGCCAGTAAGGCAATGATAGATACTTTGATAATCTTTTGAATTAACATCAATTTGGTGCCTCCATGGTTCTTATTTTCTTATACAAATATTGTGATGTTTGTGAAAGAATATTGTAAGTCCTCATAGTTCAAGTGGATAGAACATTATATGCTACTGAGGAGGTTGCATATTCAAATCTGTTATGGCATACGAGATTTGAATATAAGACAGTGGTGAAGAGGTTAAACACGTTTAGCCTGCAGCTAAGTATTGACGGGTACGAATCCATCCTGCGTCTTATAATTTTCTATCTGCCATTAGTAGTTAGAATATAAAATGGAGGGTAATTTGACAACGAATACGCTGGTTTATCAAGCGGTATTTCTGGGTTCAAATAACACCTACCCCATACTATAGGTTTAATCATAACAACGTTTTTAAGCCGTGTCAACAAAAAATCAACAGAAAACGACTACAAATTTATTAAGTCCATATTACTGATCAGTTGTGACAGCATCTGTTCATTCGCTATAGGAATTCCAATATACAATTTCAAGAAATATTAGATCGTATAAAGATCAGATTATTTTACGGTATTTTACCCAAATTTGTCCACTTTTTATATTATACCAATTCTAATATTTATTGTCCCATTACTGGATTCAACCATTGTTATTGATTGGAAATCTTTCTTCTGTAGGAGCGACCTCCCGGTCGCGACCAGTAAATCAACGGTATGAATGCCATTTAGGCATTCACCGGGTCGATCCTACAAGTAGTCCTCAGCAAATGGCACTTTATTTATTAGAAATGGTATTA
>JAPOQK010000092.1 GCA_026710795.1 Candidatus Poribacteria bacterium
AAGGTAGAGGGATTTGTCAGAATTGCGGGATTGTCTGAATCGCTGAAGGCACAGAGGACGCAGAAGACGCTGAAGGTAGAGGGATTTTCTGTGTTTTCTGTGGGTTCTGTGCATTCTGGGATTCTGACAAGTCCGTTGGACACCTGTCGCCCCGCTGGGGCTTACTTTTGTATGTGCAACGTTTACTATACACCTTTCGCCCGTTGGGGCTGAACGGCACAAACTATAGTGAACATTAAAAATAATAATATAAAGTCCCTGTAGGAGCGATATCCGAATCGCGACAAAACTCACTAATAGTCGGGAATCGGAGTTCCCTCCTACATATCAAAATGTCCCATTAATTCAAAAGTTTACTATAAATATCCGTGCTAACCCTAATAACAATTTGACATTATAACAACGGTATGATACAATAATACAGATTAGGAGGAGTAGTTGTTATGGCTTATTTTATTACAGAAGAATGCATCGGATGTATGGCATGTTTAACTAACTGTCCAGTGAATGCGATAACTGGTGACCGTAATATGCTACACATCATTGACCCAAGTATATGTATTGACTGCAGTGCTTGTGGTTTGGTGTGTCCGGTAGAAGCAATACGAGACCAGTTTGGTAAGGTGTGCAAATTTATACGACGTCCGACACATAGACCTATTGCGGTTATCTATGAAGAACTATGTTCAGGTTGTGATTTCTGCGTCCATATATGTCCGTGGGATTGTTTGGAACTAATAGACCCCGACACAGGTGAACACGCAGAGAGTTTCTTCGGTATATGTGAATTGGTCAAACCTAAAGATTGTGTTGGTTGTAAATTGTGTGAAGAGGTATGTATCAAGGATGCTATCCGAGTTGAATCACCTGTGTTATTGGAGCTCGCTGAAGCCGCTGATTAATTTTATTCATGACAAAAATGGTTTCCACTCCGTTCAATAACCACAATTTAGTCGTTGTCATATCCGGTCCATCGGGATGTGGAAAAAGTACTGTTGTAAAAACATTGTGTAAGTTAGACAAAACGTTACGACTTTCAATATCGGCAACCACACGTACACCGCGTCCAACAGAAGTAGACGGAGTAAACTACCATTTTATGACACACACGCATTTTGAGAATCAGATAGATGAAGATGTATTCTTAGAATGGGCAAAATACCGTGATAATTACTACGGAACACCAAAATCTGAGATCAATACGGCGCGACAACAAGGCAAAGACACTATCTTGGAAATTGAGGTGAACGGTGCTTTACAAATCAAAAAGCAAGACCTTACCCCTGCCAGATGCATACTCATTTTTTTGATTCCAGCATCATTCGCTATATTAGAAAAAAGATTACGCAGCAGAAATACCGAGTCAGAGATGGAACTCACTAATAGATTAGAAATCGCTAAAACAGAATTGAAGCAGATAAAACATTACGATTATTGTGTCATCAACCCGGAAAATAATCATAAGAAAGCTGCACGTCAGATACAGTCAATAATCACTGCGGAACGCGCCCGAATCAATCCTGAACTGACTACGTCTTTTGTAGAGTCCTTTGGTATCCACAATAAATAGGATTTACCCTCGATCTCATGGAACTCAAGAATAAAACCATTCTATTAGGCGTAACAGGTGGAATTGCCATCCATAAATCACTTGATTATGCCAGCCAACTTATTAAATTAGGTGCGTCTGTTCATGTCATTATGACAGAAAACGCAACTCGTTTGATAAAACCGCTACAATTTCAGGTTCTATCACGGAATCCCGTGCTGCTTGACCTATTTGAGACAGGTAACCTTTGGAAACCTCCCCATATTGATTTGGCAGACCAAGCTGACCTACTAAGCATAGTTCCTGCCACTGCTAACATACTTGGAAAGATGGCAAACGGTATTGCAGATGATGCACTTTCTACCGTCGCAGTATCGGTTCACTGTCCAATCCTTGTAGCACCTGCCATGAATGGACACATGTATAAAAACCCGTTTGTTCAACAGAATTTAGCTAAACTCAGTAAGGTTGGGATTGAATTCGTTGAACCGGCAAGTGGAGATCTTGCATGTGGTTATGAAGGTATTGGTCGGTTAAGTCCAGTAGAGACTATCCTTCAACGCACCAGACAAATACTCGCAATTGACCAAGATTTGCAAGGAAAAAGAATATTGGTTACTGCAGGAGCAACGCGGGAATACATTGATCCAGTAAGATTCATTACAAACGGTTCAAGTGGAAAGATGGGATATGCTATTGCGGAATCCGCAGCGCGTAGAGGAGCAACTGTCCATTTAGTTAGTGGTCATACTACTGTTCCCTCACCTCAAGGTATTGACATCTGTCATGTTGACACAACACAGGAAATGCATGAGATGGTATTAGATAAGTTCAAGGATACTGATATTGCTGTGATGGCTGCTGCCCCTACAGATTATCGTCCTACAGAATATACTCATCAGAAAATTAAGAAACAAAACGATAAGTTAACGCTTGATTTAGAAAAAACTCCAGACACAGCACAAACACTTGGAAAAACAAAAACAGACCAGATTACCGTCTGTTTCGCCGCAGAAACGAACGATGTACTTGAAAACGCCAAAGAAAAACTAATTCGTAAAAACTGTGACCTCATTGTTGCCAATGACATTCTTGCTGAAGGTGCTGGGTTTGCGGAAGACACAAACATAGTTACTATATTAGATAAAGCAGGAAATTGTCAGCAATACCCCAAATTATCCAAGCATGAAGTAGCAAATGCAATCTTAGACAAGATTGTGAAGTTGTCAACAAAATAGTGCCTACCTAATACAACACTTTGTAAGGTTGATAAATTAAAACTACATTTATCTGTTTTGAAGATATAATCCAATGCAGAACTCTACGAAAAACATAAACCGAGAAAGAATGACACTTCTGCAACAAGCACAAACATTTTTCAGAGAAAACCGATCACATCCCAAAAAACAGTTAGGTCAACACTTCCTCATCAATCCTGATGTATTGGATATTATTGTTGAAGCAGGAGAAGTAACAAA
The DNA here is from genome assembly GCA_026710795.1 of Candidatus Poribacteria bacterium. Classification (GTDB taxonomy): domain Bacteria; phylum Poribacteria; class WGA-4E; order WGA-4E; family WGA-3G; genus MSPOR6. The sequence continues at coordinate 3,028 of JAPOQK010000092.1, forward strand.
AAGTGATGTTGTCATTGAAATCGGTGCTGGTCTTGGATGTCTTACTGAAGCACTTGCTGAACAAGCTAACACAGTAATTGCAGTTGAAGTCGATCCGATTTTGTATAATGAATTGGAATACCAATTTGCAAACAGTGATAATATAAAGGTTATTCAGGAGGATATACTTGACGTAGAATTCTCCTCACTCATTCCACAGGGTACGTCCCCTAAGATTATTGCGAATCTACCCTACGGTATTACAACTCCAATTTTGTGGAAACTAATAGAATATAGTAATCAACTTAGTCAATGTATATTAATGATGCAATGGGAGGTGGCGGAGCGAATCGCAGCTAATCCTGGAGGAAAGGAATACGGTGCATTGACAATTGGTATTTCCTATTATGCAGATACAAATTTAATTGCGAGACTATCTCCTGAGAACTTTTATCCTTCTCCAAAGGTTGATTCCGCTCTACTGAAGTTAACGATGCACGATCATCCAAGAGTTGAAGTAAACGATGAAGAACACTTTTTCAGAGTTGTTAGGGAAGCGTTTCGGGGGAGGCGGAAAATGCTTAAAAATTCTTTACGTAGATTTGCATCTACAGAAAAACTTACTACTACTTTCAGTGAATTAGATATTGCACCACAAAGACGCGCTGAAACCTTAGATATTGCTGAATTTGCTGCCTTAGCAAACCTACTACAAACGAATGTCTAAATTAAGCAGCTGCCAGAAGACTATTTTCCATTCTGTTTCTTCACGTCGGAATTCAAAGACACACTTTGCTTCAATTTGCCTTAAGGTCTCATCTTCTGCCCTTTCAGAGTCCACATCCAATAGTAACTCAATTGATGCTTTTCTGGCATGTGTGATGTCCCAGTTTCTATCCTTAAAAGCAAACTGTAACCATGAATATGTCTCAAATATATTTGTAAATGTTGGTAAAAGTGCATCATAGTTTGCGGGTATGTCACCTGATAGAACACCAAGTAATGTGACAGGATCGTTAGATGCCACATAGGTTTCAGAAAAGAGTTCCTGAATTGCTGGTAGATTTTTATCATCTAATGACTCAATAAGATCGGAAAAGTTCTCAAGTAACGTATTTAACTCTTCCTCAGAATCATTAATCGGGACTAATTCAATTTTTAGAACCAACCGTTCTTTATCAAGCATAAAGGAATGTGTATAGGTTTGATACAGAGGATCTTCCACTGTGATTTCATGTTCTTCAACATAGGGAATATCCATGAATGTGAAGATACCGTCCACTTCAGCATTGACTTCAATACCTAATAGACTTACCACAGCACCAGGAATTGGGTTATTTGTATTTGCATCTGTGACAGTGCCTGACACGGTCCCAGCAAGAGGTGTTAAAGATACATTGACAATCGTCTTTGCTTCGTTCAATGTAAATGTGTGGGTATTCTTCTTATATCTGTGATCTTCAACAGTAATCTGTAGGGATTCAGCATACGGTATATCGTGAAATGTGAATGTGCCGTCCGCACCTGTAGTGGTTTCCCTATCCAATAAGGTAACCACTACACCAGAAATTGGGTTATTTGTAATTGAATTTGTAAGTGTACCTGACACCGTTCCAGATTGATCTGAATTTGGTATAATAGGTTGCGAAGGATCTATATCTTCTGTATCCTCACCAGCACCACAACCAATTAATATTACAATTCCAACAACGAACAAAAAGAAACGAAATTTAGATAGAAATATTTGCATTTACATTCCAAATGTGGTATTCTTAATTAATAAGTGAAGATGGAATATTTTAATCTTCACATGTATAAGGAGGTGTTGAATATGGCTCGCGTATGTACTATATGTGGTAAGAAACCGAGAACTGGTAATCAAATTAGTCCATCATTTCGCCATACAAAACGTCGTTGGCTACCAAATCTTCAACGTGTTAGAGCTATGACAGAAGACGGTCCAAGACGAATTCGTGTTTGTACATCGTGTATTCGTAATGGAAAAGTCAATAAAGTCATTTCAGGAATGTCGTCCGTGGTGTAATACTTACATTTTTCGGACGACTCTCTCAACCCCCTTCAATCCTCTAATCGCATCCATTACTTCCTTCAACTGTTCAATCCCTGTTACATCCAATGTAAAATAATCAGCGGCTGTATCATCTATTCTTGTGACTGTTGATGCTCTAAAGTTCCCTTCCCGAATGTTGACATGGAATCTTGCAATTGCAGTTGTAATTTCACCCAACATCCCAGGTTTGTCATGGCATTCAACAAATATTTGTGCAGGATAGATTACATCTTCCTCTGCAATCAAATTAACTGCAAGGAATCTTTCTGGTTCATCAAGTAGTCGTACACAGCCTGTTCTATGTACTGATACACCGCGTCCCCGTGTCAAGTATCCAACAATATCATCACCAGGTATCGGATTACAGCATTTCATAACCCGTACCATACCTAAATCAATTCCGTTTTCAAGTTGAATAGCAGAATCTGTGCGTTGCGGTTTTGGTTTTTCCTCTTCAACTTTTACAGTTCCTGGTTTTAATCTGTTTACGATCTGTGTAGCAGATTCGTTCCCATTTCCTATTCTAATAAAAAGTTCGTCAACACTATCAAGTCCGAGTTGTTTAGCTATTTCAAGAAGTTTTGGTGATTTCAAATAATCGCTTGCATTCAGATAGGAAAGTTGAAGTTCTGCCTTGAGGAATGTCTTACCCAATTCAAGGGCATCTGCTCTGTCCTTATCACGGAACCAGTGTCGTATTTTGCTCCGTGCGTTGGCAGTTTTTATTATACGCAACCATCCCCTGCTTGGAGTACTTTTTGGATTGGTTAATATATGAACCCGATCACCGTTCTGGAGGGGTTCTCGTATCGGAGTAAGAACATTATTAACTTCTGCCCCACAGCACGTATTACCTATATCGGTATGGATTTTATAAGCAAAGTCAATTGCAGTTGAACCTACAGGTAGTGCATGTATATCACCTTTCGGGGTAAATACATATACCTCATCCTGAAATAGTTCCAGTTTCATTGATTCAATGAATCTTCCGGGTACATCAGGAGTATCCTGAATGTCGTTAAGCATCTCTTTGTAATTGGCGTAAATGGACAGTGCTTCTTTAGTTGTTGGAACACCTTCTTTATAGCTCCAATGTGCAGCGATTCCATTTTCAGCAACCTGATGCATCTCCTTGCTTCGAATCTGGATTTCAATCGGTTTTCCATCATCTAAGATAGTGGTATGGAGAGATTGATAACCATTCTTCTTAGGTTGTCCTATCCAATCGCGCACACGGTCAGGAAGATAATTCCATCGTAAATGTAATACGCCAAGTGCATTATAGCAACTCCAGTCATCTTCAACAAGCACGCGTAAACCCACTAAATCACATATATCTTTGAACGGAGTACCTTTCTGATGCATTTTCTGGTAGATACTATATATATGTTTAGTCCTACCTCTAACAATTGCTCTGATACCATGCTTTTTAAACTCAGCCTGTATAATGGCTTCCATTTTTTTGCAGTATGCTTGTCGTTCTTCAAGTTTTTCATTGAGTAGGTCTGCGATTTCTCTATATGATTCGGGTAAGAGGTATTTAAAAGATAAGTCTTCTAAACGGCTCATCATTGACCATATACCGAGGCGGTGGGCGATAGGAGCATAGATTTCCAATGTTTCTTTAGAAATCCGCTGTTGCTGTTCAGCGGATAAATAATCAAGTGTCTCCATATTATGGAGACGATCAGCAAGTTTTATTAGGATGACACGCATATCTTCAGCAGTGGCTAATAACAACTTTCTGTATGTTTCAGCTTGCCTTTTACGCTGACCACCACTAAATTTGTATCTCCCAATTTTAGTCACACCTTCAACTAAATTAGCGATATTATTACCGAACTTTTTCTTCATCTCATCGCGTGTTATTCCAGTATCCTCTAACACATCGTGCATCAAGCCTGCACAGATCGTATCCATATCTAATTGCAGTTGTGCCAGTATTTCTGCTGTCCTGACACAATGCATAAAATAGGGGTCACCGGACTTTCGCAGTTGTTTCCTGTGTGCGTTCTCTGCAAAACTATAACACGTTCTGAGAAAATCAAAGTCGGTTTCTTCCTCAGGGATATTCTTCTGAATTTCATTGATTAGGGATTTCACACTCATCTGTTATGCGCTCCCAAATTTGTTGGCAGTTTCTCTCAAGTTGGAAATTCATAAAATCCTGACTTTCGAGTTTTAACAATGCACATTTCCGATAGGTTTTTGACATGTCTAAATCTTGTCTATGGCTATGGAGCAGTCTGAAATGGAGTCCTTCATTATCTGATTTTCTTTCAATGAAACCTAATTCCTCAAATATGGTTAGTCGTGTGTCTATCTCCTCAACTGAATAATCCTCAAAACTTTCATTCAACCTATCAAGATTTGTATATTCGGAGTTTGTGTTTTCATTCAGTTCTCTATAAAAATTAGCAAGTTGATTCCTATCTGGATATATGTTATCTAAACATTCATGGAACAACTTCACATCAGAATCTGTGTTATATAAAAGATGTATAAAAGTAGTATTTTGTGTGTAGGATATTGGTTTACACCTACTATAAAACATATCTGGTTGAACCGTAAGGTGACAAAATACAATATGATCAATAACAGGAACAGATTTTAATGCGGTTTCAGAAAACTTGCCGGAAGAAACTATTCCTATGTAATCACCATTCTTAACTTTTTCTAATAATGCTATTTCCTCTAATTCGGTTGTTGTTTCATCATGTCTACCAAAGTATGATGCTTTATCAACAATTACACTTGTTAGTAATTGGTTTATCTTCTGGGTATTTTGTACATATATTATACATCCTTTGTTACTATTGAGCAAAGAAAAGAGTATATCTTTTTTATTCTGATTACGATAGTCTACAACTTTACCAATCGAAGGAGTATCGCTTGGTGGAAATACCTGAAGATCTGGTGCACGGTCATTCACACGAAATTCTTCAAGAATCAACTGCACTGATTTCACACCCTGATAATCATTAATTTCTGGTGAAAAAGCCATGTCTAACGAAATATTTTTTCGATTAAGTGTCGTAAGGTGTTGAGCTTTACGCCATCCAATTGTGCGTAGTGATTGATTCCCTTCACTGACTGACATTCTTATATGTTGTTGATCAGTCCCCATTAAAGATGGCTGCACTTCTATATTTAAATCTTTGCTGACAAAACAAGGTGATGGATTGGACAGTCCAAATGGTTCAAGTAATTTAAACTGTTCTAAAGTTTCTAACGTAAGTGATGACAAATTTGTTTCAAAATCAAAGTCAAGTTTGGGTATCAAGTCAGTTTCATTCAGGTGGTCGCAAGCAAATTTATTAAATGCGTTCTTAAATTTATTGAGATTCTCTGTTTTTAAAGTAACTCCTGCCGCAGCCTTGTGCCCTCCGTGTTTGATAAGTAATTCAGAGCAGCTGTTCAAACTATCTGCAAGATTCAATCCATCAATACTTCTACCAGAACCTGATGTTTCCTGTCCATCAATAGTTAGCACAAAAACTGGACGGTAAAACTGTTCCTTCAAACGTGAAGCAACAATCCCAACAACCCCTTTTGCATGTTCACCCCAAGAACTACTTGCGACAACTAATCCCTTAGATTGCTCAAAGTTATCATCTTGGTGTAGTAGTTCTACTGCTTTTTCTTGTATTTTAATTTCAATGTCTTTACGATCCTGATTACATTTATCTAATTCCTGTGCAAGTTTCACAGCCGAATCAGGTGAGTCAGTCGTTAGAAGTTCAACTACTGTTTTTGCAGTGTCCATCCGTCCGGCTGCATTTAAACGTGGACCTAAGACATAGGATAGTGTTTGTCCGAACAATGGCTTTCCATTATATCCAGCAACTTCACAAAGTTTCTTTATCCCGATACGCTGATTTCTGTTGATTTCTGCCAGTCCAAGTCTACTTAACGTCCGATTTTCTCCAGTGAGTGGGGCAAGGTCTACAACTGTACCTAATACGACAAGATCAAGGAGTGAGGTCAAATATGTTTCATCATCTATCAATCCTTGTGCTAATTTGAATGCTAATCCCACACCTGCCAGTTCTAAATACGGATATTCATTCCCAGAAACTTTTGGTGAAATGATAGCATAAGCTGGAGGAGGGTCAGATTCTGGGGGTTGGTGGTGATCAGTAAGGACTATATCCATACTAAGTTCATTTGCAAGTTTAACCTCATTGATGGATGTAATACCACAATCAACAGTGATCATCAAAGAACATCCGTTGGTTGCAATCTCCTTTACTGCTTCCTTATTGAGACCGTAACCTTCATCATAGCGATGCGGGATGTAGTAGTCTACAGGATAATCAATATGACGAAATGCATTTACCAACAGTGCAGTTGCTGTTGTACCATCTGCATCATAATCACCATAAATGCATATCTTTTCACCTTTTTTTATTGCTTGTCGAATGCGTTCAACTGCTTTCTCCATATCTGCCATTTTAAATGGAGAGTGAAGGTCTGTATAGGTCGGATAAAGGTAGGTTTTTGCCTCATCAATGGATTTAATACCGCGATTTACAAGTAAGCGCGCAACGAGTGGTGGGATATTGAGTTCTATAGCGAAGTTGAGACTCAATTCCCTATTTGGGTTCTGATATTGCCATATTTTGGGGGGTAGCATACTCATTATATAATCTCGTTTTCTGCTTCTGTATTAGCAGAACGCATACTTTCATATAATATAACATTAAATATGCTTATGTGTCAAAGTAATATAGGTTACCTACAAATTCCACTTGATACACTACTCTCTACGTGGTATCATTTAACTCATGAAACACAATGGTTTGTTTATCACGCTTGAAGGTGTTGAAGGTGCAGGCAAATCAACACAAATACACCGATTAGCGGATGCAATTGGTGAGAATGTACTGGTCACACGGGAACCAGGAGGCACTCCAATATCAGAACAGATTCGGAATATCTTTCTATCCAACTCTGATATGTGTGCATCTACTGAATTATTGTTGATTGCTGCCGCACGTGCACAACATGTTACCGAAAGTATATTACCCGCATTAAATACTGGACAAATTGTTATCTGTGATAGATTTAGTGATGCCACCATTGCATACCAAGGATATCGCAAAGGGATTGCACTCCAGCAAATAGAAAAAGTAAACCACATCGCTACGGGAGGATTAACTCCTGATGTAACATTTCTTCTTGATCTATCACCGGAAATCGGTCTTCAACGTAAACGGAATTCTGATGAACCACTATCCCGACTTGAACACGAAAAACTCACCTCACACCAAAAAGTGCGACAGGGTTATTTAGCAATTGCAAAATCAGAACCACATAGGGTTGTATTAATTGACGCACAGCTTGATGAAGACACTATTCATCAACTACTCGTGTCCGAAACAAAAAAAAGAATCGTGTCAAGCAAATCATTTATTTCTTACACTTAACTCACGTTATAATGAAATACAAATATATTTTCTAATGTAAATATATAATTATTTATTTGACATATACAAAATAATTGTATATAATTAACATATGTTTAGAAGATAAGGTTATACCGACTATACGAGTTGAGATATTCTAAAAGATATTGTGAATCCATGATTAAACAGGAACACTGATTTTATAAACTAAGAAGTGAAATCTTAGCCTAATGAATTATTTGCTTGGAGTGCGTTGATGCCGCGGGTAACAGATTTATCCTCAAAAAATTTACACTTATATGTTGAACGAAATAGAACTGAAAAGGAGCCAAAATAAAAAAAGCCAAAATCGCGTCACATTCCTTGTCCTGACTGGATTCATTAAGTCACTGTGACGTTTGAAGAAGTCACAATTGTAGTATGGAAATAACGTGAGTTTGATAATAGATATATGAACTTCATTTACATAAAATCTTATTCCCATAATCCCGGTAGGTGTGGTTTCCTAACCGCACCGTGTCTAATAAATTTGATTTATCAAACTCACGTTACAATAATAAGAGTTTTTATTCGTATATCTAAATCATGTTATATTAATAAATGCCAAATATGATAATAGGTCATCAAAACATAATTACACAACTCAAAAATGCTGTTACATCTGAACGTGTTGCAGGTGCATACCTTTTTTCTGGTGAACAAGGGATTGGTAAAGAAACTGTCGCATTATACTTTGCTAATCTTATTTTATGTGAGAGTCCTACAGATGTAACTTCCTGCGGTGAATGTCGTGCTTGCCGAAAGATAAAAAACGGAAACCATCCTGACTTACGGATTATCCGTCCTGATGGTGCACAGATAAAGATTGACCAGATACGACATCTGCAACAGCAGATCGTGTATCAACCACTTGAAGGTGAAAGAAAAATATACATAATTGCAAACACTGAGAAAATGAACGACTCCGCTGCAAATTCTTTACTCAAAACACTTGAAGAACCACCTGCATCTTCCACAATAATCTTATTGACAGAAAACCTGAAAACAATGCTGCCTACGATACGATCACGTTGTCAGATTCTCACGTTTTACCCAATGCCGACTGAAGAGTTATCAGATGCATTACTGGACCGTTTCTCCATTGATACAGATGGAGCTTCTGCGGCTGCAGTACTTTCACAGGGTGTTGTAGGAAAAGCGATTACACTTATAGACAAGGGAATTAGAGATAGCGGTACAATACCAGAAATTATGGCAGAAACAAACCTATTAGCTGCATTCCGTTTAGCAGAAGAATTTGAAAATGAACAAGAGAGATTAGACGACTTGATAACTTGGTATCGTGATCTAATGTTGGTGCAACAGGATGCACCAAAAGAATATTTAACTCATACAGATGCTTTAGAACAACTCCAAACACTTGTGTCACACTATTCTATTAACCGAATACAACGCGCTATCAAAACCATATTTCAAACAAAAACGCTATTACAGACGAATGTTTCCAAAATATTTGCACTTGAAGTAATGTGTATTAAATTGATTCAAGGTAGATGATTAGAATGATGAAACTACTTGAACACGCACAAAAACTGGAAAAGGATGAACATACTACGGAAGCCATCCAAACATACGAGGAGGTTATCCAAAGTGAATCTAATTCTCAGACAATTGCGTATGCAAACTTCCGACTTGGTAATATCTATCACGAATGGGGAGAACTCTTTGCTGCGCAACGATTCTTATCACAAGCACACCAACTTGATTCAGAACATTCGGAGATTAGACAAGCAGTTGATAATCTAAATCAACATTTTTCTCTCAATAGAGAGGAGATTACAGAACAGATGTCACGACAAAACAGTGACCAAATCGTATCGCTTTTTCGTATAGCAACGGGAATCAAACTAATAGCAATGGACAAACATGTGCAAGCATATCCATTACTGGCAAGCCGAACAAAGATCTTTCCTAACGCAGCAATCGCAAAGCATCTCCTTACTGATATAAGTATCACAGATGAGGAACGAAATACAGCAATTGATTTTCTTATTGAAAGAGACTGGTTAATTAACAACAGTGCGGAGTTTTACTCCATTTCTAATGAAGGGTTATATGCATTTTATACTACTTTAGCACAACTGCACTTTGAAAACGATGCTTTCACAGAAGCAATAAACTGTTATGAACAAGCACATTGGCTGGATAATACACAATTGACTCCACTGTTTCTGAAGGTTATTTGTTACGCTAAGCTTGAGTCATGGAATGATGCAATTGAAACTACAAAAAACCTTCCAACAGAGATGCCTTCGGACATTGATGTAATCGCATATTTTACAGCAATTGCCAATAGTTACCATAACACATTTCAAAAAACTGGTCTTGATGAGGACAAACAGAAGGTCATTGAAGCATGTGATGCGGTATTACGGTTAGACAATAAGGACAAAGAAATATCAAAACTGCTCGCGTCGTATCAAGACAAAAAGAGATGGTGGCAGAGGTAAAAGTGAAAACTAAACTTTTTTCTCTATTATTGTTAATATACATCCTTTCATTGCAATGGATACCGTATAGTTTATCCGAAGACTATACGCAATTGAACTTACCAAAGGGTGCCAAAGCAAGATTGGGTAAAGGTCTGATAAAAGATATTCAGATCTCACCTGACAATAAACGGTTGGGGGTAGTTACTACTGCTGGGGTATGGTTATATGATATTAGCACAAGGACACAAAGCGCACCACTGATAAGATTCGATCCACATAATGTCACCAAGATAGCATTTTCACCAGATAGTAAGATATTTGCATTCAGCACTTATGACAAGACAATTCGACTCTTGAATACTGAAACCGGTGTAGACCTACATAAAATGGATGCATTTATAGACTTTTACGGTTCTCTTAAATTCACACCTGATAGTAACATTCTCATAAGTCAGAACGGCTGGGATGGAATAGTACAATTGTGGAACGTCAATAATGGTGAACATATAGTTACTTTCAATCCAAATTTACCAAAACTCAATCCGAGAAAATTTAAAAATTGGAAACTTGAAACTGATTACTATGTCGGTGTAATGGGTGATGTTATATGTGCTATTGGTAATAAGGATGGAACAATAAGTATCAAAAATGGAAAGACAGGAAACCTGATAAGGACATTGAAATCATATACGTATATTAGCAATGAATTACCTATTCAGTATTCTCGTCCATATAACCTTGATCCAGATATTAAGAAGGGAAAGCAATACACGAAATGGGTTAATTCTATAAGTTTTGCACCAGATGGAAAAACACTTGTGAGTATATTTGATTACCGTCGTGCCAGATGGGATGGCTGGTCAGGCCAGGGTGGTGGCATTGAACTTTGGGATGTTGATACAGGTGAGCAACTTGGAGTTTTTTCCTCGTGGAATTTAGGTATAAAGTTTTCGGGTGATGGCAAAACATTAGCTATTTCTGGAGACGAAGGTCATGTGATTTGGGATATAGCATCACGTCGTAAAATCGCAACATTTCCCGACAAAGTGAAAATAAGATTATCTGGAGACGTAAAGACTCTCGCTATTGTAGATAGAGAAGGCTATGGGATTTGGGATATTATGACACAACAGGAAATTGCATCACACAGTCCAGTGATAGAGTGGTTAGATCGTTATCCTGACCGTTTTGTATTATCACACGACGGTTCAATCCTTGCGACCTCTGATAGCAATGGTAGAGTTGCATTGTGGGAAACGAATAACACTAAACAACTACGAGCACTGTCCACAGGTTATTCGCAATCATTTACGGCAATATCGTTTTCTAAGGATGGTAAAATACTTGCAAGTGGAAATAATGCGGGTAACTTACAGCTCTGGGATGTTAATAGTGGAAAAATACGTAAAACAATTAAAACCAACAGTCTAAGTAGATTAGAGTTTAGCAGTGATACCAGAAAACTTATCAGTCAGAGTAAAAATAAAAAAGACGAATGCATTATTAATGTGTGGGATATTCATACTGGAGAACAAATTGATAATTTTTCTATCACAAACTTATTATCTAACGACTTATATATTGGATATGATGATGGAACAGTATTAAGTATCCATGATACAAGTATATTTTCTCCAAATGGTGAAAAATTGGCAATTGAGACAAAGGGAGGAATTGAGATATGGGATGTTCCATCTAAAAGAAAATTAAAAAATCTTTCATTGGAGAAGCAACGTGCTTTTGTATCTGCTTTTACTCCCGATGGTAATATACTTGCGGTAGTTATTGGGAGAGACGTGCGTTTGCATGATACACAAACTGGTGAACACTATACACTCAAAACACCCAAGAGTTGGAGGGATAAGATATCTGCGATATTCAATATGCGTGAATTCAGTGTTTATGCACTTGCATTTGCACATGATGGTAAAACGCTTGCAGCTGGAGGAAAAAATATGGAAGTTTATCTGTTAGATATGGCAACGAAACGTAATCTCACTACACTTAAGCATAAATATGCAGTTAGCAAATTGGCATTCTCTCCAGATAATACCATTCTTGCAAGTGGTGATTCATCAGGTAAAATATATCTTTGGGAAGTTGCAACTGGACGTTCTCTCGTTACCTACGAAGGTCATGGAAATTTTATTAATAATCTATCCTTCACACCGGATGGTAAAACTCTCGCAAGCATAAGTGGTAGTATTGGTCATTTGGGTTATAACGATGGAACTATTTTTCTTTGGGATGTACCAGCAAAATAATTATCAATCTTTGGTGTCAAAACCCCGTTGCTTTAGCACGGGGATGTAGACACCACAATATAACCTGACTTTCAGCGTGAAACATGGTATCCTTGTAGGACTACTTCAGTGCAGATATTTTTCGTATCTGCATACCACCACAAATGGGAAGTAGTGACCTTTCAAGGAAATAGTGATATGCCCTTTAAAACACATAAGATTGCCTTAATTCCAAATAACAAGCAGTATAATTGGTTTACTCAGCAATGTGGTTATGCCCGTTTTGCCTATAATTATGCCTTAGCAGATTTTAAGTCAGGATTAGAGAATGATGAGTTTCTCTCTACATCCAAGTTGAATGAAAGATTTAATGTTGCTAAGAAAACTTATGCTTGGACAA
>JAPOQK010000095.1 GCA_026710795.1 Candidatus Poribacteria bacterium
GTCGTAAAACCCGTTAGTTTTTGGAACTTACCCGGATCATCCTTGATTTCATCATATTTGTTCATGAGTTAATCTCCAAAGCATAATTTTCTTTATTATGCCAGAAATCAACTGTAATTTAAATTTATATAATGTCTAATGTTATGCTATCGCTGAACGGAATTTCCTCAGCTTTTCTCCATTTACTATTATTGATGTATATCCATCTGATTGACAACGATTTTGCATCTGTTTTTCCAGCTGTATTGAGATCAAGATCAACTGAACCCCCATTTGGGAAATAGACAGCATATTCCTTTCCAGGATTCGCGATCGTATATGCCTCGTTATCTTCTCTGTTAGACAACAGATCAATGTTCGGTTGACATGTAAATATGTCTATCTCGTCCGTGATCGTTCGCATACTCTTGAGGTGTGCTTGTGCTATTTTGCTCAAACCAACCCCGCTGTCAGGACGATGGAACCTTGCTGATGCGAATCCGCCAAACACATTTCTCCAAAACCGTTCCAATCCATCTCGTGTGCTACCGAATCGTCCTCCATCAGCACCATATATCTTGATATTATTGATAGGACGAATTGGGGAGAGTTTTGAGCGAATTTTCTGGGCGTTATCCCAATGCTTCTGGCGTTTCTGGTGGTTATTCTGAGATATATCACAAAACGAATAGGTTTCAGGATGATCAAAAGTCGCTTTATGCTTATCATCAGATAAATCCCAAGGATCCCACATCTCAGTCGTTTCAACAACCCGTCCAGCTTCTGTTGCTTTCTTTTTTATATAAGTAGACCAATATTCACCCCATGCAGCTGTTACAGCAGTCTCGTTGTCCATGCAATAGAGTATATGTCCATAAGGAAGCGTCTCGTCAAGAAGTTTATCAACGAATTTCTCCTGGTATTTCAAGACAACTTCCTGATTACGTTCTTTTGGAACAGACCAGAAAAAGTTGTTTTTTGTTGCTACAGGATGACTATTGACAGAAGTAGGCAACCCCGATTCTTCTTCGGTGTAATTGCTGTTATTATTTGGATTGAAAGGGTTAATTGCCCAAGGTTCTCGGTAATAGTTAAAGGTTGCCCATACCTCAATTTGGATGATAATATCCATCTCATCGGTCCACTTTAGGAAGTTTCGAAAGCGGTTCCAAAATTCGTCGTTCCATTGGTTTAAGTCGTATAAGTCACCAACTTTTTTGTGTGGTGGCACATCACCTTCATCAACCCAACTCATTGTAGAACGCACATAGTTACCACCAACCGATTTCAAAAGTTCGAGATGTTCTCTGAGATTCGGTATCTGAAATAGATTGTCCTCAACTGAACCACCGATGAGCAGAATTGGTTCGCCTTTGTATTGCCAGTAACGAGGGTTTTCACTGTAAATCTTGATTCGGTTTTTTTCCATATTATTATCCTTTTCAGCGTTGGTTTCTTTTGCTGTTATTGCACATAGTGATAAGGTTATGAAAAGAGCTAACACAAACCTACAGATTGTGATGTGTTGCTCCAACATACTTTTCATCAGATTGTCTCCTGACTATAAGGTGTTATTCCATATAGGGTGGTGCATAGTTTCGCACCGACATATATTATACCATAAGATTTTGCAGGATACAATTGCTTGCAAACAGGTAATGGAATCTTAATGGTTCTGATTATGATACTTTCAACCTGACAATACTCAGAAAATGTGCTATACTGCACACATAAAATCTAATGAACTGGAGTTAATATTTGATGAATAATGAATGGGTTGTATATGATGGTAATCATGGAGTTGGTAACGGCAAACATATAGTACTAATCAGCGGTGACGAAGAATATCGTTCCGAAGAAGCGTGTCCTATGTTAGGGAAGATTTTAGCCATACACCATGGTTTTCGATGCACCGTGTTATTTGCTATTGATCCTGAAACAGGAGAAATTGACCCGAAGAATCAAACAAACATACCGGGATTACAGAATCTTGAAGAAGCGGATATGATGATCTTGCATTTACGTTTCCGCGAACTCCCCGATGAGCAGATGAAATATATTGTAGACTATACCAACGCTGGCAAACCTGTAATGGGGTTACGCACTGCCACCCATGCATTCAACTATACCCGAAATCTGGATAGTCCTTATGCTAAATATAGTTTTAACAGTAAAGATTTTGACGGTGGATATGGTAGGCAGGTGCTCGGAGAAACGTGGATAAATCATCACGGACACCACGGCAAAGAAAGCGCACGTGGCGTTATTGACGAGGAAAACAAAGATCACCCAATTCTTAAAGGCGTTACGGATATTTGGGGTCCCTCAGATGTTTACGGCATAAAGGAATTGACGGGAGACTCTCAAGTGTTAGTGCACGGACAGGTACTCGTTGGTATGGAACCCACAGATCCGCCAAAACCCGATACTGCCACAATGCCGTTGGCGTGGATCAAAACCTATACTGGAGATACTGGTAACACCTCACGTGTCTTTAATACTACGATGGGTGCATCTGTTGATTTAGAGAGCGAAGGACTTCGTCGTTTGATCGTTAACGGATGTTATTGGGGCATGGGAATGGAAGATGCCATCCCTGATGAAAGTAATGTTGATTATGTCGGTAATTATGAACCCACATTCTTCGGTTTCGGCACACATAAAAAGGGTGTAAAACCTGCGGATCATGCACTGTAGGTCAAATTATCTTTGTAAGAGTTAGATGTGCAATTCATTGCGTATCTAACTCTTATTCTTTAAAATAACTTACAACGACAAAATGCCACCCTCAACAAGCATCGGTGCACCCGTCATATATCGCGATTCATCAGATGCTAAATAGACCGCTGCCCAAGCAATATCAATAGGTTCACCAATTCCTAAGGGATGCATCTCATCTATTTCTTTATTTACCGTATCGGGATCCTCTTGTTGTGCAATAAATTCCTGATAAAGTTCAGTATTGATCGTACCCGGACACAGACTATTCACACGAATATTGTCCTCAGCATAACGAACTGCCATGCTCCGAGTAAGATGGACAACCGCTGCCTTAGAAGAAGTATAAGCTGGATGCATCGGAAATCCAACAAATGCTGATTCACTTCCCATATTGATAATTGAACCACCACCTGCTTTACGCATCAGTGGAATAATGGCACGTGAGACGAGATAGATACTCTTTACGTTCACAGCATATTGTCGGTCCCAATCCGATTCAGAAATATGCTCTAATTCTCCAACGACAGCGATACCAGCATTATTAAATAGGACATTGGGTGTGCCAAGTTCAGAAGTTACCTGTTGGGTTACTACTTCAATCTGTTCGGTGTCCGTAACATCACATTTACAGAATATCGCAGTGCCGTCATTGTCCTGAATCTGTTGTGCAATCTGATTACCACGTTCATCATTCAAATCCCAGATAGCAACAGCTGCACCTTCTGCTGCAAAGATCTCAGCACTTTTTGCACCTATACCTCGTGCTGCCCCTGTTATGATTGCAATTTTATCCTTTAGTCTATTTGCCATGTGTGTTCCTTATCTATAATCCTCCCAAAAGCTTAACCCAGCGTTCCCATGCCGATTTGACAGCTGCTTTCTGCGTATCATTCGCATCACCCATCATGCCACGCCGTAAGAAACCGTGTCCAACATCTTCATAAATGACAGGTTGATATGTAACCTTAGCGGCATCTGTTGCTTCTTTTGTAGCATCAATTGTAGCATTAATTCGGTTATCGTTTTCGCCATAGAATCCGTAAACGGGCACAGAAATATTAGGTATATCTTCTGCTTTAGGGGGAGAACCGTAAAACACAAACGCTCCAACGATCTCATCAGAATGAACAGCATATTGAAATGTTCTTGCACCACCCCAACAGAAACCGGAGACAGCAACCTTATCATTCGTTGATGGGAGGTCGCTGACATATTTACGGACTGCATCAAGGTCAGTATTCACGCGCTCTTTAGAAAGGTTGCGAATCTCTCGTCGGACATCATCCCCAGATTCAAAACTATCCGTTCCTCCACCGTCGGGTCCCATACCAGATAACAGGTCTGGACAAATAGCAACAAACCCATCCGCGGCAAGCCTATCTGCAACGAGTCGTATCCAATCGGTTAATCCAAATATTTCGTGTATGACGATGATAGCAGTTGCGGGTTCTTTCACTTCAGGATAAACAATAAAGGCATTGACAACGTGCTCATCTGCTGCAGTAATTTTGACCCACTCGCCATGCCGTGGTGATTTTTCAAGTTCGTCTTTTATGGGGTCAGAATGACTGTCGGCATCTGCTATACTATGCGAAAATAGTCCGGTTGTTAGAATAGTTAACATTAATACATGGTAGAGTTTCATGATTTCTCCTTCATCTGAGCATTCTTAAAACTATGGTAAACATTGAAATTAAAGAGACACATTTCTGTAGGAGCGATCTCCGAATCGCGACAAAACTCACTGATAGTCGGGAATCTGAGTTCCCTCCTACAATGAATTATGTGGTTAATGCCAAAAACTTTAGAGTTTTTAGAGTCAATCGTAATTTTTCGGATTTTTGTATTTTGCTACAAATCCTTATCAGAACTGGATTTACGGCTTATATATGACTAAAATAGTCAGGAATGACTCTAAAACTTTTAGATTTGGATAGTTAAGTTTGAGAAAATCTAAAACAGTGAAATGCGCTTGTCCGAACGTATATTCCTTAAGTTGACACCTATGGGTTTCGCTTCGCTCTACCCCAACCTACGACACTATTAACGGTATTAATCAATTTGAAACTACTTCTGATCTGTTTTGAGTATGATAGATTCTACGACCTTCTGTAATTCGGAAGGAGGTATTGGACCTATAAGATAGAAATGAATACCTGAACTTGACCAACGGAACACATTGTCAGAACCACGTTGATATTTACTGATTGAAGTTTCACCAATTTTTATCACTGGTCTTTCCCTATTTCTATCACCACGATTTGATGGTCTATTTGTGGTTTCAGATTGAATATTGTCAGCGTTTTCATATATACTGAAATCCAACAAACCATCAGTATATTTTAATCGAATCGGCTGACTCCCTCTAATTTTTAGTTTATATAGACCTTCAAGTTGGAAGCCTGTAGGTAGGAACGTCGGTTGGATCGGTTTTTTCTTAAGGACTTTTTCAGCTCCAGCAAGGGTGATAGTAGGCCAGTTATGCCACGGTTCCGGTTTAATTTCCTTTTTAACACTTTCCCATTTTGATTCCGCTGCTTTAGGTTCAAAACTTATTCGGTTATAGACAAACATATTCCGCAAAATGCCAGCAGCATCCAAATCCTCAACGCGTAAAATAACACCCTTATCACGGGAAAAATAGATATGTTTTGTGGATCTACCGGTATGTTTGGGTTTTATGATTAGGAGATCTGTCTCATGACCAGCGACCTTTTCACCCCAATGCCTGAGTTCTAATTCATAGTTTTGTGCGATCAATTCGATTTCTTTTGTAGAAAATTGGCTTCGATGAGGTATCCATCTAAATTCTCTACCTCTCCTCCGGTCATCTCTGTTTCTGTTCCCCTGATTCCTTTCACGTCCATTTTGATCTGAAAACGTTTTTGGACCACCTACAATGGATACAACCTTGCGATATGATTCCTCTGCTGTTCTATGAATAACTAACTCCTCCATTGTTCGAGATCCACTTGATGTGCTCAATGTTATGAGACGGAGTCCGACATAAGCAACATCACTTTCCGCTTCCGCGATACGTTTTAACGTAGCAACATCGGCAAAAAGGCAACTGGATGTCAGTAGAAAAACAAATATCGTTAAGTAGCAAATTACAAATATCGGTTTTGTTCGCATAGGGTCACCTAACGTTTGAATTAACCAGATGAGACTTTAATCCTCAAAAAATAAATCAAGCAGTGTGTCTGTCCCTTCACCAAAATCCTCAGTGTCTGTTGCTGGAGTATTAAGAGGTGTCGCAACATTCGATTTCAACGGATTATTCGCCACCTCTTGCGTGTGAACTTCAAAATAGAAATCAAGAAGTTCATCATATTGCGGAGTTGGGGTATTTGTGAAGAAGTATAATGCCACGACGAGACAAACCGTTGAAAACGCTGTTGTCCCAACAGTGATGGGTCGAAAGACCCAACGTCTCAAGGTTGAAAGGAAATTTTCGTGTGGTGCGTTCTCTGTTTCACGGATTTTTGCTAAAACAGCGTCCTTCAAAGATGGCGCAGGGTGAACAAGTTCTGCTATTCGTCCTCGGTTTACCTTGAAATCTTCAAGCATCTCTGTACATTCTTGGCAGACACGAAGATGTTCATCCACCTTCTTACGCAGGACCGATGTCAATTCATTGTCGAAATATGCAGATAAATGCTTCTGGATACGTTGATGTTTCATTTTTTTTCCAATTTACGTTTAAGTATATTGCTTAAATGTAAGGGTTAAATATACATCTACCATTATAATCAAACAAACAATTTACCAATCAATGCGTTCAAGTTCTGTTCGTAATGCTTTTCGTGCTTCATGAAGTCTGGATTTGACACGACCAAGTGTGCAATTCAGTACTTCAGCTATCTCTTCATAAGAGAGTTCCCGCAATTCACGTAGAATTAAAATTGTTCTATAACTTTCCTTTAATCTGTCAAGAGCAGCATGTAGCATTTCGCTCTGTTCTGTTCGGAGTGCTTCTTTCTCGGGTGTCACAGTGTCAAGTGGTACCCAAGGTTGCGAGTCGTCTATCTCCATTGGATCGGTTTTTCTACGTTTACGTTGGTCAATGACATTAAGACATTTATTTTTGACTATACGATAAAGCCAGGTAGAAAAACGGGATCGGAACTGAAAGTTATCAATATTCTGCCAAACTGATAGGAACGCGTCTTGCGCTGCATCCTCTGCATCTTCATGGTGACCAAGTATCCCGAATGCAATGTTGTAAACCCAGTGTTGGTATTGCACAACTAAGGTTCCCATTGCCGCGGTGTCTCTCTCTTGGCATCGCAAGATAAGTTCACGTTCTTGTTGGGAGTCAAATTCTTCCACTTGAGCAATTTCCGAATAGGTTTCCATATTTAAGGTATGGGAAATAACGGACATTTATCTCCTCCAGAAGTCAAGTCTATCTTGTGAAATCTCTCCGTATATGGGTTTAATTCTTGCCTTTAACCCGTTAGACATTATCAATACAAAAAGGTTCGTTTTCTTTTGGAGATCCGTTATTTTAACTTCGTTTTGAGGTTTTGAGTCCCCGGTGTCATTTGAACAACTTGGAAAGTGCCAGTTGCATTGGGAACTCTACCGATGGCAGTATCCTTCTGTTGTCGTTCAAATGTAATTGTGTCTATCACCTGATTACCCCGTGCGTCGGTATCAACCAGTATCACTGTTTCTCCGTTTTGCGATAATTTAAAATTCGCATGTAATCCTTTCTCGGCTTTACCATCTTCATCTAACCATACAATTAAGTATCCACGTGGTGGAATCGTAGTATTCTTGGGAAATTTCCATTTTTTCAGGTTGTCCACCTTATCGGTTAGGTACATTCCGGTCAACAGAACGGGATTATCCGTGATATTGTGGAGTTCAAGCCAGTCTTCGTGATCTCCTTGTGGATCAACAATACTGTTGGTATTGGCAGCCATTAATTCGTTTATAACCACTGCGACTTCTTTAGACTTAAGCGGTTGAACACGGTAATGTGCTGCACCGAACTCCGCGCGTGCTGGATAAAAAGTTGTTGTACCATGTGTATCCACAGCACTTGCTTCTACATAATAATAAACCTTCGTTCCTGCTGGATGAGCAGGTATATTACCGACAAATTGGTTTCCACTCTTTGACATCACCGTGTGATTAAAAACCGCATGTCGGTTAGTGCTATAATATAATATAACGGAATCTGCTGCAATAATATTATCCATTTCTGCTGAGATCTCAATAGATTGATTTGCCATTGCCGCCTGGGGTTCAGAAACAGCAGTGATCTTCGGAGTGGGTTTGTTCAATTCAGGATGATTGAGTAGATTTTCGCGTCTTTGGGAAACAAATCGTTTATAACTCGGTGTGCGTCCTCCACGGTCGCTATCAATACTTGCCTGAAATCCGTTATAGTCGTATAGTTTTTTGTTGTCCTGCTGTACTTCTGAATCAATGAGTGAGTAGTAATCTTTGATAATCGGTTCCATCACTTCCCAATCAAGCCATTCATCTACAACAGTCTTTACATGTGCGATATACCTTGCTTTCCATTCTGGGATACCGAGAAGACGACTAATTACTGGACGCATAGCATTGTCTGCATGTGTAACTGGAGATACCATCCCCGTTGTCAGTTCACCCCATGACCAACCGCCTGGACCTCTGCCACCTGGACCACCACCACCACGATTAGCACCAAACATAAAAGTCTCGTTGTTATCGTGCGAAATTAGGTGGATTCTTTCATTGACATCCTGATAGATAGCAAAATCTCCTCCTTTGTGGATGTAACTATCGTCATCCATAAAAACGTTTGAGACAGCAAGTTGCCACAGTGCGCGGTCAACGTTAAATCTGGATTGCAGCTCAGTCTGTAGTTTAACATCAGGAGTTTTTGAATCAAGCAATTCACAGAGTTCAATTAATTTATCATAAGGATTTTTGACATTGGCAGTTTTAAGTTGATATGTTTGCTGATATGCATCGATATCTTCACCCGTATAAGTCAATCCACCACCACCAGGTCCTACTTTCCATCGTATTCCATCTCTTGTCCCAAACCACTCGTCCAGAAAATCTTTGTTATATTGCTGTAGGTTGATATAGACTCCCCAACTTTCACCATTAATAACCAATTTAACAAGATTCGTTTTCATGGATGGCATATAATCTCGTGCAATTTGATTGTATAGTACCTCTCGCAAAAAAGATGCATCCCTATGTCCATTCAGCAAATTGAGTGTTTTGTAACCGTAAAGCCGTTGGCTATCATCACCGTAATCAACAGCAATATTAAAGGACTTCTTCGCGGATTCAACAGTAAAGTAGGACGATGTGCCACGAAATCTGACACCTATCTCTGAATAAACTTTTCCATCAACTACAAGTTCGGCTGGCACATCAACATCAGTGCGATAAAATGCGTTCAATTGTGCGTACCAATCTTCATCGGGAAAGCGGAGATATAACGTTCGGAGTGTCCCTGCCTCATATAACGCGGGGGAATTTTTAGGAGTAGATGCAATACTTGATTTTATGTCATCCTGTATATCACCGGTCACGGTTCCTGCGCGTTGTTCGGGATTATATGCTTCGCCACGTGTCTCAAGTGCTGCTTTACGCTCATCACCTGTTAATTTACCATCTTCATTGGTATCAAAACGGGCGACCAGTTTTTCAGCCTGGCGTGGACCGCGTCTTCCGCCACCGGAACGGGCAGGTGGTCCTCCACCGATACCAGGAGGTGGTCCTCCACGCATTTTCTCAATCTCTTCACGTGTGAATTTACTGCCGCTAAATGCCTCTATACCTGTGATTCGGAGCATCAATGAATTTTCTTCAGGATTAAGTTCCCCGTTACCATCAAGGTCAAACCGTTGTTGTTCTTCTGTGAGTTTGGTTGCTTTTTCCTCTTGTTGGGCATGAGCATAAGGTGTAAGTGCTACAAATACAAGTCCTATGAATACTATGAATTTAATGTATCTCATTTAATTCTCCTTAATAATTATAATTTCAGTTTAGCAAATCTCTATACAATTTGTTCCTATTTTCACCCCTTATCTAATTTTACTTCAGTTATGTCATTATGTTCTGAAAGTTCATTATAAAACGCGACCCATGCATCAGGATTTGCCAATTTAACACGAAAGTTCAACTCAATAACCTTAGACTTTTTTATGCGTTTATCAATTAAGCGTTCCTGAGTGACGTGTTTATCAAAAATATGACGATAAACTGTTTCGGATTGCTGATCGGGCAGCAGACATATTTCAAGAGCAAATTCGTTATCTTTAGCAAAATATCTATGCCATTGGTATATACAGAGAATTATGATACCGATTATGAACGTTGCAAGAATTGCTATAGCAGGACTTCCTGCACCTATAGCCATTCCAACAGCCAATGCATAAAACACGAAACCGATGTCACGCGGGTCTTGTATAGCTGTGCGAAAACGAATAATTGACAGTGCACCGACGAGACTGAATGCCCGTGCAATGCTATCACCGATAACAACCATCACTACTGAAATTAACATACATAGAATGATGAGTGTATCGGTAAACGATTTTTGTGGAGTTTTTGCGTGTGTCCACTGGTAGATCAGCACAATAAACACACTCAGTGTAAATGCAAGAAGTAATCTTAACACGTTCACACCAAGTGTGTCCAACGAAGGTAATGTAATAAATTCTAACAAATTCTATATTCCAAATATTAATTTAAAAATAGTATATCGGTAACACTGTTTTCGGTTGCAACCAGCACACGCATCTGATTACCGAATATAATAATCTCACATTATATCAAAATTAGACAAACATGTCTAAGAATTGTTGAAAAATTGTATCATACTTCCTCTTTGCGGATGAGAAGACCGACAAATATTGCAGAGAAAAGTAGGATTAGGAAGGCATAAGGTGCTGCCTGTGAATACATAGCTTCACTTGTGTAATCCCATACATTCACGGCTAAGGTTTCATATTCGGCAGGACGTAAGAGGAGGGTTAACGGTAATTCTTTCATTGTAGCAAGGAAAACAAGTGCCATGGTTGTTAACATTCCGCGTATGAGAAGTGGAAATATCGATCTGAAAAATGCATGCACCGGTGTACATCCGAGTGAACGTGCTGCTTCTTCTAAGTTAGGTGAGGCTTGATAAAGTGAACTACGTACAGGTCCTATTGCTTCGGCAAGGAAGTGCAGAATACACGCACAGATTAACAGGATAATGGTCTGAGGACTACCCAGAAAAAGGATAATTGCTAAAGCAAATGCCAAGGGTGGAATAGCATATATGACATACGGAATGCGCGCTAAAATGTTTGAGAAACGAGAGGAATAACGCACCCCAATATATGCAAATGGTACGACCAAAATTGCACAACATACAGCGGTTGGCACAGCTATCCCCACTGAACCAACAAGTGCTTCCAATAGTCCAGCTAATGCTGATACCTCAAATGACCTGAACATCCAAAGAAATATTGTTATGGCAGGTATTGCAACAGTTGCAATAAACAGCAAACTTAAGAAGATATATCCTATACTTTTCCATTTACTAAGTGGAATTAGAGATCGATGCCGAGAAACCCCGTGTCCAGCACGATGAAGCGTTACCGATTGTAATAAACGTGTTTCAAGGAAGAGCAAACAGCCTGTGAATGTGATGAGAATCAATGCAAGCCATGATGCGTAATGATGATCAAATACAAAATTATATTCAAAGTATAGTGCATAACTAAATGTCTCATAACGCATTAATGAGACAACACCAAAATCACCAAGTACGTGTAAACAGATGAGCAATCCTGATGCATAGAATGCAGGACGAAGTTGGGGGAGGATGACGCGTATGAATATGCTCCATTGCCGATGTCCGAGACTACGCGCAGACTCCTCAAGACCCGGGTCAAGTCCCAAGAGTGCTGAACGTAAATTTAAGAAAAGATATGGGGTGGTGTAGAATGAGAGTGCTATTAAAGCCCCCCAGTAACCACTTAGACGTGGGATGCTTTTACCGAAAAGCGAAGCAAATATTCCGTTGTTACCACCGATTCCCAAGAGCGCATAAGCCATTACGTAGCCTGGGATAGCTAACGGTAAAGTGCATAGTACGCTAAAGATCCGTTTTCCGCGTATATCTGCGTGTGTGGTCAACCATGCTGCAGGTGTTGCCAAAAGGATATCAAGAATAAGAACACCAATTGTCAACAGAAATGTGTTGAAAAATAGTTTTGCATTTCGAGAACGAAACAAATTTTCTATGAGGTAACTACCCTCAACATCTATAGCATTTGCGAGTAAATAAAATAATGGAAACAGTCCACATACACCGACAATTAATGCGGGGATGAAGAAGTACTCTCTTTGTCCAACATTCAAAAAGGTTTGTTGTTTTCTAATGACCACCTTGATATCTCATCAATCTGTGCGGGACAAATCTATATTATCCCAACTCGACGAAGAAGTTTGATGGTGCCTTGTAAATCATCTATTTCATTTAAGTCAAATGTAGGCACTATTTTCAGCAATTCGTCTAATGGTAATAAATTCGCGTTCGGTATCACACCTTCAGTCACTGGATATTCAAATACTTCGCTGACGAAATACTGCTGCGCCTTTACAGAGAGGAGGTATTCAATGAACTTCAACGCAGTTTTGTCGTTATTGCTACTTTTGAGCAAACCAATACCTGCAATATTCACAAGATTACCAGCATCGTTTGCTTTAAAGAACGTCTGTTCAACCGGATATTTTGAATTGCCTTTTTTAAAGCGGAATAGGTAGTAATGGTTCGGTAGACCGAGATCAATCTCACCGGCAGCGAGTGCTTCTATAATCGGTGTATTTTTAGGATAGGTTTTTGCCCCGTTTGCCTGCATATCACGTAACCATTTTTCTGTACGTTCCTCACCAACTTGAGCACGCATGGCAGTAACAAACGCTTGAAACGATGCGTTTAGCGGTGCCCAACCAACTTTATCTTTCCACTTCGATTGCGTTAAATCGAACACACTTTTTGGTAGTGCTTCCATTGAAACGCGGTCAGGTGAATAAGCAATGACACGTGCTCTACCACTTGTTGCTACCCAAAAGCCATCACCGTGTCGGAATGTCTTCGGAACTTTAGTAAGGACAGATTCTGGTAGTTTGGTAAACAATCCTTTTTTACTAACTGCACCGAGTGCACCTGCGTCCTGTGCCCAAAATAGGGATGCAGAACTTTTTTCTCCCTCAGTCATAAGTTTATTAGCTAACTGGGTTGTATTGGCGTAACTCACCTTGACTTCTATGCCAGTTTCTTTTTCAAACTGCTGAATAATCGGATCAACGAGACTTTTACTACGTCCAGAATAGAGTGTTAACGTTTCTGCATGCACATCTCCGATGAATGCGAGTAATAGAAGGATTGATATCAAGAATTTATACATTATTATCTCCTTTTTTAAACAAAATTAAAACCTAAATACCCATAAAATCACGGTCTTTGGGTAACACATTTCCATAGGTAAGCATTCAAATTCTCACTTTGTTGCAAGACTAAAATAATATCAAATTGTTCAGAATTGACACAGACATCAGATTAATGTTTCGGCAAGACACGCCATCGTGTATTCATTCCCGCAGTAATGTGGTCAGCTACATGGCAATGGAAAAGCCAGTTTCCCGGCGTTCTGGCAATCATATCTACAGTGACCATACTACCCGGTAACAGATCAACAACATCTGTGCGTTTCCCAGCGTTTAGGACGGTTTGCCCGTGCCAGTGTGCTGTGTGCATATCCACTTCTGTACCCAAACCCACCAGATGCCAACGCACACTTTCGTCCTGTTGAACTTCTAAACCTTTCAAATTGCCGAAAATTAATCCGTTTATTGCATGCTTCAGATTACCCTCTTCTGCCTCTTCAGGAGATTCATAAGCTTCATGCGGTACATTCTTGGCAATTTCACGTTCATTTTCATTGAATATGAGGAATAACGTTGTAAATGACTTGTCAACATCCTTTGGACGTGGATCGTCTTTAGAACGTTCCATCCCTTTCTTCGTGACGACAATAGTTCCGATCAGTCCGTCATACACTTCTGTTACAGCATCAACATGTGAATGATATAACCATACAATAGATGATGGGTCGTTTGGTCCTGGCGCAGCGTCCTCGTTCACCTGCCATTGATATGTAAATTTACCATTAGGCGGCACAGCACTGCCAGGTCCTTTCATATCCGCGCCTTCATTTGCTTCATCATATTGCAATCCGTGGACATGAATGCTGAGCGGTTTGTCTGCACGATTAAGAAAATGCACCTTTATACTATCACCTTCCACTGCACGTAACTGCGGTCCAAGGATACCTATCCAATCAGGTTGTTCAACTTGCGTAGTATAGGTCCCATCGGTATATTGAATATAACGGTATTTATGATACGCAAGGACTTTACCCCAAACATCTAAACCCATTTTCGGTCGAATTAGGTTTTTACCACTCGGTGCGTAATTCCAGACAACTTTTTCGGCAGCAATCCAGTATTCACGTGTTGCTGCCTCAACGAATGCAGCACTCAAAAGCAATAAAATGCACACACTTAATAACTCTGCCAACTTTAATTTTATGATATTGAGACTCATGTTCATAACAAATTAGATTTACACTTATCCTTTAATCTATATTTGATTAATATGTAGTATAATAGCACGTACAAGAGGATTTGTCAATTCTTTTTCATTAAGAACATGGATAAATTCCGTTAGTTACATACTTTTCAAATTTATCTTGATATTTTATAAGAAAATGTGTATATTTACTGGAAACATAACGTTAAGTTATAATGGTTTAACAACTTCTATATAATTTAATTTATCAACAATTTTTTCAGACTCAAATATAATAATATGAAAATAGATAAAAAACGGGCAAATGGTCGTTACTATACATGTGGCAACCCTTTTCAGTTAGAACCTTTCCAAAGGTGGGCGAGAGATTCTGACTTAGAACAAAAGATTGTATTAGAACCTTTTGCAGGTGCTAAGAACATACCCCAGTTGATTGATTCAACACAATTGGAGTGCAAGGAATGGATGTTTTACGACATAGAACCAGGTGCAAAAGGTATCGTACAACGTGATACACTTGCAGACTTTCCTAAAGGGTTTAATGTATGCATTACCAATCCACCATGGCTTGCTCGTAATTCCGCAACACGTCGTGGTCTACCTTATCCAGAGTCAACGAATTACGACGATCTATACAAATATGCGCTTGAGCAATGTTTAACATGTTGTTCATGGGTTGCAGCAATTATCCCCGAAGCATTCATCCGGAGTGGTCTGTTTCAAAAACGATTATGTGATTTTATTTCCTTAGTGCCGCAGAAACAACAGTCAACAAACCTGGAGAGTAAAAAAAGGAAAACATCAAGTATGTTCGAAGACACAGAACATCCTGTTGGTTTGGCACTGTTTGCCCCATCTGATACAACAGACGTTAGGGTGTGGCGCAATAATAAATTACTGGGAAAACTTAGCGAGTTGCGACAACACCTTCCACTACCATCTTGTAATCGTAGCATTGTGTTTAATGATCCGAAAGGAAATTTGGGACTATTTGCTATAGATAATACTGTTTCTGCCTCTATACGTTTTTGTCCGCCGGCAGAATTAGGTGAATATCGCGTACGGACTCATTGCCGTTCAATTACAAAAATCGGTGTACCATGGGGTGTAGATATAGATCTATTAAACGGTCGTTTAACAACAATCCGAGAGAAAACGTATGATGTTTTTTTAACTGCCTTCAAAGGTTTACGCCGTGATGGATGTTACCGACGCCGATTAGATTGGGCTTTAGCCAGATCAATTATTGATGTAGAAAATTTACAACTTAAAATGGAACTGGAGTAGAAAATGGACATCCTTCCACCAGACTATGACAAAGTAGAAAAAGAATTATGGATTAAACATAGATCTGAAGTTCGGGAATTATTAGCAAATCAAGATCCAGGACTTTTACGTCGGATTCGTACATTTTGCAATCGATTTGGTCATGAAGAAGCAGAAGTTTGTGATAAAATAAACGATGATCTTATGTTTTCTCACTGTTTTGCAAAAGATGCAGGAAAAACAGGATTCCATCAAAAAGAAGCAGCAAAATATCTATGTAAATTCCCTCATATAATTCGAGATTTCAAAACCTTAAAAGCATCTGGTAAAAAGGCAAGGTATATTGACCAAACGGGAAACATAATTACTGGAAAGAAACCAACAGGAATTAAGTCATTAGATTTTACTTGGATAGTTGGTAATACTCATATTAGGTGTTTTGCTGCTCATAAAGTTACCCGTGAGGCAGGTGGAGCACAAGACAATCAACGTAACGAACTTATCAACCTCCTACAAATGTTTAAACATAACAATAATAAAAA
This sequence comes from Candidatus Poribacteria bacterium, assembly GCA_026710795.1. Lineage (GTDB taxonomy): Bacteria > Poribacteria > WGA-4E > WGA-4E > WGA-3G > MSPOR6. Next base: position 16,114 of record JAPOQK010000095.1, read on the forward strand.
AATAGCTTTTTTTGCAATATGTGATGGAGCATATTATGACCAGAGAACTCTATCAATGTTGCGCGAGCACGTACGTAACGAACCACCCTATAGTTTTGCATGTCCGGTTGGTGATGTCCCCCATAATGTTAGGAACCTTCTTGCAGATTTAGGTAATTGATTAGATAATTACAAATGCTATGTGATTTGTAGACAGTTATTGTCTGTAATCAAAACTTCCATTCTACCAAACACATTTGCAAACTATTGTAATTTTATAAGAAAGGTTTGAAACACTTAATCAGGGCTACAATATAGTACTAATTAACACCAGCAGAAATAAAATTAATTGAAGAGGAAGCTAACCAATGAAAGTCTTAATCATCGGTGGGACGGGAAATATTAGTCGCGGAATTGTGGCTGCACTGCTTGACAGAAACCACGAAGTTGTGATATTTAACCGTGGACAACATGTTGACCCACCACCAGCAGATGTCCGTGTAATTCATGGAGACCGACAAAATCGTGACGATTTTGAAGCAAAAGTCGGTGCAGAAAACTGGGATGCAGTTATAGATATGATTAGTTTCAATGCAGATGATGCTGCGTCTGCACTGCGGGCATGTCAAGGACGCGTCGGACATTTTGTGCAGTGTTCCACCGTGATGACTTATGGACCACCATTCAGTGGGATAAATCTACCCGAAACAGCACCATTACAAGGCACATCCGGATATGGGCTTAACAAAGTCGCTGCAGATAACTTATTATTAGAAGCACATGCACGCGACGGATTTCCTGTCACCATTTTCAAACCGTCTTATACACACGGACCGGGAATAAATCTACACAGACAGGTGGGTGGAGATGGTAGCTGGATTGATAGATTGCGAAAAGGGAAGCCAATCCTCTCTGCTGGAGATGGATTGAATTATTTTCAATTCCTTGCATCACGTGATGCTGGAGATGCGTTTGCAGGAATACTCGGTAAGTCTGAATGTTTTGGGGAAATATACAATCTTGTTCATCCGCAGGCACGGACCTGGGATGAATGGCACCGTGCTGCTGCAGAAGCACTCGGTGTTGACATAGAAATTGTGCATGTGTCCCAAGAAACGCTTATCGCTATGGCACCGGAACGGTTTAGTGGTTTACGAGGTAACTTCGGACATACACAGATCTATAGCTACGAGAAACTTGCAGCAGCCTTACCAGAATTCAATCCGCGAATTTCAGTAACCGAAAGTGTTTCGGATAACATTGCTTGGATGGATAAACACAATCGTGTGCCAGACAGTGATTCCGATAATTTAGAAGATAGGATAATAGAAACAATCCAAAATCTACCGCGTATACGTTAACAGAGAGGCAAATACATAATGCAGATAAAATCAGCGTTAAACTCAGAAAGACTTGATCTTGTTGAACATGATTTACGCGAAGTTGGGTTTCATATCATTGAGAATGTAATTTCCGCTGAAGAGGCAGACGAAGCACGCGAAGCAATATGGAAAATGGTTGATGAAGATATTGCTAACGGATATGACCATAGTTATGGTGATAGTAAAATACGGCGCGTCTGGGCTATTGTTGGAAAATCACCTATTTTCCGAAGATTTATTCAACATCCGACCGTGGTGGCAGTGTGGAAACGGATGCTCGGAGAGGATATGATTGCCTCCACGTTTACCGCGAATATCGTAGGACCGGGTGCCCCTGCTGGCGGTTGGCATATTGATTACCCATATTGGGCAATGCAATCACCGTTTCCATCAGGTTCTCTAACGGGACAAACGGTGTGGATGTTAGACGAATTTACCGCAGAAAACGGTGCAACTGCCTGCATTGCTGAGTCACACAAAACCCTCCGACGACCCGAACTGGGAGAAGCCGAAGGGCTTGAGATGAGTGTTGCAATCGCTCCGAAAGGTTCTATTCTATTTACTAACGGGGCAATTTGGCATCAATGTCTTCCGAATACAACTGATTCCCCGCGTGTCGGGTTACTCGGTATGTATAATCGTTCTGTTATCTATCCTCAAGAGGATATGCCTCGGCAGTTGACAGATGATGCATTAGCAGGTGAAAGTGATGTTCTGAAACAGTTATTAGGTAGAAATATACCTTTTCGGCATCCTGACCAAGGACAGAATTGGCATAGGACAGAAACAGGTTTTCGTCATGCGTAATGAACCGTATGCTCTGAACCAATCAATTTTTTATCTTTTTCCCTTCTCGTTTTAAAGTAAGGATAGAGCAATTCCACCTAAAGCAGAGAGACTGTGAGTAAGAAATTAAACTACACGAGAATTGAATTGCTAAGGAGTTTTTACAATATTGACAAAGGAGTATTATTCATGATACACTAATCTATATAAGTTATAGATGTATAATTTCCTTAACCCAGAAGTCTTAAACCAACATATTTTGTTCATTCATACCAAACTTTACTGTTATGAAATGCTTGGAAAATCTTATTGAACGTTGTCATAGTCGGCACAAGAATCCGCTTAGACAGCGTAAAACAAAAGTAACCCCTGCCCTATATAAAGGCCTCCCTTACCATTTTACTGTCCAATGTGCGTACAAATATCTAATAAGACTCTATGAACTTGAATTAGCGGACATTTCCTTTATGCCAATAGGACGTGCCCCTTATCACGACCGCGGTCCGAAGTTTTTCGAGGGTCAACGCTTTTTGAAACGACAAAGTATAAATGATTGGGAATCATCTTTATGGCACAAATCGTGGGGAATACAAATATATACTGGTACACCTTCAAAACACAATAACGCGTTATGGCACGACATTGATATAACTTATGAAACTATATGTGCTGCCCCAGACGCTGTTTATACCTGCGTTAAGGCACTCGTCAATGCTGTTGCTAACCCCTTATTGACTATATCAAAATTCGGTGGTCTCCGCTTTTCTTGCAGAATACCGAATTATCTCCATCCGAAAGATAAGGACGCGAAGCAATATATCTATAAACATACTCCTACCTCAGAAGAGCCATACCATCGTGATGTATGCCTTGAAATCCTTGCGGATGCAGGTTATAGCCAGTGGGATGCGCGTTATGAGATATTGATTGGAAACCTGTTACATCCCCCAATCATATCAAAGGAAGTGCTTTTTGATGCAATTGATCCTCTTCGTGATTTACTTCACGAACCAGCACCGTTGGGAGAAGATACATCGGAAGCACCACCTCAAGCTAATCCTATTGTAAATGCATACTATAGATCATTAAATCTCAATCTTGCAATACAGGCATTTGTTAAGCGAGGATTTTTATATTTACGAGAAGAAGACAACGTTTACCACTGGACTCTTCCGGATAGCAAGATCATTGATTGTCACGTGTTATTATGGGAAGATGAAGGGATTGTGTGGGTAGAGGCAGTTACTCCTAATGCTGGGATTCCGATGGACGCGACACCTATAACAGATGTCTGGGACGACACTGGTATTTTGTCGCATTTGCAGGGAACAGGACTACCTGTAACAGATAAGGTATTGGCTATCCGTGCGGGGGATCTAAGTCCGTTGTCAATAAAACGTCCATCATCTGTACTGAACAAGTCTGAATCTAACAATAGAATCTATAATTCACGCGAGGAAAGTTTCACTCACATGCAGCAAGCATTCAAACAAAACGCGCGGATTCTTGGACTTATTGCAGAAACTGGGGCAGGAAAGACTTATGCCGCAGGATGCTATCTTCTCAAGGAAGGGATGATTAGTTTAGCAAGTAATACTGTGACCGCCAAAGATACTGAACAAGAATTTCAAAAACGAGGTTTGCAATCGGTTATTCATAGGAAACCTCGGAGTTATATGTGGGAACAAGTGGTGGGTATACCTGTAGCGGAACGAATGGCGACTCCCTTTCAACGCGGGAATGTTTGTGAAGATTTGGAACGTTGTTCTAAACTTGAGCAAATGGGCGGGAATCCAGATGATAGTATATGTCCGAAGTGTCCGGTCCTAACAGAATGTCAACTGCAAGGCTATTTGTCGCAAAAAGATAGGTTAAACAGCGCAAAGGCGCAAATATCGAGTCCAGCAAAACTTTTTCTCAACCCCACTTTCTCAGACATTGTAGATGAATTCCTTGATCAATCGGGTGGTTCAGATAGGTTGTGTATCATTGATGTAGCAGATAATTCACAACTTTTTCTTAAATGTAAAATATCAAAATCCTCATTGGAAATATGGGAAAAGAGATGGAAAGGAAATGCATTAGGTAATTTTGCGATTGCGTTATTGAATGCGTTACAAACAAGTGATGTGCCAAATAGCAATCCTGTTAGATGTGTTCGTGCAGTAATTCAAGCATTTGAGCAGCAGGAAGAAGATCTTATCCAACAGATGTGCTTAGTCAATATATCTGGTAAAGTGGTACCACGAGAGTTTATTGATGATGTAACAGGAAATACATTAGCACATTATTCCATTGAGTTTGAAGGGGAAACTTCTGCATTTATTCCACTTGACGAAAATACGGCAAACAGACTTATTGAACTAAATAAACAGGTTTTCCCACTCCAAGACTTTGTTGTTAACAAGAACCTAAAAATTCCAATGTCAATCACACAAGCCATTGAATTGGGTATCTTAGATATATCCACCGTAGAAAAAATCGGAGAATTGCCGAGAGCCTATCGAAATCCCAATTGGACGTTTTGGCATCAGATCAAACGTTTTTTCGCATATTACAAGAGGGATGCCGATGCACCAATGATATGGGATCATAACAAACTGAGATTCTGGGTACCACCTGTCTTGCATCCCAAAGTCACACGGTTAATGTTCATGTCATCAACTTTATCAGAGAGAGATTTCCAAAGAGCAATCCCAGATGAAGAGATTGAATTCCATCACATCATACCAAACAGATGGATACCAGGGAATCGTGTGTTTCAGCTTCAGTCAGATATCTATCCACGCCAAACAATTTTAAACTATAATACTGATTGGGACGTACTCGGTTTGTCTGAAATTGGGAAACGCTTTTTTCTTGGTATTCAAGCAGAAATTGTAAGGAACCCAAACCTTAAACACGCTATCATCTCAAGTGCCCCAACATGTAAACATTTGAAGCATATTGAATCACAAGAGAATGTATGCCTCGTTACAAATTTTAAAATGTTAGATCTCATAAAAAGCACTCTTGAATCAGCAGATATTATTTGGATAGTTGGCACGCCATATTTGTCACCGGGTGTCACGTGGAGAAATGCACAGATTTTGTATGGAAACAGCGACAAACCTCTTTGTTATGAGGGAGAAGCAGAAATCGGAAATTATAAAGATGAACGTGTCTTATCTATATATCAACAAAATGTAAGTGGATTGCTCAAACATCATATTGGTCAAGTAGGACTGGACCGATTATCGAACAAAACAGTCGTTTTACTTACGGGTACACCTCTGTCCGACATCACCGATAGACCTGAAACGCTGCTTTTTGATTGGGAAGATTTTGAGATTGCTGGTGGATTAGACAAACTGGCTGAAACCATAGCCACACGCGAGCACTATGAAAAGGAAAGATCCAATTTAACTGCTGAATCTGGGAGAGATAAGGTACAACAAGTTATGGGATGTTCAAAAGTTCATGCAAACCGAATATTGAACAAACTCAGGGGAGGGATGATTATACGTATTTCATTCCGAGAACAAATATTATCTCTCCTTGCCGAGGGGCACAAAAAGACGAGTGAACTGATAACAGCAATTGAAGGACATCCAACTTCCGTTAGAAATGAACTCAAACGACTTATAGATATTGGTGATATAGTAAAGGTTCGACGAGGTGTGTATACACTTCCAGATGATTAGAAATATATTGTGATCCACAATTATCCAAATTATTCAACGCTTATGCATTCAGTCCATAATTTGAATTGAGTATGCTATCCCATAAGTGTCGCTTTGTTCTAACCAGCCTACAGGATAAACCCCTTCGAACACTCCTCAACTGAAGAGACTACAAATCTGAATCTGCCATATTAACGTGGTTGAAATTTGATTATGTGCGATAATCGGCATTTATACGGATGTAATCGTAAGAATAATCGCAGGTCCACATCGTGATTTCAGAATCACCAGCGCGTAGGTCAATTGTAATCCGCACAGGATCGTTGTCAAACAACTGTGTGGCTTTCTTCTCGTCGTATCCTGAATCCATTCCGTTTTGGACAAGTAGATAATCTCCGAGTAAAACATCAACTTGGTAAGGGTCAAATTCGGCACCAGATTTCCCAATAGCCATCATTATCCGTCCCCAATTTGCATCGTTAGCAAATACGGCTGTTTTTACGAGCGGAGATTCCGCAACTGCGCGTGCAGCTTTTTCCGCATCAATTCTATCCTTTGCACGTTTGATTACAACTTCAACGAGTTTAGTTGCCCCTTCTCCATCCCGCGCTAACATCTTCACCAATTCTGTACAAACAAACTGCAATCCCTCGCAAAATGCTTCATAATCCTCACCACTGGAAGTAACTATTTTAGCATTTCCTGCGCCTCCTGTTGCCAGAATGATAACAGTATCGTTTGTGCTGCGGTCAGTATCAACGGTCAGCAAGTTATAAGTGTTATCTACAACTTGGGTCAATGCAGATTGGAGCACTTCACTATTGATACGAACATCCGTTGTTAGATAGGACAGCATTGTCGCCATGTTAGGAGCAATCATTCCAGATCCCTTGGCGATTCCACCGATAGTCACAGTTTTTCCTCCGATCTCTATTTCCACAGCAGCGGACTTCTGGTGCGTATCCGTAGTCATAATTGCCTCAGCAGCATCATCTCCACCATCAACACTCAGTGAATTGATAGCAAGACCAATTCCGTTCTCAATTTTATCCATCGGTAATTGTTGCCCAATAACACCTGTTGAAGATACGAGCACTTCTTGTTCTGCTATGTCAAGTAGATCAGCGGTTACTGTCGCCATCCGATGAGCGTTTACCATACCATTTTCACCAGTACAGGCATTAGCATTTCCACTATTGATTACAATTGCTTGTACTGTTGGATCGCTGAGATGTTTGCGACAAACTAAAACGGGGGCAGCAGTGACACTGTTTTTGGTGAAGACACCCGCCGCAGTTGCTGGTACATCAGTAACTATCAATGCTAAATCTTTCGTATTAACTTTTTTTATACCTGTGTGTATACCTGATGCCTGCACACCCGGAACAGCAGTTATCCCGCCATCTATCTGTTTCATGAATTGCTCCTAAAATTAATGTAGCAGAAATTGTAATACAAAAAGGTGGAATTGTCAAATTCAAACATTAAGAAATTAGCAACAATACTTGACAATAGGTTTGGAATCTGTAAAATAGACAAACGATAATTCAATGACTGAGGAGGACAATATGGCAAAAATTCGAATGGCACAATACGGGACGAAACACGGACACGCTCGCGGAAAACTACAGGCAATGCTTGGTAACCCAGATGTTGAGGTAGTAGGTGTATATGAACCTGATGAAGAACGACGTGCAAAACATCAAGAAAATGGCAGTTGGTCTTACGATGTGCGTTGGTATAATGATGCATCTGAGATGTTAGATGACGACTCAATCGTTGCTATTGCTTCTGAAGGAGACAATGCCGAAAGCCTAAATCAGACAGAGGATATTGTAAACGCTGGCAAACACGTATGGTATGACAAACCCGCAGGGGAAAACTGGCAACAGTGGCAAAACGTCATCAAGACGGCACAAGAAAAGTCTTTATTGGTTCAGATGGGGTATATGCTAAGGTATCATTCCAGTTTTAAGCAAGTGACCGACTGGGCAAGATCTGGATTTTTGGGGAACGTGTTTTCAGTTCGTGCACACATGTCAACAAATATATCTAAGGAGGCAAGGACACGGATTAGTCAACACATCGGTGGTATCTTCTTCGATTTAGGTGGACATGTGTTGGATCAAATTGTCTGGATGATGGGGAGACCTGAAAAGGTCACCAGTTTTCTACGCAACGATGGTGGATCAGTTGAACCTTTCAAAGATAATACTCTTACTGTCTATGAATTTGAGAAAGGGATGGCGTTTATCACAATTTCAGCTTTGGAACCGCGTCCAATGGCACGACGGTTTGAGGTGTACGGCACCGAAGGAAGTGCTATCATCGTTGAACCGTTTGAACCGGGACATACGATTCGTCTCTGCTTACAAAGTGCTAAGGATGGCTATGCACAAGGGGAACAGATTGTCAAAATAGATGGTGAGAGTCGACAACGGTTATATGAACTGGAGCTGGATGCGTTTTTGGCGACAATCGCAGGCACGCAACAACCTGATAGACCTGTGGAACATGAACTGTTGGTCCAGGAAACACTTTTACGCGCAACGGGTGTTATATCAAACTAAAGTATATCTAAATGTGACGATTGGACATTGTGGTTTGTGTATGATGTAATAAATAATATGGCAGGTTCAGAGACCTGCCTTTACAATAATTGGAGAAATATTACTAACGTGAGTTCCATAAATCAAGTCGGCTGAAACTCAAAAAGTGTATTTTATAGAATCTGCAGATATTTTGTAGCACAATCTGTTAGATTGTGTCATATAATGCGCAAACTAAAAGTTTACGCTACAAATACAGAACCCACATTATTACTAAGGTTAATCTTCTAAACCACCTGTCCATTTTAGGCATCCGGTAATGTGTTCGTGGAACCACGGTTGACTCCAGAGAACGTCAGGGTGACCAAGCGCAGTATACATAACACGCCCCTTACCGTAGGTATGACACCAACCGAGAGCATAATCATTGTCATCACGGTTACCGCGTGAAACATCAATGGAATCGTTATCCAATCGCATTAACACGTGTGTATTCTCGCGTGACCAATTCTTGAACGTGTATATTTCATCAACAACCTTGAAGTTTTCTCCGAGCATACGGGTAGAGGGATGGTCAGTATCCTCTACGATAACATTGACCTCTTCGTGCCACGGATGTCCATTGAAATAACCACCAATCATTTCACCAAATTCTGGCCAATCGTAACAGGTATCGGTAGCATTGTGGATACCAAAGAAACCTTTTCCATTACGTACAAAATTGAGCAATGCATCTTTTTGGGAATCATCAAATGGTAAATTACCGGTTGTTGCAAAGGCGACAACATCGTGTTTAGCTAAATTGTCTTCTGTGATACGGTCACAACGGTGAGTTGTCGTAACTCTCCAACCATTTGCAGCACCGATCTCTTTGAGTGCTACTTCGGCATTCGGTAAGTAACTATGCTCAAAACCAGCAGAATGACGTAACATCAATATATTCATTATATTTCCTTTCAGATATAGAAATTTGTTGGTAATTATACAAGATTTATACAAAAAAGGGAAACAGAAATGGTTCCAACAGGTTGTGTTCCTACAGTCTATATAATGCACAATAATTACGCTATGTTTCTGTTCATTGATAATTTTGGTTAGAAACAACAGATAGACACGGAAATCCGTAGTTGCTTTATACAAGCACTGCACTTATATAACACCTATGTTTGAAGTAATTACTTCTGAATGAGGAAAGTATTACAATTTACAGAAATACCGCTTAATTTAGCAAAAAGATTGGCAATTCACAAATTTACATGGCATTATTATGTAAAGACATTGTGGAGGAGGAGTAAAGAAATTGAAGTTTTTTAAAAAGGGTGACAAAAACATAGAAGAGACTAAACCCGCAGCAAAACCCCACCCTGAACTACAAGTAATCAGTGGTAATGAGATTTCTGGAAAACGTCCGCAACAGCAAACACCGCAACAGCAAACCCCACAGCAACAAGTCCCGCAACAGAACATTACGCTACCAAATATAAAGTATAAAATAGCAGTTGCAAGTGGAAAAGGAGGAGTCGGTAAGTCAACCGTTGCTACGAATTTAGCAATCTCGTTAGCGAAAAATGGAGCAGCAGTCGGATTGATGGACGCTGATGCTTATGGACCTAGCATTCCTACAATGATGGGAATACAGGAAAAACCTGTAACTAGTCCGGAACGGAAACTAATCCCTTTGGTGCGGCATGACATAAAACTAATGTCAATTGGATTTATGGTGCCTGAACAACAGGCGATGATCTGGCGCGGACCGATGTTACATAGTGCTATCCGCCAATTTCTCACTGATGTAGAATGGGGTGATTTGGATTACCTCATCATAGATCTCCCACCAGGTACTGGAGATGTCGCACTTACCTTAACGCAAGCTATTCCACTTACAGGGACGGTGATTGTTACAACACCACAGGATGTCGCTCTGGCAGATGTGCGACGTGGTGTTGCTATGTTTGAACGTCTCGGTGTACCCATTTTGGGTATCATAGAAAATATGAGTTACTTCCTCTGTCCACACTGCAATGAAAAAACTGAGATTTTCAGTGCTGATGGTGGTAAAAATACGAGTGAACGATTCGGTGTAGCATTTTTAGGTCAAATTCCTCTTGATGCTGAAGTATGCACCGCTGGAGATCTTGGTGTTCCCATCGTAGCCGGAAATCCAGAATCACCACAATCGTCGGCATTTGGAACAGTCGCAGTGGAATTAGAAAAAGTAGTTATACAGAGTGGAGAGGAAGATGAATTGACGATACTTTAGATTGACACACATCTACATAATTTAGAAAGCCATTGCTTTGGTGCAATGGCTTTTCTGTTTGAAAGTATTAAGATGTTATGAGAAAAAAGCAATCACTTCATTGTTCTAAAGTTCTATATCCATCGCCTCAGCAATTAAACGCATTGCATGCTGAAGCAGATCCCCTTTTGTGATTAGGTCTTGAGTTGATGAATTTCCGAGGTTATTATTCAAATCTTCCAGTGGAGAGAAGCCAAAGTTTTCCATTCCTTCAATCATCCCTTCAAGATAACCAAGTGCTGGCATTTCTAAGTCGTAGGCATCCTCTCGCATACGGTAAAACATGATGTCATCCACATAATATTTTCCATAAAGGGACGGATAACCCTCATATCTGTCCAGAGCATTTTCATCATCTTCAGAGATTTCCCAGAGACCCCCTTTTACAGATTTGCCAGAAACTGGAATAATATCAGCATAGAACCTGAAAACAAGTTGATACCCCTGCAATGTGAACGCGCCAAGGGGAACCGCGGTCGGACATCGCCATTGCATCTGTTTGATATTGAGATTCGATCCGTATGCAAAGTATTTCATGACATGGATCAAAACTGAACATTCATTTAGATTATTCTTTTAGTATACACCGTGATAGGACACTTTACACGATATGCTACCAATGAACACAAACTAAAAGAACAATAGTTCACTTTCCTCTTCCTGTGGATCATCAATTGGGTCATCTTTAGTTGGTTTGGTAGTTTTGTACCCGTAGATTTCAATTTCACGAACTTTTGCAGGTGCTCGGAGGCGAACTGCCCCTCCTGTTGTAGAGCATCACGTACTTCCCGAACTAACCACGGTAGCACCGATTCCACTTGTCTTTTCCCTACGTGTCAAAGCTGCATCGTCCGTTGTTCCTAAAACAGTGATACGAATTTGGTCTGTAGGATAGGAGTATAACACGGGTATAACGATGGGATTGGACCTAACACTCTGGACCTCTTTAATCATCTGCCAGTCCGTTCCGGATAGTCTACTTCCACCTTTATCCGCATAGAGTTTAAATTTCTTTATGTTATCTGAGTGGATAACGATTCTACGGACGATCTTTTTTTCAGGTAAACTGACGATGATTTCCGGAGCAGGACCTGAACCAACGCGAGTATTGGCTTTTTTTGCGGAACTTATTTCACCGACGGTATTGATATCACCGTCAATCATTTGCATGCTGCTTGCTTGAACACCGTCGAGTAGCGCGTAGTTTTCGCTCCATTCTTGAGGTGAAAGTAGGGCACTACATCCAGCCATACTTACCACAAAACAAGCAAGTGAAAGGAATAGGGAAAATTTATGTAACATGATTACTCCTTGGGATGTATTATAAGTGTGTATTTTATTAATCTAATTCAGCAACTAACGGTTTTAATCTCTTCTCTCCAATTCTAATTGATATATTAACAAATATCCTATTTGATTGTCAAGTAAAAGACTATTTCAATCAGGATTATTTAGTTTTAGAGTTTTGATCAGATTTTGTCACAATGGAACACTGGATACCAAACTCACAATCCTGTAAATCCTGGTTCAGACAAACACAATTTAATATTCCTATAAAATACCAATATATATCCAATAAAACATTTCACTTTTTAATTTGACATACACAAAAAGATTCTATATAATTAACATTTGTTTAGAATATAGCATTGTATCTGTGACACGAGTTCAAATACGTTAGAAGGAAGTATAAATACAAATTCACCAAGTGTGTAGTACTCGGTTTTTGTGTCTAAAGGACTGTATATGTGTTTTCTAAGTTTCATTTCTTTCAAAATGTGAAGGTAGGTCAAGAGAAAAAAGACCAAAAAGGAGCAAATAAAAAAAAGCAAAATTCGCGTCACATTCCTTATCCTGACTGGATTTAAAACGTCACAGTGACGTGCAAAAGGTCACAATTTATAGCACATATTGATAAACAATGTAACGCAAAATTAACAGGTATAGATTTCGCTTCTCTCTATATGACCTACAAGAGATTATATTGAATTGTGAAAAATATATCCGAAAAATCCGAAAACTAAACAACCCTATTATTTTCAAGGTGTATATTGACTTTAAACCAATAGTAGTATATACTTACAAGAATAATATATAAAACTAAATTAAAATAATATGTAGGTTGAGGGAAACAATGAAAAACCTGTTTAATTACATAATAATCAGTTGTCTGTTGATATTAATTTCTGTCGGTATTGTTGATGCACAACAGAATCTGGCACAAGAAGCTTATGCAATATTTGAGCAGTCGTGCCTGATATGCCACGGGGAGAACGGTGCTTATACAGAGGCACTTATCATAGAACACACAGAACTCATTGATGATGGAAAAGTCCTTCCTGGAGATCCAGAAGGTTCCATATTCTATCAACGACTCATAGAAACTGATGTAGCTAAACGGATGCCTCTCGGACAACCTGCACTTGATGCTGAATCAATTGAAACGATTCGTCAATGGATTTTGGCAGGTGCTCCTGATTGGGATGCCGTTCAAAGAACAAATCCCAGTTTCATAACAACTGATACTATGCTTGAAACGATTGAGAACCACGTCAATACTCTTACACCACAAGAGAGATCGTTTGCACGCTATTTTACGCTAACACATCTCTATAACGCAGGTGAGACGACTGAAGCACTAAATGCATATCGACGTGCACTTTCAAAACTGATTAATAGTCTATCTTGGGGACGTGAAGTTATTAAACCGCTGTCCATTGATATTGAAGAAACCGTTTACTATGTTGACCTACGCGACTATGAATGGGATGTCCGAAACGATGCGTGGACACAGATTGAGCAAGTATATCCCTACAAAATGTCGTATGATGCACCATCACAGACACATCTCCATGAAAAACTGACGACCTTACAGCAAGAGATGAACTGTGAGGTGCCGTTTGTTCATGTGGACTGGTTTCTTGCGACTGCATCATTACCACCACTCTATCATGACATTCTTGCACTACCCACAACAGACCGAGAATTAGAGGATGAACTTAAAGTGTTTGTTGCTGCAAACCTACAAAATGCGCCGGGAGAACGTGTTTGGCGTGCAGGGTTTAACGATTCAGGGGTTTCAAGACACAACCGGGTTGTTGAACGGCATACGTCCTCGTATGGTGCGTATTGGAAAAGCTACGACTTTGCTGGGAGTGCGGAATCACAGAATATTTTTACCCATCCGCTTAATTTTACACACGATGGTGGCGAAATTATCTTCAACTTACCGAATGGATTACAAGCGTATTTTTTGGTAGATAGTAACGGGAACCGGCTTGATGTAGCACCGACAGACATCGTTTCTAATCCTGCTGCGAGTGATCCTGCCGTCCGTAACGGGCTTTCGTGTATCGGGTGCCATACAGAAGGAATGAAGACATTTGAAGACGAAGTGCGTGCTGTTGTTGAACAGGCAGATAACCCACCTTTTAACAAAGCGCGTGCGTTAGACCTATATGTAGAAAAAACGGTAATGGATGACCTCGTTGACGAGGATACGCAGCGTTACAGGGAAGCACTTGAAGCGGCAGGTGGTGTGTTCGGTGGAATTGAACCGATACAACGTTTCCATGAAGCGTTTCAAGGACCTCTCAGTGCTGCACACGCTGCGTCTGCGGTTGGGTTAGAGACAGATGTATTCCTTGAAAATATTAGTAAGAATGTGAGTTTACAAAACTTATTAGGGGCACTGGTGTTAGAAAACGGTGCCATCAAACGAGACGCATGGACATCAACTTTTCACGATGTGATTGCTGCGTTGGATTCTCTTGATAGCATTCTACCACCGGTTGTGGAACGACCAGAAATTATTTCTGGTGCTGGTGTCTACATTCCTGATGTAAACCTCCGCGCCGCTATCGCAGAAGCACTCGGTAAAGCAGCAGGTGACGAGATTACGGTAGAGGATATGGAAAGTTTGACGAGATTTGTTGCGAATGACAAAGGCATTCAGGATTTAACAGGTGTTGAATTTGCAATAAATTTAACCTATTTTGAAATAAGACGCAATTTGGTCTCGGATATATCACCTCTTGCTGGTTTAACCAAACTAGGGAATCTACGTGTGCAGGGTAACAATATTTCAGACATCTCATCAATCACTGATCTAGTTGACATTGGTGGTCTTGAAATATATGATAATGAGATTTCTGATATTTCACCAATAGCAGGACTAACAAACTTATATTGGCTGTCTATGACTAATAATCCAATCACAGACCTCTCACCACTTGCAAATTTGAAAAGACTTAATGGAATTCGGTTTAATGTTGAAGATACCACTGACTTTTCACCAATAGCAGAATTAACTAACTTAGAAAGGTTTTTTCTATGGGGTGCTGGTAAACCTATCCCTGATTTGTCACCCTTAGCAAACTTACCAAAATTGAAACATGCAGATATTCGCGGTGAAGGAAAACCCGATTTGTCCCTTATTGCAAGAATTGATACTTTGGAAAGATTCGAATTTTGGGGATCGGGTGAAAACCTACCGGATCTGTCTCCTTTAGCAGAATCAAAGAATTTGAAAGAACTATGGGTTATTAATTGTGGAATCACAGATCTAACTATTATAGAGAACTTCACCGGTTTAGAGCGGTTAAATCTTGAACGGAATAGCATATCAGATGTATCGCCATTAGCAAGATTAACAAATTTGAAATGGTTAAAACTATTAGACAATCCTATATCTGACTTCTCACCATTAGCAGAAATTTCTAAAACGACAAATATAATTGCTGGACGTGTTGATATTAACGACAGAAACTTACGCGCAGCAATAGCCGATGCACTCGGCAAAGAGGATACAGGGGTTATATCAATTACTTTTGATGAGATGGTAACATTAACAACCCTAAGAGCAAGTAACAGAGACATTGAGGATTTAACAGGACTTGAGTCTGCAACGAATCTGACAGAAATAAGAATTGGTCATAATCCAATATCGGATCTTTCACCTCTTGCCTCTTTGACAAAATTGCGCCAAATATGGCTTCATGACACTGAAGTAGCCGACCTTTCACCCCTCGCGTCCTTGATCAATCTTGAAAAAATAGATGTCGCACATACCCGTATATCAAATCTCGCTCCATTGGCAGGCTTGAAAAATCTGAAAAAGTTAGACACCATACATTCTGAAATTTCCGACCTCTCACCCCTGGCAGGATTGACAAACTTAACAAGATTGCTCTTATATGACTGCAAAGCAACCGACCTATACCCTTTAAAAGACTTAACAAAACTGAGATGGCTCGGTTTTCCACATACCAATAATATCTCTGACTTTTCACCTTTGTCGGGATTAACAGAGTTAAGACATCTTGATCTATTCCATACTGAAATTTCGAATCTAACTCCCTTAGCAGGTTTAGTTAATTTGGAAACGCTGATACTTAATGAAAACCGTATCGTAGATGTCTCGCCGCTTGCATCTTTACCTAACTTAAAAAGGTTAGAACTTCAGGTGAATAACATCTCTGACTTCTCACCTTTGGATCGCATACGCGAGACTATAGAAGTATTCAACTGGTACGCCAACCCAGGATTTCCCCAAGGCGGTCCAAAAATTACAGGACCTTGGTTGTGGCTGACCTTGCCAGCAGAAAAAGGCGAAAACGTCCTTCTTACGGACTACTTAGCAATAGCATCCAACAGTAAGGTTACAGAAGAACAGATCGCTAACCTCGGTGCCTCGGCGGGAACTATTATAGGAGAAAGTGTATGGTCCACTGGAATGCTTGAGACATATAACGCTAATGGCTTATGGAGCAATGTGGATAACCTTGAAAGATTATTAGACCCGCAAGAGTCTATTGAATTTCGTAACGACGAGAATTTTGTTGTCTACGGTTCTATTATTTTGTATTCTCCGAGAACACAGCAAACAAAAATATTCATAGGTGCAAGTCATCCTCGGAAAGTCTATCATAATAGCAAGTTAGTTCACGAAGACGATGCAAACTATTCCGCAGGAGCATGGGCTTATGATTACCAAACATTTTTTCCAATCACACTGCAACAAGGAAAAAATGTGTTTTTGGTGAAGCTTGGTCAACCGTGGAGGATTGATCTGTTGTCTCTCTTTTTCGGTTTTGAAGAAGACACAGAATATACGGTGGCACCCCCTGGTGTCGGCATCTCGTTTTCAGCAACTGAGACAAACCTCCTCGCTGGCGATACATTAACGCTGGACCTCAACGCTGAAAACATCACCGATTTAGCAGGATGGCAAACTGATATTACCTTTGACCCAAATGTGCTTGAAGCGGTTGAAGTCACCGAAGGTGATTTTCTGAAGTCAGAAGGTGGAAACACCTTCTTCCAAGGCGGTACGATTGATAACGTTACAGGGAATATTTTAACTATATTTTCGACACGGATATCTGAAAATGGTAGTAGTGGCACAGGTGCATTGCTGTCAGTGACATTCAAGGCAAAAGCAGCCGGTGAAACTCAGGTTACACTAGAAAACTTTGAGTTTATCTCTATTACCGATGACATTATTCCCACTGTTCATCCTAACATTACCATTACTGTGGGAGAATATCCTGCTTGGGACGTAAATCAGGATGGACGTGTGAGTATTCTGGATCTCATTCTCGTAGCAAGGGATTTTGGTGCCGGAACACCTGCTAACTTGCGCACAGATGTAAATCGAGATGGGGTGATTAACATCCAAGACCTTATCATTGTGGCACAACACATGGGTGAAACGATAGATTCTGCTGCACCTAATTTACCTGCAATAGGTCACGAGGAACTGACACCCGCAATTGTCCAAGCATGGATAAGACAAGCACAAGTCGAAGATGACGGATCGCCTGCCTTCCGACAAGGCATAGAGAACCTCCAACGACTACTCGCATCACTATTTCCTGAAAAGACTGAACTGCTTGCCAACTATCCAAACCCTTTCAATCCGGAGACGTGGATTCCATATCATCTGTCGAAACCTGCAGAGGTTACTTTGACGATTTACACTATAAATGGATCGGTTATTCGGACATTGGCGTTAGGACATCAGGCTGCGGGGATATATCAGAGTCGAAGGCGTGCGGTATATTGGAATGGTAGGAATGATGTTGGTGAGTCAGTGGCAAGTGGTGTCTATTTTTATACCCTTACTGCTGGTGATTATACTGCAACTCGAAGGATGTTAATTCTAAAATAATCTTAAGAAGGCAAAATAATTAAAAAATAAACATCTATAATTGTTGCAACTATTTCACTATTCTGTTAAACTTAGATGTGTATATAACATTGTTATGCTACTCTGTGAAAAAACTTATGTTCAGGTTGATCCATATTGTCTATGGAGGATAATTCTCATGATTAAAAAATATCAATTAGTAGTATCTCTGATTCTTTGCTTGTTAATGCTGAGTGCTATTATCAGTTATGCTGTGGAAGAGTTCAAAATATCTGAATACGGAAACGGAAAACAAATTTGGTTTGAAGCCGAACACTTCGATGAACGTGATTCGGAAAATGTATACAAATTGGGCATAGCAGAAGATGCTAAAGAACCGACTGAAGGTGCCTATGGTGATATTGTTACAAATGTCGGTGGCGATGGATGGCTTCGCTACAATTTTGACATCAGCCATGCTGGCGGAGAAGCCGGAGATTGGCGGTTTATCGGACGGGTTATTAACCCAAACAATCAATCAGATTGGTTATGGGTATTGGGTGACGATGGAGATGAAATCCCTAAGGCTAAACCTGGGCATTTTCAGAAAAATGTGGAAATTATTTTTGAAGAAAATACTCCAAATTGGGCGTGGGTACGAACCGGCATTTTCGGGGCAGATGGCGGCACCGTCAATAAATTGCAAGACGGTGAAAACGTCATGATTATATATACACGTCAGAGTGCGATCTTAGTCCAATATGATGTCTTTCTATGGTCAAGCGACTTAGATTATGAACCGACAGATGAAGACTATGATAACGCAACAACCCCAAATTTACCTGTTAATCCGAAAGGTTTACTGACAACGACTTGGGGTAACCTTAAGAATCGGTAGTGGTAGTTGTTTCTAATTCAGCCAGACATTCAGCACAGTGTCCGATAATCTCATTACGGAAGCGTACCGGTTTAAACTGGTGCGCTTCACACACCGCTTTTTGTAGAGCATCAATCTGTGGTTCTTTAAACTCAACGATCTGTCCGCAACGAAGACAGATAAGGTGGGCATGTTCTTTGAGTGAATGTATACTCTCGTAACGAGTGTTTTTCTGTGCGTCAATGAATTCAGTCAGTAATCCACTTTGGACAAGCAACGGAAGTGTCCGATAAATGGTTGGACGTGAAACGTTGAACCCATTTTGACGCATCTGTACCAATAGATCTTCTGTCTGAAAGTGTCCAGGGTACGCAAATACTTGGTTTAACACATCCATTCGTTTCTGAGTCAAACGCAGTCCAGAACTCTTCAAAAAATCTTCAAACTGTTGTGTAAAATCATCAGCAGTGGTATTTTCTTCATTGGTATTCATCTCTTTTTACCTTATAAGGAATACAGATCTTTTGAAAATGTATATTAATGTGATAGCTGTATACGAATTTTATGTAAGTTCTGTGTTTGCAAAGGTTATGGTTTGTCCAGACTCAACAAGTCTGTGTTTAATTGCAAGTTTGTAAAATAGTTCAAGACCTTCAATAAATGATTCATCCAAATCGTAATGGATGTGGTGTTGCAAGTATCTTCTACAGAGGTCTTCGGTGAAACCGAGTTTAGGTGCTTCAACACGTGCAATTTCTGGTATTTGCTGGATCCCAAGTGTCTTAGCATCTAATAGTAGTTTCGGCACATTCCCAAGACACACGTCTGGTCTCGTGACCCAACAAGCGTAGACAAAGGGTAAACCTGTTAGTTCATGCCATTCAGTGCCAAGGTCAGCACTGTATTGAGTTGCACCGAGATTTCTGAGTGCTGCATCCCCAATGAGTAATACTGCGTCAGTTTCTGAGGAAGCAGGATCAATTGAAGGTTCACAAGGTATAAACGTTGGACTGAGTTTATATTTTTCAGCGAGTAAGATTTTTAATAGTGCAACTGACGAACGTGAACCTGTATCTAATGCGATTTGCCGAATGTCTTGTATAGGAACACGACTGAATAATTGGATACTCAGGACGCTACCGCGAGATCCAATCGCCATATTAGGGAGGATACGGTAGCCTGCTCCTTTAGCGTTTGACCGAAAGTACTCAACTATTGGGATTAAGCCGATATCCAATTCGGCACTACTTAATTGGGTTGCAAGACGGCTTGGAACCTTGACACTTAGTGCGATCTCTTCTGTCTGAATTTGTCCATTCAAAAAGGGGTAAATAAGCGGTTTAGTATTTAAGAATGACACCGCTCCGACTCTTAAGCAGCTTTTCTGATCCACCTAATTCCCTCTCGAATGATTTCATTGTAAAGTGTGTCGCGTTCTACAGGAATATAACCAGCTTCTTCGATAAGACGTGTAAGGGCTTCTACTGATACCGCTTCCGGGGTATCAGCTCCTGCCATGTGTGTAATCTTTTCCTCTGTTACCGTGCCATCAATATCATCTGAACCGAAACTTAGAGCAATTTGTGCGGTTTTCAAACCAGTCATAATCCAATAAACTTTGATATGCGGTATATTGTCCAGCATCAGGCGTGATACAGCAATGTTACGTAAATCGGTTAAACCTGTGGTAGAAGGCAGATATGCCATACGCGTGTTAGCAGGATGAAAGGCAAGAGGGATAAACGTTACAAAACCACCGGACTTGTCTTGTTGTTCCCGTAGTCTTATAAGGTGGTCAACCCTGTCCTCATTAGTTTCAAGATGTCCGTAAAGCATCGTCGCGTTTGTCGGGATACCAATTCGATGTGCAATGTCGTGGATTTCAAGCCAACCCTCAGCACTCAATTTGCCGGGGCAGATTTTTTCTCGCGTCTCTTCAGCAAAAATTTCAGCACCACCACCGGGAAGTGAATCCAATCCTGCATCACGGAGTTGTGTCAATACCTCCTTAATGGACATTTTGAATATACGTGAAAAATGATGAATCTCGACTGCTGTAAAGAATTTTAGGTGGACTTCGGGCATCCGTTCTTTGAGGCCACGGATAATCTGTAGATAATAATCAAAAGGCAATTTCGGGTGTAAGCCACCTACACTATGAATTTCGGTACATCCATGCTCTATAGAATACATGGCTTTATCTAAAAATTCATCAACACTCATCTCCCACGCGCCTTCTGTTTGCATGTTTTTTCGAGCAAAGGCACAAAAATGACATCGGGCATGAAGTATGCATACATTTGAATAATCTATATGTTGGTTGATGTTGTAGAATGCAACATTGCCATTTATACGTTTACGTGCATGGTTCGCGATAAAACCAACCCCAGTTATATCCGTGCTTTCATACAGCGTTACCCCCTCCTCAAAAGAGAGACGTTCTTCTGTTTTTACTTTTTCATAGATGGCAGGTAACTTAGGATCGGTAATTGGACTATAGTTCTCCATTATTATTCCTATTGTAATTTAATCATTTTCAAAAACTGCTTGACAGTATTCTCTCAGTAAAGGTATTATAGCATAATAACTTTTTGAAATTCAAGAGATTCTTTTGAAAGGGACAAAACTAAATCATGTCAAAACTTGGACTAATTCATTACAATTATGCAGGTAAATCACTTGACGACTTTCTACAATTTACAAGTGAAACAGGGTTCGGATATGTTGAACTATCGGTTGGGGATGTCTGGAAATCGGACACTGCTGATCCAGAAAAAAACGCGGAAGCTGTTAGAGATCAGGTTGAATCTTACGGTTTGAAGGTTTCTGCGCTTGGAGCAGGAAACGATTTTGTTGTGTTAGAAGAGGATACTATCCGTGCACAAGTTGAACGGATGGAACGTATCGCGGGACTTGCAAAACGCCTTGGGGCATCAGTACTTAGGACAGAAGGTGGATCAATGAAGGATTCTGTACCTGAAAACCGTTGGGTTGAGGCGATGGCAGGATGTTTGTCGCGATGCCTTGAGTTCGCTGAACGGGATGATGTTTATCTGGCAGTGGACAACCACGGTTTGGTTACCAACGATGGTGATTTGCAAGTTGAACTGTTTGAACGAGTGGGTTTAAAACATGTCGGTGCGAATATGGACACAATGAATTATCGTTGGGCAGGACATGATTTGGAGACAGTTGGTAGGTACTATGAAATTATTGCCCCTTGGACACTACATACGCATCTGAAAGATGGCACTGGTTCGCGCGGGAATTATCGCGGTGAAGCTCTCGGTGAAGGTGAAATTGATCTTGCCAAAGCAATTCAATGTTTGCGTGAAGCAGATTATGATGGTGTATGGTGTTGTGAGTATGAAGGTAGAGAGAATGACGGTACCGGTCAACGGAAAAGTTTCGCTTGGATGCAGGGAAATTTGTAGTTCATTGAAATAAGGTATTATAGTTCCTTATTGTTAGCGCGCTATTTAAGCGCGCTGTTTCATTCCTGATATCAGGTCACAGAACGCTTAACTGCGAACATTGTATAATGGTAAATACCCCTCATATCATCACCTTGACAACTGATTTCGGCACAAGCGACGTGTATGTTGGTGTGATGAAAGGTGTCATCCTAAACATTAATCCACAAGCACAGATCATTGATATTACACATGATGTTTCCCATCAAAATATCCACGAAGCTGCTTTTACTATCAATGCAGCATACCGGTACTTCCCGAAAGGTACTATTCATGTCATCGTAGTTGATCCGGGTGTTGGTAGTAATCGACAAGCGATAGTTTGTAAGACTGAAAATGCAGTTTTTGTTTGTCCTAACAATGGCGTGTTGACCTATCTACTACAGAATATAGAAACCGAAACAAATAATCATAAACCCAATGCCGTTATCATTGAAAATCCTACATACCATCTTCCACAAGTAAGTAATACTTTCCATGGTAGGGATATATTTGCGCCTGTAGCAGCGCACTTATCACGTGGTGTGTCACTGTCGCAGATTGGAACTCCAATCCAGAATATTGTTCAGCTTCCAATCCCTACGGTTAAAAGTGACAATGATATATTGACAGGTGAAATAATCAAAATAGACAGTTTTGGTAATTTGACAACAAATATATCTGAAGACGTACTTACATCATTTTTGTTTTCTTCAGCACAAAATAACACTCATACAGGTGCACTGTGTAAGCATGCAGATAACATCAAATTTGAAATCAAAATTGACAGCATCTGTCTAAAGAAACTAAATAGTTCTTATGCTGAGTCTGCAGTCGGTGAACCTCTTGCAATAATCAATAGTTTTGGATTGTTAGAAATTGCCATAAATACAGGTAATGCTGAAGCGTGTTTAGGTGTAAAAATAGGTGATAATGTTGTCGTTAATAGGTCTGGTTGACATCATCGTTTCTGCAGGTTATAATTGGTTTAGATAATATATAGGAGAATAGAATTGAAACAGATTACTTTGACTGGCATCAAACCTACCGGACAGCCTCACATAGGTAACTATCTCGGTATGATAAAACCTGCACTTGAACTCGTGAAAGACTATCAAGCACTCTATTTCATAGCAGATTACCATGCCCTTACTACCGTGAAGAATCAAAAAGAATTAGAGGAATTGACGTATCAAGCGACTGCAACATGGTTGGCATTGGGATTAAATCCTGATAAGGAAATAATTTACCGTCAATCAGATATACCGGAAGTATTTGAGTTAGCGTGGGTGTTAGCCTGTTTTACAGCAAAGGGTTTGCTCAACCGCGCACACGCATACAAAACTATAGTAGAGGACAACATTTCCGCAGGTCGCGAAGAGGATAAAGGCATAAACACAGGATTATATACTTATCCTGTGTTAATGGCAGCAGATATTTTGTTATACGGAACACACGTGGTTCCTGTAGGACTTGACCAAAAACAACACCTCGAAATTACACGTGATGTCGCAATTTTATTTAATAAGACCTATCGTGAGGTAATGGTCGTTCCAGAAGCAGTTATTCGGAAAGATGTGATGACAATCACCGGACTTGATGGCAGAAAAATGAGCAAAAGTTATAATAATGTCATTCCGATATTTGCTCCATCAAATCAAATTCGCAAACAAGTTATGCGTATCGTGACAGATTCCAAACGTCCAGAAGAACCGAAAAATCCTGACGAATGTAATGTTTTTGCGATCTATCGGCATTTCGCGGATGAGGAATCAGCAGATGCTAAACGACAACTTTATCTTGATGGTGGTCTCGCTTATGGGGACATGAAAAAGGAACTTTTCGAGTTGTTGGAATCTACCTTTTCCACACAACGGGAAGAGTATAATGCCTTGATGGAAAATCGTGCTGAATTGGACAAAGTCCTTGAGAATGGTGCAGAGAAAGCACGTGATTTCGCTATTCCGATTATGGCAAAGGTTCGCAAAGCTATCGGTATAACTGGAGTAAGATAGAAAAAACCTTTCTATTCTCTTGAAATCAACAAAAGAGCATTGGATGAAGGATATTGACCAAGATCCACTAATTCCTGCCGTTCTATCAATCGATCAATATGGTTAAATCCCAATATACGATCAGCAACTTCACCGATAGTTGTAAGAGTACTGATTCTTACACCATCTAATTTAAAATGATTGGTCCACAAGTCAATTCTTGGATTAAAAAAACGACTAAATTGTTCTGTTAACAAGTCAATAGAACCTATGTCACTACCTTTGTTTCGGTTACAATATGTACACGCGTAGGCAAGGTTATGTTCCTCAGTGACTCCACCATGCTTTTCACTAATGATGTGATCCACTTGACAACCGAAATATGTACTCTCTTCGTGGATAAGACAATATTCACATACCCTCTGAGCACGTGTCTTGACTAACTTTCTTAAGGAAATGGAAACATAGGTTTTACTCATCCTTTTATATAATGGCGCGCACGGGATTTTGCAAGACGCATCAGGTGTTCCAACTGTAGACAGTGCTCCAGTTCTGCAGTTTCATCAGATGAGAGTCCGGTTGTTTTCTCACGATGAATCAGTTCCGCCACTCGTTCTTTTGCCTTTTCAGAAGGACAAAAATCTATAAGATTTTGAGGGGTTGTTCCTGATGCTATGAAATCAATGATTTCCCTATAAATAGGTGATATGTGCATTAAATTATCCTCCTTATTTCTGAATAAATCTTGCTTAAAAATCAACATTTTGTGTGTAGTAGAAAATTCGCTGTTGATAATGTATGATTATAGATCCCTCGCTACTGACTCACCGTCATCATTTTACCATCCTAATATGTTGCACGAATGTAGTAGTTTACTGCAGAGATGGTAGTTTTCAAGTATACCATGAAAATTACGATTTGTTAAGTTCATCTACAAATGATATGATACTTACACTACAGTATCACAAATTCCATAAGTTTATGCGCTTCACGTAATGCTGACTCTACTACCTTTGGTGTATCCGCACGGGCGAAAATGAACCCAAGATATTTGTCTCCTTCTGGTAAAGGTATTACCACTCCGCCAATTGGAATCGTGATGTTAACTTCCTCTATACCGTTAATGTTACGCGCTTGTTTCGTGCCACGCACATTACCCAAAATGCCAGTCTTCGGAACAGGTATCATCATAACACCAGCTGCCTGCTTTTCTCTGCTGAAAGTGTCAATTGGCTGCCCAATTGCCTGTCGGATAACCAACTCTTCCAATGACATTCCAGTACCAAATCGCAATGTGCGTGAACAGAGTCCACCAATTGTTCGGGCTGCAATTTCAATCAGATGTGCACCATTTACGTTATATCGTAATTCGGCATGCACAGGTCCGTGTTGTAGTCCAAGAGCAGCAGAAGCCTGTACTGTTGCGGCATGTAGTTCTTCTTGAATCTCTATTGACAAGCGTGATGGTGTGATGTATAAAGTCTCCTCAAAAAATGGTCCTTCAAGCGGATCAGGTTTGTCAAATAGAGCAAGTGTTTTGAGTTCTCCATTTAATAGGATGCCCTCCAATGCCACCTCTATACCGGGGATGTAATCCTCAACGATAAGATGTTGGAGCCTCTGATTATTAGAGTCCGTTTCTCTGGATTCCTTTACGGAATGGAGGAGTTTGGTAATGCGTTCGAAAGCCTGATTAAATTGAATTGGATTATTTGCTCTAATTACACCACGGCTTGCAGAAAGTGATAACGGTTTGATCACACATGGAAAATCTATTTGTTTGCTTATTTCGGTTATATCATCGTGGACAGAAATGCGTTTGTATGTTGGAACAGGCACACCTTGTTTTGCAAGAGTTTTCCGCAAAAGGTACTTATCACGTGTTGCTTTTGCAGAGGATATTGGGTTGTGCGGAAGTCCAAGTGCTTCAGATGCAGTAGTGGCAAGAATTGTGGTATCATCGTCTACACCCACAATTGCTGCTATCGGCTTTGTATTGGCAAATTCAGTGATGATTTCTGTTGCAGTCGTTGGATCGCGAAAGTCCAGTACCAATGTATCTTTTGGTGATAGGTCTGCAGTGGTTGCAGGTTCTTCTGATGCTATAACTACCTCAACATTAAGTTTTAATGCGGCATCAAGGAAGTCAGTGGCGCGGTAAGTTCGTGTTGGTAGGAGAAGAAGGACACGCGGCTTTTCGGCATTCACGGGGATTTTCTGTGTTGTAGGTTGGGTTTCGTCCCTCAACCCAACATGCAGTCCTCAATTAAGCAAATAGGTTGGGTTTCGTCCCTCAACCCAACCTACAAGACTGAAAATTCTGGTTCAGACATTATTTAAGTGTGTTTGTATAAACACTTAAGTATTACTGTGTTCTAAGGTTTTTCTGATAGTCGGCATGTGCAGACTGCGGATCAGATTCACCATCCAACACACGACGTAGGCATTGCACAAAACTGATCGGATCATCTTCACCAAAAATTGTGCGTCCAAATAGGATTGCACGTCCACCATTCTGCACGACATTATGTGCCAGAGCAAAGGTGCTTCTCGCATTTTGTCGTGCTCCACCCAATGCACCTATTACGAGAGTCGTATCAAATTGACAAAGTTCTGTCCAAACTTCCGATGTTGTGTAAGCAGTTTTGATAAAACGAGGACGTTGGTGTTTGCGGAGATAACTCATCGTACGAACAATGGAATCGGCAACGTACATCCCACGTTTTTCTTCGTCCATTCCCGGCAATTTTACATTTGGCAAAAATACCTCTAATAGGTGGTCGAAACCCTCAATCTCACCTACAACATGCGCAAATTGCACATAAGCATGCAGCATCCTTTCGTCAACAATAGGATCGTTATTGAGTGTAATAGAATATAATCCAAGGTTGACTCTACATTCAAGTGCAGGACCGATTAGTGATTCACAATACCGTTGCATGTCTTCTGGAAACACTGTTTGAAAAGGCATAGAAGGACGCGATGTATATACACCGAAACGAGGATTCCAAATAGCGGTTTCCGAGTTCATACGTACAATAGGGGTGATAGGTGTGTTTTCAAATAGGTTTTCTTCAAGTGCAAGTATTTCCGAATCTGCAGGTGTCATTAAAAGACCGTCAAGTTGTCCGCCTGCGACGAGGTCACGTTGCAGCTGTAAAAATTCCGCATGAGTGCGATAGTGCGGTTTTGGATGTTGAACTTGTCCAAGACCTTTTATTCCTGCTGAAGCCAGCGGATCCGCTGCAAAAACAAGAATGGGACTATTCCCTATCAAATCTTCATCAGCGAGTTTCTCATATATCCTGTTGCCCATATAAAATAATTCCTTATGTATAGTGTGAGGAATACCAGATCAGATAAGTTATTGTCTGTCCTCACACTTATGGTTTAGTTAAGATTACAAAGTATTTGTTGGATCAATATCTATAACAAACTCAATCACGTTCGATTTAATTTCTTTCGGACGTTCATCGTTAAAAAGTTGAAGTAGTTCACAGATTTTATCTACATTTTGACATCGGAGTAGGAAACGCCAACGATACTTACCATCTATTTTTGAAAGAGGCGCGGGTGCTGGACCTAAGATTTTTACCTCTGGAAACCGGTCAGTTTGTAGAGTTTCAAGATATTCACGGACAGCATGGGAAGTATCTTTTACTTCATTTTCATATTCACCACGGAGCAGAAGGGTTGCGACATGGCTATATGGAGGGTATAGTAAGGTATTTCGTTCTTTTACCTCTTTTTCATAGAAACCGATGTAATCATGTTGTTTTACAGCAGTGATACAGTAGTGGTCTGGCAAATATGTTTGAATGATTACCTCTCCTGGAGTTTCTGCGCGTCCTGAACGACCGGCAACTTGTGTGAGGAGACTAAAAGTTTGTTCACTCGCACGGAAATCCGGTAAATTCAAGGCAGTATCCGCAACAACAACCCCAACTAAGCTTACATTTGGAAAATCTAATCCTTTTGAGACCATCTGGGTACCGATGAGTATATCAATTTCCTGACGTTCAAATGCTTCCAATATTTGTTGATGTGCGTTTTTTCGGGAAGTCGTATCAGCGTCAAATCTCTGCACCTTCGCCTTAGGATACGATTTAACCACTTCCAATTCTACAGTTTCAGTGCCGAATCCCTTACGCCCAAAATAGTCAATTACAGTTCCGTTACAGTCAGGACATGAAGGATGCGTATCGCGCTTATGCCCACAATGATGGCAAACCAGTTGCTTAGTTTCAAAGTGAAAGGTCAAGGAAATTGAGCAATTCAAACATCTCTCTACATACCCACAAGTACGACAGAATACATACTTTGAATACCCACGTCTGTTTAAAAACAATATAGTTTGTTCTTGCTTTTCTAACCTTTCTGTAATAGCGTTTCTGAGATGTTCGGAGAAGATAGTACGGTTGCCTTTTTTTAGTTCATTTCTCATATCAACAATATGAACTTCAGGCATTTTTCTATCCATCACGCGATTTGGTAATTTTAGTAGTTTATATGTGTCATTTTTTGCGTGAAAAAAACTCTCAAGTGATGGAGTTGCACTACCAAGAACTAATGGACAGTTGGAAAGTTCCGAACGCTTCTGTGCTACCTCCCGCGCATGATAACGGGGAGCGGTATCTGATTTATACGAATCGGAATGTTCCTCATCAATAATCAGTATACCGAGTTGTTTAACCGGTGCGAAGATGGCAGAACGAGGTCCTATGACTATATCCGCCTCACCTTTTTGGATACGATGCCATTGGTCAAAACGTTCACCATCGCTTAGACGACTGTGGAGTAGAGCAACACGTTCACCAAAACGTCCTATAAACCGTGATGCCGTTTGTGGTGTTAGTGAGATCTCTGGAACAAGAACGATAACGGATTTTCCCTTTCCAAGAACGTGGGCAATAGCCTGCATATAAACTTCCGTTTTACCGCTACCAGTTACACCATGTAGAAGGAAATTGTGTTTTGATTCGTCTTCGGACTGAAGTACATTTAGTATTGCCGATAATGCTTCTGATTGAGGAGGATTTAACGCATAAGGTTGTGTAGGTGCAACTGGTTGGTAACTTAACGGATTGCGTATTGCTGCTGAACGTGTGATTTTAATGAAACCACGTCTTTCCAGAGTGCGAAGTAGTGAAGTACTTGCTTTTACCTGTTTTGTAAGTTCTGAAATGGTTAATGGTATACCTTCGTCAAGTAGAATTTGAAGAATTTCGGCATGTTTTATTCCAGCTGCGTGAGGGACACGACTTTTCTGGCTATCAGTCGACTTTTCATATCCGTCACTACCGGTCATCAGTTCGGCAATCTCATTCTTTATTTCAGTAGGTGGCAGTGCCAATTCAGCGATATTTGTAAACTGGGATGTAGCTTTAGGTTTGTGACTGACGATTTCTTCAACCACACCTTTTTGTTTAAGAGCAGTAATTTTTGGACGGAGACTTGCATAGGTCACACCAAGACGTCGAACAAGTTGATTCGGTGTTAGTTCACCCTCAGCTTCCAATACAGCAACTATCTTTTTTGGCACTTTTCCTATCGGAGGAGTGTATTCAGGACACAATCGAACCAGTTTCTGCTTCTGATTCCGTATTGCTGCAGGTACAGCACAAAAGAGTGCGTTACCCCATGAAGTTAGGTAGTAGTCTGACATCCATTTGGTGAGTGTCAGTAATTCCTCAGAATATGTTGGGACAACATCAAGGCATTCAGATATGTTCTTGATCTTGTCTACAGATAATTCAGTTTCATCAATTCGTTCTACCACAACACCTTCCTGAGCATTTCCGTGAAAAGAGGTAAGTACCCGCATGCCGGGTTGTACGATTGTATCCAAGTGTGGAGGGACAGAATAAGTGAACAGTCGGTTGACTGCGATAGGGAAAGCAACGTTTGCGTAACTCATTTTCTTATTCTTTCCAATCAACGGTTGGTTTCGTCTGGCAACAGAAGTTACAATTTAAGAGTTAATTTCCTTTTAAAAATTCCATTACCTGTTGCATATCTTCCCAAACTTCACGTTTGGCAGTTTGGTTCCTAAGCAGATATGCAGGATGAAAGGTCGGCATAATTACAGGTGCATTCTCGCTATGTGTAGTGAGTGCATATTCATGAAACTTTCCACGTAGTGCAGAAATACTTGTATTTGTATCAAGCAACATTTTAGCTGCGAAACTACCAAGTGCAACAATCACCTTCGGTTGAATTAATGTAATTTGTCTTAACAGGTATGGACTACAAGTTTCTACTTCATCTGGTGCAGGATTTCTGTTACCGGGCGGACGACATTTTAGCACGTTGGCGATGTAGATGTCCTCGCGCGTAAAATCCATCGCCTTAATTATATCTGTGAGTAATTTTCCTGCTCTACCGACAAAAGGTTCCCCCTGTCTGTCTTCATCCGCACCGGGTGCTTCACCGACAAACATCAGGTCAGCATTTGGGTTACCCACACCAAAAACGACAGTATTGCGTCCTTCATGTAATCCACATTTGACACAACTTTGAGCATCTATGTTAAGTGCAGATAGGTCTAAGTCAGCGTATTTCTGTTCCGGTTCTGATTCGTTTATTTCTGCTTCAAAAAGACCGAATTCAAGTTGTTCCACCACGTATTCCCTCACAGTTGCTACAATGTGTAGTAATTCATCTCTCGGGTCACTGCTATCCATGGGTTTCTCTTACAATTGTTTAGTTTCGCAATTTATCAAATAGGGTTAGGCTGTCAAACCAAGTAATATATAAGGCCAGTGCGATGATAAGGACAAAACTAACTTGCTGAATTATTGCTTGTGCTTTCAGTGGCAACGGACGTCCCCGTAGTTTTTCCACAGCAAAAAATAGAAGGTGTCCTCCATCTGCAATTGGAAGTGGTAAAAGATTAACTATTGCGAGATTTATGCTAATAAAACCGATGAAAAAGAGAATAGTGGATACACTAACGCTTGCGAACATTCGACTTGTCACATCAGCAATACCTATGGGACCTGAAAGATATCTCGGAGACACTTCCCCACCTATTAATTGTTTTAATGTTCTGGTAATGGATGTGAGAGTAAGCCAAGTGGTTTCACACCCTTTCCAGAATGCAGAAAAGAAATTGAACTCAGGTAGCGGAGGTCGATCTAAGCTCATTCCGCTTAGATAGGTCGTCCATCTAATGCCATAAAAAGTATTTTCTTCATCCTTTTTGGATCTTTCCGCAGGTGAAATTGTAAACGATTTTTCAGTTCCATCCCGAAGAAAACCAAGTGAGATAGGGGAATCCCCTACTTTTTCGAGTTCGGTATAGAGCGTCGTGCTATCTACAGATGTTCCGTTGATACTTACCAGTACATCTCTGTCCTTAATCCCTGCCTTTGCCGCAGTACTCTTCTTTTGTACAAAAGTTGTTATCTGCCAAGTGACAGGCAAATCAAATGTAAGTTTTTCAACAGTATCTTTCTCAACACTCCTGCGTATACCAAGTTCAAGAGAACCTTGTTTTTGATTAATTTGATTGTAATATGCTTGGTATGGTTGACCACGCCAGTCAATTTGAGGGTGCCAAATCCCTGGATTAAATACCGGAACGGTATACAATTTCTGTCCATTGATGGTTTCAATCTGATCTCCAACTATTATCCCTGCCTGTGTTGCCAAACTTCCTTCAATAACATCGGAAACGAAAACATCATTCGTTTCAGTAACCCTTATCTGACCTGAACTACCTCTCAAATTAACAATTGCCTCTGGTATTACTGTTAGTGTTTCCAATTTATCATCCCGTTTCACTACGAATTCTAATTCCTCTTCAGGATTTGTGAGTATCTTTGTCTGGAATATATTCCAGTTAGTTATTGGCGTGTCATCAATAGAAACTATTGTGTCACCGGGCATGACACCACCAACACCAGCAGGACCATCATCATCAAGCATTCCTATCTGTACAGATTGCTGTTTTTCGTGGAATGATTGTCCTGTTAGACGACTAATAAGACCCGCGGAGTCAGCATCAAGACCCACACCAAAAACAAACCAATATGTCAATATACCGAACAATAGGTTCACAGCAGGACCCGCAATCACAACATAAGCGCGTTTGCCAAGTGAAGCACTCGCAAATTCTCCTTCAGCCCCTGTTTGTTCGCTTGGATTCTCACCCTCCATTTGTACGTATCCACCAAATGGTAGTAGAGATAATTTGTATAGTGTTTCTCCATGTGTAAATCCAACAATTTTTGGACCAAAGCCGAGTGAAAATGCAATTACTTTAATCCCAGACCGTTTTGCAGCAAGAAAATGTCCGAGTTCATGGATAAAAATTAGAAAGCCAAGTGGAATTATAGCAAGTAGTATCGCTTTGATAGTAGGGAATATAGAAAGTATAATTTCGGTTATAGGTTGGAAGAATTCCATTTTATCTCCTATCGTATGACTGCAGAGTTATGTATATTCTAATGTATATTGTTATATGTGAATTACACCAAAGCACTAATGGTAGAACGTGTTGTTGATTTTGCCCATTTGTCTACTTCAAGGATATCTTCAAGTGAAGGCTCTGAGATCACATCATGTTTGTCCATAACACTCTGCAAAATAGTTGGAATATCCATAAATCCAATCCGTTCATCAAGAAAAGCATTTACGACAATTTCATCTGCGCTACTCAGAACAACAGGAAGTGTGCCTCCAACCTCTGCGGCGGTATACGCAAGTGATATACAAGGGAACTTATCTTTATCAACCGGTTCAAAATGCAACGTGCGTGATTCACGTAAATCTAAACGTGTAACGGGGGTTGATAGTCTGTGGGGATATGTCAAAGCATACTGTATCATAATTCGCATATCCGTAGGACCAAGCTGGGCAAGCGTTGAACCGTCTGTCCATTCAACCATTGAGTGGACAATGCTTTCTCTGTGAACAACAATGTCTATTTTATCAAGTTCAATATCAAACAACCATTTTGCCTCAATTACTTCCAATCCTTTGTTCATCATGGTTGCTGAATCAATCGTTATTTTTGCTCCCATATCCCAATTGGGATGGTTTAGTGCTTGTTGTGGTGTTACATTGTAGAGTTCATCTTTTGGAACATCACGAAATGGACCACCAGATGCAGTTAATAATAACTGATGTATTTCAGATTGTTTGTCGCGCGCACCTTCTAAGCATTGGAAGATTGCGCTCATTTCACCATCAATGGGGATTAAGTTAACGCCGTTCCTTTGGACCGCCTCCATGACTATAGGTCCGCACATCACCATTACCTCTTTATTGACAAAGGCGATATCTTTTCCTGCGTTGATAGCAGCAAGCGTTGGTAATAATCCGGCACTGCCACCCATCCCGTCTAATACTTGTTCGGCTTCAGTAATTGTGGCTACTGCAAGGATTCCCTCATTTCCAGATAGGACTTCGGTGTCTTTGATATCCCGTAATCTATCACGAAGACAATTGGCTGCGTCAGAGTCATTTAGTGCTGCTAACCTTGGACGATAATGTCTAATCTGTTGTTCAAGGGTATCAACATCTTTGTTTGCAGCAAGAGCAACAACCTTGAATTCATCGCAATGTGTATCAACAACATCAAGGGTGTTTTTCCCAATAGAACCAGTACTACCTAAAATAACTATGTGCTTCATGTGAATTGATTATGGGCGCAGTGCAAAAGCAGTGCGTTTGTATGTAGACAAGTTCTATAGATTGTGTTTGTAAACGCTATACTATTGGTATAAATGAAAATCCAACCAGCCTCTACTCGTTTGAACTATATGAAATTGAAAAATCCTGCGAACTCAATATAGTAATATAGGACAGGAGTACTAAATATTAAACTATCACATCTATCAAGAAAACCGCCGTGACCAGGGATAACATCCCCTGAATCCTTGACACCAATAGTCCGTTTCATGAGCGATACGCTCAAATCACCGAGTGGACCCAGAACACTCAATAGTAAACCTATGATGGCGGCGTTTAATAGCGAAAGTGTTTGATTTAAGAAAATAAGACTGAACACTATACTGATTATGGTTCCAACCACTATCCCAGCAATGGTTCCTTCCACCGTTTTACGCGGACTAATCTGTGAAATTAGCTTATGTTTGCCGACCGCTCTACCAATTAGATAAGCCCCAGTATCGCTACACCAAACCGTACCAATGAGTAGGAAGATAAGGTGCATACCGATGTTATCAATTTTTCGTAGCAAAATACAGTGATAACCAAATACCCAACCGATAGTCAGAATACCTGTAAGTTTTAGAGTGACTGTGAGTAACTCTCCTGCAACTTCTCCCCGATAAATGCTTGACGTGAAAGCATATATAAACACAATAAGGATGTAACTGAACATAAACAGAGATATTTTTGCAGGTTCAATCAGCGTATCCAAGAACTGCGTATCCAAGAAAAACCCGCATAAGCAAAATCCTACCGTAAGAATGGATGGGGTAATTGGATTTATTTTTTCGCTGAGGTGTTGAGATAGTCTGCAGTATTCAACCTGCATCATCAGAGCAGCGGCGGAAACGAGGAGCAGGTAAAACCAATGTCCCAAGTAAATAATCAATAGGACAAGCGGAACCAGAACAACAACACTCAAGGTTCTCCGCCAAAACATAATTAGTTCTCTAAAAGTTCAGTTTCTTTGGCATCGGCTAAATCATTAATTTGGTTTACATAAGTATCAGTTAAATTCTGGACCGGATCAGAATCACTGCGACTACCCTTTTTATCGCCACCTCTACCTTTGCTTCTCCTGCTACCGGAACCAGTATCACTACCTTCCGATTTGCGGATAGCATCATTTGCATCACGACGTATGTTGCGAATTGCAACTTTACCTTCCTCAGCTAATTTTTTTACCAGTTTGGTAAGTTCCACACGTCGTTCGGTGGTTAATTCAGGCACCTGAATCCGTATAAGGCTACCATCGTTACTGGTAGCTAACCCTAAATCAGATTGTGCAATCGCTTTTTCTATTTCCGTAATTAATGTCTTATCCCAAGGTTGGATAACAAGTTGACGTGGTTCAGGTACTGTAATTGTTCCAACTTGGTTTAATGGAGTCTTACTACCGTAATAGTTAATCGTCACTTGGTCTAACAAGGCTGTGGTAGCACGACCCGTTTGAATGTGTGATAATTTAGTAATAGTT
This sequence comes from Candidatus Poribacteria bacterium, assembly GCA_026710795.1. Lineage (GTDB taxonomy): Bacteria > Poribacteria > WGA-4E > WGA-4E > WGA-3G > MSPOR6. Next base: position 51,378 of record JAPOQK010000095.1, read on the forward strand.
GACTCAACTGATTTTTTCATGCGTGATTCAGCATCTTGCAATACTTCTTGCATCTGAATTCCCTTTTCCTTTCTGTTTGACAGATTCTGATGTAAGCTGTGCTGTTAATAATTATATTTTACTGACCGAGGACAAACAGGACAAAGCGTTTCACAACAATATTCTCACCGAGTTGTGCAATGGCATCTTTGACAAGGTCCTCAATAGTTTTATCGGCATCTCGAATATAAGGTTGTTTTAGTAGACAGGCTTCCGAGTAAAATTTAGAAATCCGTCCATCAACAATTTTATCAACAATATGGTCAGGTTTACCTTCTTGTAATGCCTGTTTTTTCAAAATAGCTTTTTCAGCTTCCAGTTCCTCATCTGGTACTTCATCTTCGTTGACATATTTAGGTTTTGCAGCTGCGACTTGCATAGCGATTTCTGTTGCTAATTTCTGAAACTGCTCAGTACGTGCCACAAAGTCTGTCTCACAATTCAACTCAACTAATGTACCAACACGGTTACCGGGATGGATATATGATAGGATAAGTCCTTCTTCTGTTGCACGTCCACCCTTAACTTCAGAAGCGCGCAAGCCTTGCTCGCGCAATTTCTTAATTGCGGTATCAATATCACCATCCGTTTCAGTTAAGGCTTTTTTGCAGTCCATAATTCCAGCACCAGTGCGTGAACGTAATTCACTGACCATTTTTGCTGTAATTGCCATGTTACCTCCAAATTAAATTCATTTTATTGGTGCCAGATGTTATCAAACAAATGACAATATAGCTTTTCTGGCACCGCCTTTTTACTTTTAAATTATAGACTATCTATCTTTTATTAATATTATGTTTACCAATTTGAAAATAGTCCAGAACGTTAAATTCTGTGATTAACGTTGCCTACGAGTTCTTCTTTTTGGACGAGGTGGACGTACTTGACGTTGTTCTCCATCACCGATAGCCTCGGGTTCAGCTGAAAGCTGTTCAGTATCAACGATCTCTGCTGTCTGCTCTTCGTGCCGTTCAGTTTCAGCTACTTTATCAACCTGATTATCTTCAGTCTGAACTTTTTCTTCCTCAACCTGTTCACCTTCTAATGCATCGCCACGTCCCTGAATTACTGATTCCGCTAAGACAGTGCAGATTAACCGGATTGAACGGATTGCATCATCATTACCTGGAATAGGAAGATCAATAGGATCAGGATCACAGTTTGTATCTACAATTGCGATTATTGGTATACCGAGTTTGTTCGCTTCAGCAATAGCAGTGTGTTCTTTGCGTGTATCCGTAACAATAACGACTTCGGGGAGGACAGACATCTCTTTGATACCTGTTAGGTTATTTGACAATTTTCCTTGTTCGCGTCTGAGTCGAATTACCTCTTTTTTGGGGCGTTTATCAATTTCACCACTTGTTTCTTCTGACTCAAGTGCTTCTAACCTACTGATACTTTGCCGGATTGTCTGGAAATTCGTTAACATGCCTCCGAGCCAACGGTGGTTGACATAATACATGCTACAACGCATTGCTTCCTCAAGAACTGCTTCTTGAGATTGTCTTTTCGTTCCTACAAAAAGAACAGAACCGCCTTGTGTTGCGATATTCTTAACATATTCCACTGCAGTTTCAAGCATTGAAAGTGTCTTCTGCAAATCAATAATATAGATTCCATTACGCTCAGCGAAGATATACTCCGCCATCTTTGGGTTCCAACGTCGTGTTTGGTGTCCAAAGTGCACTCCACATTCAAGGAGTTCCTTCATTGTTACTGACAAAAATAACCTCCTGGGTTAGAAGGAGTCCAATGACTCCCAGTTGGGTTTATACGTCCACCTCCTTCATATCTGCATCAGACTCTCATGACGAGAGAACCCTCCGTGCAAATCTGGAGGTGTGTATCTATGTTAACTCTGTTTTTTGATATGGTCAAATTGTGTTAATTATACCACGTTTCTATAGGGCATGCAACTATTTTTTATATCTTAAACTGGCTGTAAAATCATTTCTCAACCTCAATTCTATCTAAACGTCTATCAGAAAATATGGAGTCCAAAAATGCAGAAATTAATTGAGCAAGTTGCAGCACATTTTAATACAAATTTATCTGAGATTAAAGTCGAGCCGATACTACATGGCACGTTACATAAACCTAACGTATACCGTCTAAGAATCGGAACAGACAGTTTCCTGCTCAAGAAGCATGATATTACGGTCTCAGTGACCGAAACAGGTTTCACTCCATTTCATATAGAGAGATATACAATATCAACGCTGAACGATGGCGGTTTACGTGTGCCACGAATGATATGGGAATCTGAAGTACATAATGCGTTATTGTTAGTATGGTGTGGGGATCAGACACTTGATACTATTGCACAGAGCAATTCTGTGGCAAACCTTACCTCTACTCTAAACACAATTCTACTTCAACTGTGCAGATTTGAATCTTTTTTTGCTGAAAACAGAATACAATTCCAACCCTATCATTTTCACTTTAATCACAAGAAGACTTTAGAACTTCTCCTTGAACGGGGAAGAAAAACAATTGGCTACATACAACATCTGAGTAAGACTCCACACTCCACCTCACATAAGAAACGACTTGATGCAGCTTGGACTATTTTTGCCAATCGGTTGCTTGAAGCAACACCTACATTGGGTAGTCTTGACTATCAAGCACACAATATAGTTATTGATGAGGACATACCGACCTTCATAGATTTTACGAGTATTGGGTGGGATTGGCAAGAAAGACGGTTAGTACAGTACTTTAACAGCATCGGTGCAAATCAGGAAGGTGCAAACTTCGTTTCACTGTTGAACCGTGAATTGGTTGAAACATACGCAGAATGGGTAGTCCAGAATCGTGAAAAAACGAATGTTACTAACGTAGCTGCACGAGTAGATGGTCATCATCTCCTTTTATATCTAACTGTTGTCCACAGGATTTTGGAAGCGGTTGCAAGACCTGAGGAATCTGAAAATCAAACTCTGATGCAAGCATGGGGAGATATGCGATTAAGATTTCAACACGCCATTTCTCTAATCGTTAACACTGATTTGAGCGATGATGAATATATAAACCTAATTCGTGAGATGATAGGGGAATTTCAAGCAACCGTTTCGTAGTAGGAATCCTACTCATCAGGGACAATTGTCTGCCCAAGATTTGTCAGAAACTCCTCTATTTCCGGGGTTGAAGGTTTTACTTTTTCTGATGATAATCCAGGATTATGAAATTTATCTTGATATGATTTTAGCATATCATATAACAATTTCAGTTCAATTTGCCTATTACCAATGGCAACAAGAACTGTCTCAAATTGTGTTTCAACATCTTCTTGTGGGATGCCATCAGGACGGTTTTTTAAAATCAGTCTTTCTGTGCCATTTAAAGCACGTCCTGCTGTCCAGTACTTCAAACCTTCAGTTCCACCAACTTGGTTGAAGAGTATTACACCAATACCGGCAATAACAATCAGAATTATCAACAAAAAAATAAGAACTCTACGGTAACAACCGCTAATCTTTTGTGCAATGAGTGACATCTTTATATAATCTTCCCTTCACGAATAGTAAAAGTAGCATTAATCTTCTGAGAGCCTATAAATTTTGTATCGTGTGCATCGTAATACTCAAATTCACCATCAAGCACTTCAAATACTGCAACATCAGCGGTTGTTCCAATTTTTAGATTACCAAGTTGTTTTTCGCGTTTGATTGCTTTAGCAGCATTCACAGTTGCCTTTTCAATGACTTCTTCAAACGAAAGACCAAGATGCATCAGTTTTGACAATGTTGTAGGTAGGTCATAAACGGGACCGTCAATATTACCTGTGTGTAGATCAGTGCTGATAACATCAGAAATAAAACCTTGTTCCATCGCTCGCTGTGCGACTTCGTAGCGGAAACTCCCCGCACCATGTCCAACATCAAATATCACACCATCTTGTTGTGCTTGCCAAGCTTCAGGGATTATTTTACCTTTATCGTCAATGATGTTGTCACCATTTCCTTGAAAGCAGTGTGTAATCACATCTCCCGGTCTCATCAACTCCAAAACATCTGGAAGTGGGACTCCCGATCCGATATGACACATTACAGGTGTTCCTGCGTGTTCGGCTGCTCTGATAGCAAGTTTCAGCGGCTCTACACCGTTATCACCTACTTGCATTTTTCCTTGTCGCACTTTTACTCCAACTGTAATGTCCCGATTAGTTAATAATGTGTCAGCAACACGATCCGGATCAGCGTAAGCAAGGTCATGCATTTCTCCAACAGGACCATATACGAGTCCAATACCGGAAATATGGATATAGTTTAGGATATTCGTTTTTGCCGGTTCCGCAATGAATTCTCGGAATCCAGGGAAAGTTGCCCAACTTGCACTACCAGCGTCAACAATAGTCGTAGTGCCTGAAGTAGGACATACATTGTCTGCCTTTATTCCCCATGTTGTAACACCATAATAAACATGCGTATGTATATCAATCAATCCAGGTGTGACGTATTGGTTTTTGACAGAAATGGTCTGTTTAGCATCTGTCTTTGGAATATCGTGATTGATCGCAGCAATGACTCCATCGGATATAGCGACATCACGAATCGCATTCAATCCTTGGACAGGGTCAATGACAGTACCACCTTTGAGTAGAATATCGTATTTCACTTGTTAAACACCACGTTTTTCCCCCCAAATATCAACATGGACACGCGGTGAGAAACGATATCCATTTTCTTTACAGAGTTCAACTAACCATTCCTGTTTCTCATGTAATACATGGGAGGTTTTACCTTGGGGCATCAACATGATTATTTCAGGTGAGATTTCAATATCTTCTTGTAATGTCTTTATTTCTGCAAGATCTTCGGGTGTGTCTACAACAAACTTCACTTGGCATGTATAGGTGTCTATAAACTTACGTATGACTTCAGGTCGGATACGTTCACGTTCGTGTCGTATAAAGAATCTATTGTCTTCTGAGGGATTTGAATTACGCAACTTAGGACTCATTGAAATTAAATGTGCCGCTACATTTGCGTAGACCGTTGCATTCGTTTCAATCGTGATATGATGTCCTCGTTGTTCTAATTCATGACAAAGTGCTATCAATTCCTTTGTTTGAATAAATGGTTCACCTCCAGTGATAACGACATGCTTGCATCCAAATTGTGTTATTGCGTCAACACTTTCAGCAATAGTAATGTCCTTATTTTCAGGTGTCCAGGATGTGTAAGGAGTATCACACCACGTACATCTCAGGTTGCAATAACTTGTTCGGAAGAAAACAGATGGAACCCCTATCAACATTCCCTCACCCTGAATTGTATGGAACAATTCACTGTATTTCATAGGGTGCCTCACTGTTTAGGATTCAGAACAAGAGATATTTTCTAAAAAACACACTTATGCTTCAATGAGTTCTATCTGAACGTTATCTGGACCCTTGAAAAATGCCATCATCAGTCCTGAAGGTTTTAGGTCTTCAAGTTCGGCACCTTTTTCCTGTAACTCAGCAACAGCAGTATCAAGGTCTTCTACTGTAAAAGCGAGTTGATAGACTCCCCAACGCGGGTTACCACTGGTAGGTTCAACATCCATATCACCAAATTTGGGTGAAAGGAAGATGTTTTCACCTCCAATTTCCATTCGCACAATCTTTAAACCTCGCACCTCGACGGTATCGGTAACCTTACCGTCAAACATCTTCTCATAATATTCGACTGCACCGTCAAGGTCTTCACATCTAAGATGAATATGATGAAATGTATATGCCATAATTTGACTCCTTTTGATAAATAATAATATATTTCCTGGAACCCATTCTATTATAAATATTTTATTCGCAAGTTTCTTTGAACAATTACGTCCCTGCAAAGACGTGTCATATATTGCCAATTTACCTTTATAATATACCTTGTTTAGGATAAAATAATCAACTCAATTTGGATCATGCTAACTGTACACTTCGGGATACTACCTAATCTACCTGTATAGACTGGATATCCCAAAGCAGCATAGTTCCATCATCACTACCACTCGCGAGTGTCTTACCATCCGGACTAAACACAATACTATAAATACTACCCGTATGTCCACTTAACTTCAATAAGGGGTTGTATGTTTTCTTATCCCATAGCTGCACAGTACCAAACCAGTCTCCACATGCAAATGTCTTTCCATCGGGACTAAACGCTATGACGGTTAAATTTTCCATATCATCTTCGATTTTGCGTAGATGTTGACCTGTTTTTACATCCCAAAAATGTGCTACATTAGGGAGTTCCTGTTTATCACTCGTACATGCGATTGTCTTTCCATCTCTACTAAATGCTACATTATTACGCCAATAACTTTTTACCTTCAATGTATGTAGACGTTCACCAGTTATCACATCCCATAAACATAGGGTATTGTCTGTACTATAACTCGCGAGTGTGTTTCCATCCGGACTGAATGCCAGACTATGTACAATATCTGTATGTCCATTCAAAATCTGAATAAGTGTCCCTGTCCGTACTGCCCAAAGGATTACATTGCCGTTATCACTTCCACCTGCAAGCATAAAACCATCAGGACTAAATTTAATACTATAGATGCTACTCGAATCTCCAGTGAATGTATTAACAACAGTTTCTGTTTGGATATCCCACATATTTACAGTGTTGTCTATACTACCACTGGCAATCAACTTTCCATCGGGACTAATAACGGCAGTAATGAACCGACGCATGGGCGTTGTAGGAATCCTATGTTTTTCTCCTGTCTCGATATCCCATAAATGGACAGTACTGAAACCACTCACGCTCGTCAACATAGCACCGTCAGGACTGAATGCTACGCTTGACATGCTATCAGTATGTCCTGGTATTGTTAAAAAGGATGCCCCTTTTTGTGTATCCCAAAGACGAAGGGTACCATCATAACTGACGCTCGCTAAAGTCCTTTCCTGAGGACTGAACGCAATATGCATAATATAGTTCGTGTGTTCAGTGAGTGTCTTTAGAGATTCTCCCGTCTCAACATCCCATAAACGAATGGTTTTGTCCCAACTCGAACTCGCAATCATCTTCCCATCAGCACTGTAAGCGACACTATGAACACCCTCCGTATGTCCTGTAAATGTACGTATCGGTTCCCATGTTTGTGTATCCCACAAACGCAAGGTCTTATCATGATTACCACTTATGAACCTCTTTCCATCTGTGCTGAACGCTACACTACAGACATGTGTCGTATGTCCTTTTAGTGTGCGAATCAGCACACCGGTTTGCACATCCCACAAACGAAGGGTTTTGTCATCACTACCACTCACCAATGTCTGTCCGTCCGGACTAAACGCCAAAGAAGAGAGCATATCCGTATGTCCTTTAAGTGTGTGGATCTGTGTTCCAGTTTGCACATCCCAAAGACGCACGGTATCGCCATTACTCCCACTTGCAATTGTTTTCCCATCTGGACTGAATTCAACACAACCAACAAGTTGCGTATGTCCTTTAAGTGTGTGAATCTGTTTTCCTGTCTGCACATCCCAAAGACCTACGGTATGGTCACCGTTGGCACTTGCTATTGTCAAGCCATCCGGACTAAACGATACACCAAATACCCCATCAGTATTCCCTGCAAATAGGTTAACTGTTCTACCGGTTTGCGCGTCGTAGATCCAAATTCCAATGCTACTCGCTGCTGCTAAAAGCGTCATATCGGGAGAGAATGTAATGTAATGTAATGTGCCTTTACCAAGACGAGTTTTCGCTCCATCAGGTAAATGCCATTTCGTAGTGTCCTGTGCAAAAGTATATATGACAATAGTATGCATGGTAAACATGATGACGACAATAGAAAACAGGACTATTTTCAAAATAATGTTTCTCATTTTATTCTCCTCATAAGATTATATACATACCATGTGTTTATTCCATAGCATCAGGTTTAGGTTCCCAAAGCAGCACGCTGCCATCCATACTCCCGCTTGCCAGTGTCTTCCCATCCGGACTAAATGTAATACTATAGACACCGTTGGTATGACCTGTTAACGTCAAAATAGGAATGTATGTTTGTGCATCCCACAACAGGACGGCACCTTCATAACCACCACTTGCGAGAATTTTTCCATCTGGACTATACGCAATTGTGCTTAACAGATTCATTTCATCACTGATTTTCTGGATATGTGTACCGGTTCGCACATCCCAAAAATGAACAGATGCGTCACCACTCACACTTGCGAGAGTCTTCCCATTCGGACTGAACACTACACTATCCACGCATTGCATATCTGCTTTCAACGTTTGAAGATGTTCACCGGTAATCGCATCCCACAAAATTGCAGTTTTGTCTCTACTTCCACTTGCGATCATTTTTCCATCTGGGCTGAACGCTACACTAACGACACCATCCGTATGTCCTTTCAATGTCTGAATATGTGTGCCTGTCTGTGCAGCCCATACCAACACAGAATTATCTCTACTTCCAGCTGCAAGCATAAAACCATCTGGACTGTACACAACACTATAGATACTATCCGCATTCCCAGTTAACGTTTTTAAATGGGTGGCTGTCTGAATATCCTGTAGACGAACGGTACCATCTAAACTTCCACTTGCGAGAGTCTTTCCATCCGGACTGAAAACGACACTATCTAACGCACGTGTATGCTCTGTGAGAACTTGAAGGGGTGTCTTTGTCTTTAGATCCCATAAGCGGATTTTTTTGTACCCACTTATACCCGCCAACATAGTACTATTTGGACTAAACACCAAACTCGTCATACCATCTGTATGTCCTTCTATTGTCAGGAAGGATTTACCAGCTTGGGTATTCCACAGACGAACGGTACCATCAGAACTACCACTCGCAAAATTAGAACCATCCGTATTAAATACTACGTTTCCAACAGAATCTGAATGCTCTGAGAGTGTTTGAGTTGACGCACCTGTCTGTAAATTCCAAAAACGAATGCTTTTGTCTCCACTTGTACTCACCAATGTAGAACCATCTGGACTGAAAACGACACTATTAACACGGCTTGTATGTCCTGTGAGTGTTTGAATAGAAGTACCAGTCGGCACATCCCACAATCGTACAGTTTTATCAAAACTCGCACTTGCAACCGTCTTACCATCTGGACTAAACGTTATGTAATTAACAGCATTCGTGTGTCCTGTGAGTGTTTGAGTAGAATCCCCTGTCTTCACATCCCAAAAACGAATAGTATTGTCGGTACTACCACTTAACACTTTCTGTCCGTTTGGACTAAACGCTACGCTCAGGACCCAGTTTGTATGTCCTATCAAAGTTTGAATATGTTCTCCTGTTTGTGCATCCCATAGACATACGGTTTTGTCAAAACTCGCACTTGCAACCGTCTTACCATCTGGACTGAAAACTACACTATTGACACTATTTGTATGATTAGTTAATGTCCTGAGAAGATTCCCTGTCAAGGCATCCCACAGATGGACGGTTTTGTCTCCACTGCCACTTGCTATAGTCTTACCATCTGGACTGAACGCTACACTGCTGACACTATATGTATGTCCTATGAGTAAGTCAAGTGCTTCCCCTGTCTTTGCGTCATATAACCAAATTCCTATACCACTTGCAACTGCTAATCGCTTCCCATCAGGTGAGTACGATATATCGTAAATATTGCCTTTGCCGATGCGTGCTTTCGCACCATCAGGTAAATGCCATTTTGTAGTGTCCTGTGCAAAAGTATTCGGTACAATAGCAAATACTACAAACCAAAAAGTTACAATTGATAACAATACTTTTTTCATTGGAAAGCGTGTCCTTTAGTTATAAAAATTAATTTATATAGAATTGATGGCAAAGTTGAGTATTATCCCTGTGGTAGGCGAGTTGCCATTCTGTAGGGTGTGTAAAGTTTTTTGCCTAAAGACAGGAATGAAAACACCATGTACAAGACTTCGGACATTATATTTGACTGTGAATTGTTTATGTTTATCTTGTAATTTCATTGGATTTTTTTCCGTATAAAAAGGTTACCGTTTTGTGTCTAAGTTCTGCATAACGGTAACTTTTGGTATTTTTCACTGGTTTTAGTTCCTGTCTGGGTTTATGGGTTGTTTTCACCGGTTTTTTTTTGAATGTAAAAAAAAGAAAAACGGTAACCTTTGTTCTGCTTGATTCTTGTCTGTTTTTGAATTGTCTAATATAACTCAAGTTGCTACATAATGTAGCATAATCTGTATGAAGATTAATTAAATATATAGGTAATTCCTTGATCAAATTATGTTCGGTTTCTAAATCGCATAATTGGCACTATTTTCTTGTGTCTAATACACCTTTCGCCCCTCTGGGGCTTGGGAGGGTGTTCACTAACGTTTGCTATATACCTTTCGCCTCTCCGAGGCTATCGTAAATGCCTCTCAGCAGAGGTGCGAAAGGTGTATCTCGTGTATAATGCATCAGTTTGCTTACATAATGCGCCTACCAAGTACCAATAAAAATTACCCAATTAACAAGTTAATCTTCATTTAGATTGTGTCCGAATAGACACAAACTAACAGTTTGTGCTACAAAAAGAGCCATTATATATTAGAAATGGTATAATATTCTATTGGAGGTCGTTTCGACAGAATGTAAGATATCGGAGGTCGCTTTGCTCGCTCCGACCTACGAATCGTAGTATTTCCTCCGTTTAAAAAAGATACAGTTTTGTGCCTTTTTTCACATGACTGTATCTTTACTGTGTTGTGGTCTGGTTGTTGTACCAGACTGGGTTTGTGGGTTGTTTTCACCGGTTTACTGTGTAAAAAAGAACTTGAAAAACTGTATCTTTTGTTTTTGGCTATTTGTCGTAGGTAGGTTCTACAGAATGTAAGATGTTGGAGGTCGCTTTGCTCGCTCCGACCTACGAATACGGTTATGTTGGGTTTGTATGTGGTTTTGTTTTTCATAGTGATAGTATTATAGCACGTGTTGTTGAGGGTTGGAAGGGGTTGTGGATTTTGGAACAATATATATCCAATATGTTTTATGTAGTTTTCAGTTTTCAGTTTTTTCAGAATCAAGAAAATAAGCATGCAAGCATGAAAGCTGGTTTAGTTGATGCAAAAATTATACACACCCCATTTTATAACCACATTGACAACACCATCTGAATGGTGTTATTATATCACATACAATTATGGTAGTCAAGAGAGCAACAATATGTCAATAGATGAATATACGACAGTTCAAACCGAACATGTTGCGATGTTAGCATCAGAACTTGCAAAACGAGAGATACCAATAATTGACCAATTTGAACCGATTGCAGATTTTGAAGAACTCATCACATTTGCAGAAGCAAACCCTACACCAATTGAATATAGTGACCAACACCGTGCATGGCAACTTGAATCAGTTGCAGCACGCGTTATTGAGGTTCTCGGTATTGCAGCGCATGAAACACTTTACAAACCAGCATGGGAACCGTTGGCAAGAATACTATTAGATCATATTGAGTATTTATATACTTTTCCTGAAGCACCGACAGCACGTGAGCGGTTGGCAGCCGGGAGTGCGTTGGCATTAGCAGGTAGCGTCTGTTCTATATTACCACAATCTGAACTATGGAGATTGGCTGGATTTGGACGTATTGCTGCAAACCTCACTGAAGTTAACCCAACTTCTACAGATACACATATAATTCAACCAATAGATTCAGCATTTTTGCTTGCAAGTAACCTCAACCTACCAATTCTGGGTTCAGCGAAAAAATGCTATAATTCAGTCCTTAATCGCAATTTTACGTTTCAGAATCAAATAGAGTTTCCGTTAAGTGATGAAGCCATCTTAGGTTATCTCAATCTGGAATATGACGGATTAGAAGATGTCCACTCTGCTGTTATGAGGGGGGACAACACGGCTGCAATGTCTGCATATACAACCTATCGTAAAGAGTATATCAAGCACTTTGACGGTATCCTATATTTGGCAAAAACGGATACAATTAATGCAACAAAATTATATCTGGAATGTTTGCTAAAATTGTCCATTTATCCTACACCATCTATTTTAGCGACAGCAGAAATTGGTATTGCTGCGCTTCTCTTCCCTGAATTTCGTATTAGTGCACAACTCCTCATATTGGCATCTCGTCGATATAAGTGGATAGTTAATGCCTACTTTTACCCGGATGGTTTTCATAAAGACATATTACTGCGTTCACAAGTAGAAGCAATTACCGATTTTTCAAGATTTCTAACAGTTTTTGATAGGGTTAAGGAGACTTGGCAATTTGAATGTGTTGATGAACTACAGAATTTATTAGAGAAGTTGGAAAAAGCATGCATCTATATTTGTCAACCAGATAAATCTTTTCCACCTTTCGGTGCTAATTTCCTTGACAATACAGATGTTATTGAACTGCGGAATATCACTAATTTTAATCGGGATAATAGTGAGTTGCAGACATTATCATACGCACTACCTTATACTGGTTACTATGTAATGAGAGATAGTTGTGAACCTGACGCACAATATCTCTGTTTTGATAGTGGACCAATCGATAATAAAGGTTATGATGATAAGTTGAGTTTCGTGTTATTCGCACATGGAAGACAACTAATTAAGCACAACTATGGAAGTAAAGAAGAGAATGAATCCAGTACAGCAAGCGAAGCACATAACGTTGTTCTGATTGATGGAAAAAGAGAACTAACGCAACCAGATATTGTTCCGGACCCTGATTCTCGGTGGATTACAACCTCTACTTATGATTTTGTTGAGGGGTGGTATAAGGGTTCTGAATGTCATCATAAACGCTCTATCTTTTATATAAAAGGGGAATACTTCATTTTACATGACCTTATTCTCGGTGAAGGGGAACATATAATACAACAGGTTTTTCACCTAAACACAACAAATATAGTACAGAATGTTGGACAAGTATGGACGCTTGAGCCTGGTCATAGTAATATCTATATTGGCACTGCTGATAATATCAACCTTAACCTGCAGATGAATGATAATAAACTTACTTTTAACGCAACACGCAAATTACCCGCGGCTTTAAATGTTATCATGTTTCCAATGAAACCTAAAGTGGAACACCAACCCAAAACCAATCCAATTTCTATCATAGCGGATGCTGACATTCTTGCTACCGGTTTCACAGTACAGACACACGACGTAACCGATACATTCCTAATCTCTGATGACGGTATAGCAAAGATGTCAACATCCGATACAGATGAAAAAATTGAGTTTGAAGGAGAATATCTGTTTCTCCGTGGAGAGAAATTTGTGATGCTCAACGGCAGGTATCTCAAAGTTGGGACAAATGTCCTTGCCGATTTAGATGAACCACGAGAACATTTTATGAATATACAATAGAACTTACGGTTTTAGAATTCAAAATCAATAGATTATCTATAATTGAGTTAAACCATCAAATCTGTAATATAACACACATAATCTGAATTTAAAGAGGTATAATATGCTTTTTTTACGCAGCATCGTGGTATGGTTTGCATCATTGGAATCTGGTGCATCATTTCAAAAATGGATACAAATTATCCTCAGGATTTTGGGTGTAGTTGCGTTTGTTTTCATAATTGTATCGAGTATTCTCCTTGTTGTAACCGTTATTGCAGAAATAGAAAGCATCAGTTCATTATTGTTCCACTTGAGTGGTTCAATATTAATTGCATTATTCACCATAGCTGTTGGAATAATCCTAATATTGCTTATTTGGAACAGATGTAACAAAATCAATACACTTCAGAATGAATCTGATTTTACTTTATTGAATATCGCTGTTATCTTGGTAAGGTTATCAGGGGAAGTAGTATTAATTGTAAACGTTGCTACATGTTTTCATTTGTTGTTGGGTGGTATTTTTGGAATAGGGATGCATGGTATGATTAGTTTTCTTTACAACCCAGTTATCGTTGTAGAATCAATATCTATTGGTTGGTCTTTCGACTGGTCTATCAGAGTAATATCGATTATTACCTTCGCTATAAATGGAATTACTATATTGATTTCTTCTTATGTCATTGCTGCGTTACTCAATTTGGTAGTAGGAATGGCAAAAGATCTCAGAAATATCGATGCCACGTTGTCAACTGAGGAAACAACGTCTGATTCATAAAAGATGGGATTGTCTTGTCTGGTAATTCCTTCAAAGGAACAACTGGGTACGACATCCAACCTTGTTTCTATGGAGGAATATATAATGCCTGAACAACACCATGAACTTGCTCACGTTTTCACTGATCCATCACAAACCGTAAACGACGCACGAGGTGCTGCCTCCCGTGACTTGAACACACCTTACACCTTTCCAGATTATACAAAAGCAGCGTGGACAGAAAAATCCGAAGCACTACGCCAACAGATACGCGTTGCCAACGGCTTAGTGCCAGAGCATGAACCTACCCCACTAAACGTCCAGATCTTTGGAAAAATAGAACGTGAGGATTATTCCGTAGAAAAAGTTCATTTTGAACCTTTTCCCGGATTTTTTACTACGGGAAATCTCTATCGACCAAAAGGTAAGACAGGTCTGTTTCCGGGTATTATTAGTCCTCATGGACATTGGGGACGCGGACGCATAGAGGATATAGAACGCGGCTCAATTCCCGCACGATGCATCAACTTTGCTAAACAGGGATATGTTATCTTTGCTTATGATATGATAGGTTACAATGATAGCGCAAAGCAGCTTGAACATCGCTTCGGAGGGACACGAGAAGCATTGTGGGGTTTAAGTGCAATGGGACTGCAACTCCAGAACGGAATTAGAGCCATTGATTTCTTGCAAAATCTGCCTGATGTTGACAAGGATCGTATCGGCTGCACAGGGGCATCTGGTGGAGGATCACAAACATTCATTCTAACTGCTATAGATGAACGCATCAAGGTATCTGCTCCCGTGAATATGATTTCAGCAACAATGCAAGGTGGGTGTCTATGCGAAAACGCTCCAAATTTGCGGTTAGATGTAAGTAACCTTGAAATCGGAGCATTGATGGCACCGCGTCCACTCCTACTTGTATCCTGCACTGGGGATTGGACATCCAATACACCAACGGTTGAATATCCCGCTATCAAAAGCATCTATGCACATTTTGGTGCGGAGGACAAAATCCATCAAGTTCAGGTGGATGCAGAACATAATTACAATAAGGAGAGTCGTGAGGCAGTATATGCATGGTTCGCAAAATGGTTGTTGGATGCAGAGGATACGACTGCATTTAAAGAAGTGCCTTATCAAGTTGAATCGGATGATGATCTGTTGGTTTTCTCTGATAGCGATTTACCGAGGCATGCATTCAAACAGGAGGACATCCTGGGTGCTTGGGGAAGACTATCTAACAAAGCATTACAACAACGTAAACCGACAAATAAAACTGAACTGCAAAATTTTAAAGATGAGGTGGGGAGTGCCTTGCAACATTCCCTCGGTTTGCACATTCCAAACAGCAATGAGATAACACTTTCAGAACCCGATGGTGCATTTCCAACCACATATCATGCAGATTTTTCTGCTCAACACATTGTCATCGGTAGGAAAGGTGTCGGAGATGCAATCCCAAGTGTCCTATTTCGTACAGAACCTTTAGTAGGACATGACCCGGTGGTTGTCATCGTACATCCTGAAGGTAAAGAGAAGTTAATCAATGCGGAAACAGGTCAGCCTTTGCCGTTGATTAAAGAACTGATTAATTCTGATCGGAAAGTCCTCATAATAGATGTCTTTGATACAGGAGAACATGCGGAGTATGAAAGATCGGTAGACACTAACTATTTCACTACCTATAACAGAACTACCGCAGCGTTACGCGTTCAGGATATATTAACAACTTTGATGTATTTTTCAACAAGAGGTGACGTTTCAGATGTCAGTTTAATTGGAATAGGGGAAGCAGGTTTGTGGACTTTACTGGCAGCGGGATTTACAAACATCAAAAACGTTGTCATTGATGCGGCACAATTTGATACCGAGAGTGATGATGCTTATTTACAGACGTTTCCAATTCCGAGTTTGCGTAGAGTGGGAGATTTCCGCACAGCAGGAACACTAATTGCTCCCAGAAATCTTATCATCCATAACACTGGCGATACCTTCAACACAACATGGATTGAAGAGGTGTATCGGAACATTGGCGCGGAAGAGAATCTAATTGTACGGAAAGAAACAATGGCTGAGGCTGAAATCCTTGGAAGGATAGTTGAATTGTAAGCCAATGTCAGTCCAGTGAAATCAAACGAGATAGATGTCACGCTCCGCGTCCCGTATCCCATAACTTACGACGCCAAGGAAGAGATGCGTTCGTAAAAGAACAATTCGTTATATTCTGCCATTCGGTATTGATTCTGTAATTCTGACAAATACTTCGTAGGTCGAAGCGAGCGTATCGACCTACGACATTGGAAACCCAACGAAATTACATGTGTTGTGGTTACTACGCTCGCACCGACCTACGGACATTCATAGAAAATCCTGGTTCAGACAATCAAAATAACGAAAGTCCAATCGTCTTGCTACCCACACATTTTCCATTGACAACCTACACCTAAATTGATAGAATATAATCTGGTATTGCAGACTACATTTCGCTGTTATGCAGGTTAACCAACATCACCGATTCATCCTATAAAACAAGAAATCAAGAGACAAAATGCCAATAATAGTAGAATCACTCACAGAGGAGTTATAGTAATCATCATGAAACAAATTGCATCCATATTCCTTGTCTTAATTACTGTCATATCTATACAAATACAATTTGCAATCGCAGATGACTGGTCTCAGTGGCGCGGAGAGAACCGCGATGGTGTTTGGAAAGAAACTGGTATCATTGAAAAATTTGATGGCACAGATATACCACACCGTTGGAGTGTTCCTGTTGGTAGTGGATATAGCGGACCAAGTGTCGCTGATGGACGCGTCTACATTACCGACAGACTTACTAAACCGAAACAGGTTGAACGTGTACACTGTTTTGATTGGGAAACAGGTGATGAAATTTGGTCTCATACCTACGATTGTGTATACAAGATTGAATATCCAGTAGGACCTCGTGCCAATGTTACAGTTGATGATGGACTTGCGTATGCTTTAGGGGCAATGGGGCATTTGCACTGTTATGATGCTGCGACCGGTGAAATAAAGTGGAAAAAGGATCTAAACAGTGAATATAACATTAATATGCCTATTTGGGGAATCGCTTGTGCGCCTATCATTGATGAGAACCTTGTCATCGTGCAAATAGGTGGCAAACCGGAGGCATGTGTCGTTGCCTTTGATAGAAAAACAGGTGAGGAAAAGTGGAAGGCACTTAGCGATAATGCCTCATATTCCGCACCGATAATGATAACGCAGGCAGGAAAACGTGTACTAATATGCTGGACTGGACATAATGTCGCAGCATTAGATCCTCAGACTGGGGATGTACATTGGAAATACCCAATTCCACCTACGCGATGGGAGATCGGAATCGCAACACCTATTGTAAAGAACAATCAGCTTTTCGTTACGAATTTCTATGAAGGAGCATATCTTCTGGAATTAGCGAATGATGAATTAGATGTAGAACTTGTATGGCACAAGCAAGGTAAAAACGAAAAAAATACAAAGGCAATCCAAACTACGATGTCAACACCTATATGGTTGGGAGATTATATTTACGGTGTAGATAGTCACGGTGAAGTCCGATGTATTAATGCACAGAACGGTGATCGGATATGGGAAGATCTAACTGCTGTTCCAAAAGCACGATGGAGCACCATACATTTTGTAAAAAACGCTGACAAAGTATGGATGTTTAATGAAAAAGGTGAACTTCTAATTACGGAACTGTCCCCTGAAGGATTGAATATCATCAGTCGTGCAAAGTTGATCGAACCTACACGCGGACAACTAAATCGTAGAGGTGGGGTTACTTGGTCGCATCCCGCATTTGCATATAAACACGTCTTCGCAAGAAACGATAAAGAACTTATTTGTGCAAACTTAGAAAAAATTAAAGAATAAACATTGGAGGTAAAATGGATACAAAACTTTCGGCTAATATAGGCGGGAACCCGCACCCGCCCATTGACTTAAAACCCGGACAACAACTAAACGGCTTTGAAGTTAAAGCCATCACGCCAATAGACGAATTGCGGGCAGTAACAATTGAATTGACGCACAACCACAGCGGCGCACGTCTATTACATCTCTATACAGATGACTCCGAAAATCTCTTCTCAATCAATTTTCCAACGCCCCCCACAGATGACACAGGTGTTCCCCATATCCTTGAACACGCTGTCTTAGCAGGTTCACAGAAATTCCCCGTAAAAGAACCATTTTTTGAAATGATCAAAATGAGCATGGCTACTTTCATTAACGCCATGACCAGTTCCGATCATACCTATTATCCAGTCGCAAGCAACGTTAAAAAAGATCTCTTCAACTTGGCAGAAGTCTACTTTGACGCAGTTTTTCATCCACTACTCACAGAGGAAACATTCAAGCGCGAAGGACATCATCTCGCTCCTGTTGACCCGGAAAATCCTACTGGAGATCTAAAAATAACTGGAATCGTCTACAATGAGATGAAAGGTGTTTTTTCTGATCCTGAATCGCGACTATACCGATCTATGACAAGCCGACTCTTACCGGACACACTCTACGCAAAAGAATCTGGTGGAGACCCAGACGCAATACCGGAATTAACCTATGAACAACTCAAAGGATTTCACGAAACATATTATCATCCAAGTAATGGCTTCTTTTTTCTATATGGCGATATACCAACAAGTGATTACCTCGATTTCCTTGCAGATAAACTGGATAAAATTCCAAAAAATGAGACTATTTCATCGCTAAAACCGCTAAATGCGGATGTTACTCATCAACCCAGATGGAAATCACCACAGACAGTAACTGATACATATCCTGTTGCTCCCGATGAAACTCTCACTGAAAAGACATATCTGATGTTGAGTTGGCTTATTGGAGATGCAACTGATCCTGAGGATGTCGCAATGTGTTACATCGTGAGCCTAATCCTACTCGGAAATGAAGCAGCACCACTCAAAAAAGCGATTATCGACTCAAAATTAGGAGCAGATCTCATTTATTCAGGTGCAAGTTCTATTGGTCCAAATACCACATTTTACGTAGGACTTAAAGGCAGCGACGCAGACAGAGTTGAAGCATACACAAAATTGGTAAATGATACCTTAACCGAACTTGCTGATAACGAGTTAGATAGTGATTTAGTTGAAGCTGCTTTCCAACAATCAACCTATCACTACCAAGAAGTAGCACCAATGTTCCCACTCCGCATGCTTTTTAGAGTTATTGAAGCATGGATATACGATAAGAATTCAGATACATTCCTTAAGATGGGAGAAAGTCTGGCTACAATTAGAAAACGTTGGGAAGAAGATTCTGGAATCTTCAACGAAATAATACGTGAACGTCTTGTTGACAATCCACACCGTTTGACAAGTGTGCTTTCTCCAGACCCAAATATGCAGGCGAAACTTGACGCTGAATTAGAACAACGCACTAAGGAAATCAGAGCACAACTTACGGATGAACAGACAAGACAAATTGCTGCTGATGCTGCAGAACTTGAACGGATGAACGGACAACCAAATCCCCCAGAAGCATTGGCAAAGTTACCACAATTGCAAGTCAACGATCTCCCAGATAAACCGAAACATATTCCTACGATAATTGAAAAAGTCGGTGAACAAGACGTACTCCGAAGCAATGTCTTTGCAAACGGAGTCAACTATCTTATTCTAAACTTTGATCTTCAAGGGTTTCCACAACACCTATGGACATATTTGCCAAGATACACTGATGCAATAAGAAAACTCGGTGCAGCAAACATGGATTTCACTGAGATGGCAAAACGGAAATCATCAGTTACAGGTGGGATCGGATGTGGCTCTGGATTTAACACCCATGCACTTGATGTAAATCGGTCAATGCAATATATGAGGTTTAGTCTAAAAGCACTTGATGAAAACATGGAAAAGGCATTAGATGTATTACATGACTTAGTGTTTGCTGTAAACCCACGTGACAAAGAACGACTCCACGATGTAATGGTCCAGGCAGTGGCGGAGTATCGGACAGAAATGATTCACGATGGTTCAAGCACCGCAATTCATCACGCATCACGAGGGCTTTCACCACAAGGATATCTGTCTGAAATTGTCTACGGACTACCACAACTTCGTACCAGTGAAACATTACTCAACAAATTTGACGAACTTAACACAGAGCTCATGGGTCACATAGAAGAGATACGTGATTTTCTATTAAACCGCGGTCGTGTTACCGTGAGTTTTACTGGCTCCGATAACGCATATCAAACAACAAACGCAAGAATCAGTGAATGGCTAAATGCAATGCAAGACGAATCAATCGATTCCGATATGATACCATTTAAACCTTTTGATTCTCCTCCGCGTGAGGGATTGGCAGGACCTATCCAGATTGCACACTGCGCACATGTAATGCCTGCACCGCATTATTCGCATACGGATTCTACGCTGCTTACTATCGGAACACATCTCGTACGTATGGATTACATATTGAGTGAAATCCGCTTTAAAGGCAACGCTTATGGTGCCAGATTATCCTACAGTCCGTTTGATACAGCATTGTATCAATCTTCATATAGAGACCCGCATGTCGCAAGAACTATCAACGTTTTTGAGCAGACGGTAGACTACATCAAACAGGTAGAGTGGACACAAACGGATATAGACCGTGCAATCATCGCAACAGCGAAAAGTGCAGAAAAACCGATACGTCCAAGCCAAGCTGCAAGTGATGCCCTTAGTCACCACCTTACAGGTCAAACGCGTGAGATGCGTGAGGAACGCTACGCACAACTCCGACGGGCTACACCAACTGAAGTAAAACGCGCACTGCTTCAACTTTTTGAAGAAAATCAAGAAAACGCATCTGTTTGTGTTGTTTCAAGCCGTGAAAAACTTGAAGAAGCAAACACCGAATTAGAACAACCGCTTGATATTGAAGATATATTATCTTAACTTGTGTTGACCATTAGATTATAGAGGAAAGATTTATTATGATAAAAAGAATTGCGTTGTTGCTGATGTGTATCTGTACTCTGTCTATATTAGCAGTATATACATCAAATACAATCGCTGATAAACATGGAACAGAAGTTGAACTTACACAGAAGTTTGAGAAAAACTGGCATTACTGGCGTGGACCACTCGCAACAGGAATGGCATTAAATGCAAATCCACCCACTACCTGGAGTGAAACTGAAAACATTCGATGGAAAGTACCTATACCCGGTATGGGGCATGCTACTCCCATTATCTGGGAAGATATGATAATTATTCAGACTGCAATACAAGGTGAGATGGCTAATCCTGATAACACAGAAGAGGATAACCGGTCCGATAGAAGACGCAGAAGAAGAAATAGGAACTTATCCTCATTTAAGTTTGAACTTCTTGTGCTAAACCGCAGTGATGGTAGTCCACGGTGGCAAAAAACATTAAAAGAAACCAAACCACACGAAGGTATACATGGTGATGCAAGTTTCGCATCCAATTCACCTGTAACAGATGGTGAACATATTTACGCCTATTTCGGTTCTCGTGGACTCTACTGTTTAGACTTTAAAGGGAATATCAAATGGGAAAAAGAAATAGGTATCATGCATAAGAGAAATACCTTTGGAGAAGGCAGCTGTCCAATTATCCATGGAGATACAATCGTAATCCTACAAGACCACGAAGGACAATCCTTTATAATAGCACTTGATAAACGAACTGGTGATCAAATCTGGCGGATGGACAGAGATGAAGTAACAACCTGGACATCTCCAATCGTTGTTGATTACAACGGCATCTCACAAGTGATTGTTCCTGCATCCAATCGCACACGCAGTTACAATTTAGCAAATGGTGATTTGGTATGGGAATGTGGTGGATTGACAAGGAATGTTATCCCATCTCCAATGCATAAGGATGGACATGTATATGTTATGAGTGGACACGGGGGGTTCTCACTACAATCAATTAACCTTGAACTTGCATCAGGAGATATTACAAGAACTGAAGCTGTTGATTGGCAATACAACGACGATACCCCTTATGTACCATCTCCGCTATTGAGTGAGGATACAATCTACTTCCTAAAAAGAAATGACAATATACTCACGGCTATGGATAGGAAAACAGGAGATGTGATCTTTGGTCCACAAAGGATTCAAGGTGTATCCAATGTGTATGCATCCATTGTCGGTGCTGCAGGTCGGGTGTATATTGCAGATCGGAATGGAAGCGTCGCTGTTTTAAAAGACGGACCAAAACTTGAAGTTATCGCACTGAATTATCTTGATGACAGTTTTAACGCATCACCTGCAATCGTCGGATCAGAATTATATTTGCGTGGAACTCAACATCTCTACTGTATCGCAGAATAATCGTACATTCAACTTATTAAACGAAAACCAAGGAATTTTCTAATATGAAAAAAACAACAATCTTGACAATTTGTTTATGTGTCTTAGCAATGTTAGCAATGTATACAATACAAACCATTGCTGATCAACATGCAACGAAAACAGAGCATACCTCAAATTATGAAAACAACTGGCATCATTGGCGAGGTCCACATACTAACGGAGTGGCAGTCAATGCCAATCCTCCACTGACTTGGAGCGAATCTGAAAACATACGTTGGAAAGTGCCTATTCCGGGGCTGGGTCATGCCACACCAATCATCTGGGAAGATAAAATCTTTATCCAAACTGCAATAAAGGTAGACAAACCGGCGGAAGAAGAAAAAACTGAGAACACTGAGGAAAGCGATTCCGTAAATGAGAATCCTTTCAGTGGGTTTCTGCCGCAAAATCAACGTGACCGTCAAAGAGGTGAAGGTATAGGTGAATTATATCAGTTCAAACTTATTGCTTACAACCGCAGTGATGGAAGTATTTTGTGGGAAAAAACACTTAAAGAAACCGAACCACATGAAGGCATGCATAATCATTCAAGCTTCGCGTCCAATTCCCCCGTGACTGATGGAGAATACATCTATGCATATTTCGGTTCACGTGGCTTATATTGCTTGGATATGAAAGGTAATATTAAGTGGGAAAAAGACCTTGGTCAAATGCGTAAAGCAGGGACGTTTGGTGAAGGAAGTTGTCCTATTATTCATGAAGATGCAATCGTTATTCTGCGAGATCAAGAAGGACAATCCTTCATTGTTGCACTTAATAAGCATTCAGGTGATGAAATATGGAAAAAAGAACGCAATGAACGCACTACCTGGACATCACCCATTGTCGTTGAACACAACGGAAAATCTCAGATTATCGTTCCAGCTACAAATCGGACACGAAGTTATGATTTGGAAAATGGAGATGTGTTATGGGAATGTAGTGGTATGACACGAAATGTAATTCCTTCACCAGTTTATACTGACGGACATGTATATGTCATCAGTGGGTTCCGTGGAAGTTCACTACAAGCAATTGACCTTGATATTGCCGATGGAGATATTACTGGTACAGATGCTATCGTATGGGAATATAACCGTGATACACCTTATGTGCCATCACCACTATTGAGTGGGGATATAATATACTTCCTTAAGGATAATAACGGTATACTCACAGCTATTGATAAGAATACGGGAATGGTGCACTATGGACCTGAAAGGGTAACAGGTATTTCAGGGGTTTATTCCTCAATCGCAGGTGCAGCTGACCGTGTCTATATAGCCAGTCGAAACGGGACTGTTACTGTCCTTAAGCACGGGCCAGAATTTGAAGTTTTAGCTGTAAACAAACTTGATGATAGTTTCAACGCATCACCTGTATTCGTTGGAGATGAGTTATTCCTACGCGGAGCTCAACATCTCTACTGCATAGCAGAATAATCATTAACCTATACTTCGTAATGGGCGGGTCTTTGTACCCGCCTTATACCATTTCTAATAAATAAAGTGTCATTTGCTGAGGACTACTTGTAGGATCGACCCGGTGAATGCCTTAATGGCATTCATACCGTTGATTTACTGGTCGCGACCGGGAGGTCGCTCCTACAGAAGAAAGATTTCCAATCATTAACAATGGTTGAATCCAGTAATGGGACAATATTAGAATTGGTATAAGTTGAAACGCTGTGAATGCCAACAGTGCATTCATAGCGTTGATTTATAGGTTTCGCAAACTCAATCCAAACCATATACTATCTAATACGTCGCCCGCCCCCCACTCACATCATAACACTGTCCCGTAACAAAACTCACCTCATCAGACGCTAAGAAATTTACAACAGAAGCAACCTCCTCCGGTCTTCCAACACGACCTAACGGTATCTTACTTACCATATAATCAATCGTTGTCTGTTCCATACCATCCATAATCGGAGTTTCAATCACAGCAGGTGACACTGCATTTACTCGAATGTTATAGTCCGTCACCTCTCTTGCAAGTGCCTTTGTCAAACAGATCACACCCGCTTTAGACACAGAATACGGAATCATTGTCGGGTTACCTTCTTTACCAGCAATTGACGCTATATTTACAATCCTACCATAATCCTGTGCAATCATGTGTCCAATAACTGCCTTACAACAGAGGAAAACACCCGACAAGTTCACACCAATCACCGCATCCCAATCCGATTCTTCCAAATCAGTCAACGGCAATGTGCGACCTGCAATACCCGCATTGTTAACCAGAATATCAACACGTCCAAATTCTGATAGAACTTTATCTACAGCAGCATTGACATCATCGGAATATGATACATCGGTTGGAATCGGAATTGACTGTCTGCCAAGTGTCTCTATTTCTTTGGAAACTTCCTCGGCAGATGACAAATTTAAATCCAAAATGGCAACATCAGCACCCGCATTTGCAAGCCTAAGTGCAATCGCTTTGCCAATTCCTTGTCCCGCTCCAGTTACAATTGCTTTTTTGTCGTTAAGATTCATCATTACTCACCTATAACAATACCGTATTCACCCACAACTGCACCTCTGTGTCCCGATTGATAATGTAGATGCCTTTCACCAACAATCGGTTGCGAACTTTGTGCCTCAACAGAACCACGGACGTTACCCATAGCTGCTTCATCTACATCAGCACAACAGCGAGGTTTAATCCGCCGATGCAACTGACGACGTACCTCTCCCTTTTTGTTCCGAACAATGATATTGACTAACGCATCTGCTTCACCAACGTTGAGAAAACGGAACCAGTCTTTTGCTCCACTTGCAATCTCTGGGAAAAACACACGAAGTCCTACATGTCCCCCTTCTTCTGAGGCACCAGGTAGATCAATCACAGCCGTACCACTATGCATATGTCTCTCCGCAACAATCGGTTGATCACTACGTATCAAGATCGAAGACTTAATTTTGATATCTTCCATCTTCGGTATCCAACATTCAAATGGATTTAATTCACGTTCCATTGTCGTCACTGGATCTCCTGTACCATCGTCATGTGCAATGAGTGTCACATCACCACGTTCTCTACCAACATTGACAATCACTGCCCAGTCTTGCCATGCAGGTCCTACTTCTGGAAAGTATAGAGTCCGTGGTGCATCTGTGATGACTTGACCATATTGACCGACACACGTTTTTCCTCCCTGATAATGTAGATGTCTTTCACCAACAATCGGTTGTGTACTCTGTACTTCAAGCGTCCCTTGTACATTACCCATCAAACCATCGGCAACATCCCAACAGCAAAGCGGTTTGATAGAATGGTGATGTTGTCTCGTTATATCCCCGCGCCTATTACGGACAATAATATTTACCAATGCATCCGCCTCACCAACGTTCAAGAATCGAAACCAATCTAAAGCACCAGGAACTAATTCTGGAAAGAATAAACGTAGACCGACCGTTTCATATTCTTCCGCTGCACCCACAAAGTCAAGGATGTTCGTCTTATTATGCATATGCCGTTCCGCTGCAATCGGTTGGTCAGCAGAAAGTTGCATCGAGGAATTCTGCTTAATTGCCTCCACATTTGGAGTCCAACATTCAAACGGTGAAATCTCTTTCTCATCTGTCCAAGTCGGTTGTCCATTAGCAGCATGTCTGGCTATTCCTGTCACCTTAGTCTCCTCAGTACCAACATTGATAACTTGAACCCAGTCCTCCCACTGTGGACCTACCTCTGGAAAATATAACGTTGTTGCAAGTGCCATTTATCTCTCCTTCTAATTTATTGATATGTTTTTGCTTGATTATATATATGGATTCCACTACAATTTTAACCTAATTTGTTCTCAAATTCCACACAATTTTGGCTTCATCATACGGAGGAAATTCATGGCACGTAAAAAACTAACGGACACAGAAATACAAAGTAAATTGGGAAAACTCAACGGTTGGACAGTTGAAAATGGAAAACTTCATAAGGAATTCAAATTTGACAACTTCGTTTCCGCGTTCGGCTTTATGACACAACTCGCACTAATCGCAGAATCCATGAACCATCACCCTGAATGGTTCAATGTCTATAACCGTGTGACAATTGACATGATGACACACGACGCAGATGGAATCAGTGATTTAGATTTTGAATTCGCAGCACATGCCGATGCTCTGAGTGAGAAATAACAGATGAATACCACCTGTAACTATCTGTAGCGAATACTGTATGGTTACGTCTAATCTATCAAAACTAATTTACTATCCTAATGCTGACAGATGTCTCTATTGAGAAAGCAACACATTTGTTGTTCTCTTTATGTTTGTTGTCAGATACGCATCAATAACCTAAACGGTCCTGTATATACCTATCGCAGGTCTGGTAAATTAACCAGCAATTTTGCTGTGGTGAGATGTATTCATACGAAATCACTTGATGATATACAATCCAAAGATTGCAATAATGGAGAATAAAATATGAGAATATCCGTCAAATTGAGCTGCATTATGCTTGCCATACTTGTTATACTAAACGGATGTGACTGGTTCCGTGAATCAAAGCAGGTCGCTCAAGAAGAACTGGGTCCCAAGGAACTTCTACGCAAGTATGAATGGTTCAAAGATGCATCAAGCAAACTTGATAAAAAACATGCAGATATAAAAGTCTATCAAAAACGTATTACAAATATGTCCAAAGATTATGCGGATGTCCCTCGCAATAAATGGCCTCGCGAAGACAGAGAACAATATAATCTATGGCAATCAGAAGTTGCAGGGATAAAAGCGAGTTACAATACACTTGCGTCAGAATATAACGCACAGATGACGAAAATAAATTGGAAATTCACAAATATAGGTGAACTGCCAAAAGGAGCAGAAACACCACTTGCACGCGAATTCAAACCATATCAGGAGGAATAGAGAAATTATGAAAAAAACAACAGGTCTACTTTTTGTTCTATTATGCGCACTTAGTATTTTCTGGGGATGTAATACAAGATCACGTGAACCTATATCAAGTTCCGGCGTTAAACCTACTCAAGTAGATGTACCAGTAAATGCCGAAGGTATAACTGTAGAACAGCAGAATATCAGAGATCGCCTACTGATGGACAACGAAATCGGAAGCATAAAACACCTATACGTAATTTCCGCATATAGTGGACAAACAATTATTTATTCCACAGTACGGGGAAAGGTGACAAGCAGTAGTAAGCGATTGTCACCGACATCCGTTGTCGTTGGAGCAAGTGGTGAATATAGACGACCAGGATTTTCCACTGGACAAGACAAGATGGTTACGGATGAAGTCGTACAAGATGATGGAACTTACGGATCATCTATCCCGTATCTATATTGGTGGGATACAAAAGGGGTCTACCATCAGCACTATGTCTCTGGTGGACAAATAATCCATGTCTCTAATGAACCCGTCAGCGTAAAAGGGGTTGTCATAAATATGGCAATTGAAGAATCATCAGAGTAAGTCTACCACTCAAACTCTACATTTCTTAAGGAATTAGGAATGTCAACCGATGCTCAAAATCAAAATACTGTTTCTAAATTGACCACTCAAACAAATACATCCCAAGACTACACACAGTGGCACCTACCCAACGGTGCCATTGCACGTTTAGGAAAAGGTGAAGTCAACGATATAAAATTCTCTCCAGACGGTTCACTCTTAGCTGCAGCAACCGCAATTGGAATTTGGCTTTACGATGCATATACCGGTAAAGAAATCACAATGTTACCACATCCCAAAAAAGTTAACACACTCGCTTTTTCAAACGATGGCAAAACACTCGCAGCCGGTGAATCCGAGTACCAAGGATATGAAAGTGCTGTCAGGTTATGGGACCTTGGAACAAAGAAAGTTATTTCGTCTGTAATAGGAAATTGGAAGGAGATTAAGGCGTTAGCATACACAGCAGATGGTAAGAATCTTGTTATTGCTGGCGGCAGTAAAGACTGGACTGAAGAAATTTGGACATGGAATCCTACAGCAGATACACATCAGCAAAACATTATAGATTTGTCCCATATGAAAAGTTTTCCAGGAACTACTTTGGCTCTATCTCAAAACGGACGTTTTCTTGCGAATGTCGTAAAATCAAAGAATGATCCTAAATGGAAAATTGAAATGTGGGATGTCAACACAGGTCGACAGATATCTACATTGGACGATTCAGGGCTTGGATCCGTTTCAACGATGGCATTTTCAACTGATGAAAAAACATTAGTTAAATCAGACGCTAGTGAAATTCAGTTTTGGGACATAGAAACCAGCAAATTAAGTTTCTATATAAACTCTCCAACTAATCTACATACCTTGACATATTCACCTGATGGCACCCACATTGCAACTGGCAGCCGTGATGGAATTGTACGTATGTGGAAAGTGCCTACTGATGGGAATTCGATTTTGCAACGTGTCTGGAGTACTCTTTTAGGAAAACAGACAAAAATGTATTTTGGGCATGCAGAATCGTTTAGATTCAAAGCAATTACTATCTCACCAGACAACAAAATGATTGCAAGTGCAAATACTGATGGAACTATCCGAACTTGGGATATAGATACCTCCACTGAGAATATTTCATTGACGCGACATATTGGTAATGTAAAGACTATTGCATTCACCGAAAATAATAAACTCGCAAGCATCAGTCTGAATTACGGACAGATAATTGCAACTCTATGGAATACTTACACTGCCAAGGAACTCGCAAATGATATTATTGATGAAGGTTCTGGTAGAAATACAGTAGTCAGACTATCACCAAACGGAAGCATATTTGCAACAGAGAGTGCAAACGAATCAGTTCAGTTATGGGATGTAACTACAAATCGTTTTATATCTCTCTTGAAATCGAAAAGGGAGGATACCGTTCCGAGAAATGCTTTTGAGCGAACATTGGTGTTTTCTCCTGATAACACAATATTTGCGAGAGGACACTCCGACGGACCAATTCAGTTGTGGGATCTCACCAATCGACACTCTTTGCCAACACTTGAAGGACACACTGGAAACTGCTATAGGTTAGTCTTTGCACCAGACAGCAAAATATTAGCAAGTACGAATTCAGACGCTACAACGCGCCTATGGGATGTTACCACAAACACCGAAATCGCACAATTTGAGGGAGAGGAAAGACGTACATTGGCGTTAGCATTCTCCCCAGATGGAAAAACATTCGCAAACGGAGTTAATATCTATCGACTTGATGACAAAACCGATAGTTATGTTCACTTGTATCGTCTACAGAATGTTAAATATAATATAACCAATGGATTAACATTTTCACCAGATGCAAGGTTCCTTATAGCCAGCGGATTTGGAAAAATTGAGATTTGGAATGCAACAAATGGCGAATATCTCTCTAAAATAAATGCACATACTGGTTGGATAGAAGAAATATTGTTCTCACCGGATGGCACAATACTTGCCAGTCGTAGCGAATATGATGGCACAATACTCCTCTGGGACTGGGAAAAAATCAAACCTAACACCAATTCAAAATAATGATTATTATACCAATTCTAATATTTATTGTCCCATTACTGGATTCAAACATTGTTATTGATTGGAAATCTTTCTTCTGTAGGAGCGACCTCCTGGTCGCGACCGGGAGGTCGCTCCTACAAGTAGTCCTCAGCAATGGCACTTTATTTATTAGAATGGTATTATATTCTGTAGGAGCGACCTCCGGGTCGCGATTTCTTATCCTGAAAATCTTGTAATCCTGGTTCAGACAAATACAATTTAATATACGAATAAATACCAATATATATCCAATAAGACATTTCACTTTTTAATTTGACACCCACAAAAAGATACTATATAATTAACGTATGTTTAGAATATAGGATTATATCGGGGACACGAGTTGAGATACGTTAGAAGGAGGTATAAATACAAATTCACCATGTGTGTAGCACTTGGTTTTTGTGTCTAAGGGACTGTATATGGGTTTTCTAAGTTTCATGTCTTACAAATTGTGAAGGTAGATCAAGACAAGAAAAAGACCAAAAAGGAGCAAAAAAAAAAGCGAAATTCGCGTCACATTCCTTATCCTGACTGGATTCTTAACGTCACAGTGACGTGCAAAAGGTCACAATTTATAAGTGTCCACACCAAAATAACATAACTTCACACAAGGATACCTAACACACAAAATGGGACAAACAAGCATCGTCCTAATCGCAGGACTAATCTTTCTGCTACGCTATCAAGTACCTGAAGAAGGTGTAGAATTTAACAACACGTATATTATTTTGTGGACATGTATACTTACATTCACGCCTATACTTCTCACATATCTTACAAAAAGATTTACAGCATTGCGAACCACGATTGTATTTGACATTCTTAGTTTAGTGACTTACATTGTTGTCCTTCACAAGTTCAATTTACCAGCATTCATCAATAAACATCTATTCTTTTTGGAAATAGTGCACCACTCGCGTGAGATTTTTTCACTCTTTCCACTATTTATCGGATTAATCGGGATTCGGGTTGCAATGCATGAAACACCACATACCAATCATGAAAAACGGAGAGAACACATAAACTTTCATTTCAGACATTTACTTCTCCCAATAATTCCATTATTAGTCTGGAATGGAGTTTTAGACTTTAGCC
Organism: Candidatus Poribacteria bacterium; assembly: GCA_026710795.1. Lineage (GTDB taxonomy): Bacteria > Poribacteria > WGA-4E > WGA-4E > WGA-3G > MSPOR6. Next base: position 82,433 of record JAPOQK010000095.1, read on the forward strand.
ACTTTTTCCCTGAAGAAGTTGCAGCACTATTTGTCATCATTATGATTATTCCTTTGCTTGCGTTCCCATATATCCTCGCACCGTATATGATGCAATTTTTATGGAAAACAAAACCGCTAACAGATACAATACTCATTAAAAAACTGGTTGAGTTGACAAAACGAAGCAAAATGAAGTTCCGAGATATTGCAGTATTGCAAACAGGGGATTTTGAGATAACTAATGCAGCTGTTGCAGGCATTTTACCGAGAAACAGACGAATCTTTCTAACAGATTCTCTCTTACGAAACTTTACGGACGAACAGATAGAGACAATTGTTGCACATGAAATCGGTCATATCCGACATAGACATCTACTGATATCCTGTTTCATTGTTTTCGGATATATACTAAGTTATGCGATCTTTTACCAATTAGTTGGAAAACCACTTATGTCGCTACTTGAAGGTTATCCAATTATTTCATCAATTGTTACGCTGCTCTTTTTTGTATTCTATTTCAGGGTGTTCTTTAATTTTCTATCACGACGTTTTGAATATCAAGCTGATCTGTACGCGGCTGACCTAACCAATAATCCTGAAGGATATAAATCAGCACTAAAGGACCTTGGATCGTATAGTGCATTTCCTAAACTGATTCGTTTAATAATTGAGTTGATAAATACGCATCCATCCATTGATAGAAGAATAGAGTTTATTGATCAATCTATTAAGGATAATAACGCTATTCATAGATATAGAAAGTGCTTGCTTGAAGTAAAACTATTATTCGCAATAATCCCAATTATGTTTGTTCTCATTTATCTGATAAACCTATAAAATACAGAATCATTTACCTTATCTGTTTGATTGTTATATGGTTACCCAGTGGAGAGAAATACATAGAACGTATGTGTTAATCATAGACAAGCCCCAGCGGGGCGATAGATGTATAGAACGTATGTGTTAATCATAGACAAGCCCCAGCGGGGTGACAGGTATATAGAACGTATGTGTTAATCATAGATAAGCCCAGCGGGGCGACAGGTGTATATTTACTATCTCATTGAATGTAAGATGTTTGACATAACTAACTAACAATACTAACACTCTCTAAATAGTCTAAAGTTAAGTATTTATTGAAAGGACAAACCATGAGTCAAAAGATATACCGGGCAGCAGCAATCGGACATACGGGTGCTGGAAACTACGGACACGGATTGCATACTGCCTACAAAGATATAGAAAACGTCGAATTTATTGCCATATCCGACCCTGATGAAGCGGGAAGAAAAAAGGCTGTAGAAGAATCAGATGCAGCACGCAGCTATGCTGATTATCACGAGATGTTGGAGAAGGAGGAATTAGACATAGTAAGTGTCTGTCCGCGTTGGGTAACAGAACATCTTGAGATGGTAACTGCCTGTCTTGAAGCAGGATGTTCTGTCTACTGTGAAAAACCTATGACAGGTTCACTTGCAGAGGGAGATAAAATCGTTGAAACTGCAAAAGCACACGGATTGAAGGTCGCAGTTGCACATCAAGCGGTATACCTCCCCGCAACACATACAATCAGACAGATGCTTAAGGACGGTAAAATCGGCACTATCCAATCCATCCATGCCAGCGGTAAACAGGACAGACGCGGCGGTGGTGAAGATATGATTGTACTTGGAACACACCTATTCAATATGATGCGTTTCTTCGTTGGAGATGTAGATTGGATGCAGTCCCACGTTACCAAGGACGGGGAAGAGGTGGCTTACGGGGATCACCATCAACCAACCGAACCCGTCGGTCCTGTTGCAGGTGATTGCATTAATAGTTACTTCGCTTTCAAGAACGGTGTATCAGGTTTCTTTGAATCACGCAAAGATCAGGCTGGTTCTGGTAGATACGGCATGGAGATTGTTGGTAGTGAAGGCACTTTTTCACTTCGTGGAGATGTCGCCAATCGACTGATGGTATATCCGTATCCGGTTTTAGTTCCATCAAATTCACAACAGGAATGGGAAGCGATTGACCTTGACCAAACACCTTTCTTTAAAGGCAACGAACTCGCTATTCTGGATCTGATTGACGCAATTGAAAATGACCGCAAACCGATTTCCGCAGCAGAAGACGCTGTCGGTGCGTTGGAGATGATTCTCGGTGCTTATGAATCACAACTCACAGGTAACCGTGTTCCATTCCCAATTGCAAACCGAGAACATCCTTTAAGCCGTGGCATCTAAACTTCATTTCAACTTATGATTCGGTAGATTTAGAGTGTAATACCAATAACTGTCATTTTCCGGTGAGCAGAAAATGTAGACGATAGCGGATTACTTTGCTGTTGCAGATATCTAATCCTGAAAATCCTGGTTCAGACAAAAAAGGAATCCTTAAATACACAATCATAGTAGCGAGTGTGTGAAACCCAATCTATCATTTAGGGTTAGAAACAAGACCTGTATCTGATGAAATCGCCATGTCCCAATCAGCGGTAAACAACCACCAATTCGTCATTGCACGCTTCTCATATTGAATAATGTTGTTATATCCCGGCATATTTTGCATCCAGTAAATATACCACTGAGATTCAATTCGTTGCTGTATTTTTTCAGGATTAGGTTCTTTCCAATCATACTTCAGATTTCCATAAGTATCAACATTAACCAACGTCTTTTTGCCGCTATTATCAGGAGTCCAATCTTCAATATCGCTTTCCACAGATGTCATCGTATCAGTATAGTCGTAATGTCTTGTGGTATTTGGCGGCATGTGTGTCCAACCTGCACGACCTGTAATGAAGTTCCCGTCCTCATCCTGACCAACGAACTTCTTCCAAAAAAGGTCGGTATTCCCGAATTGCAGATGATTCGCATGACTTAATATCGCTTCTAACTGATGTCCATGATTATGCACCGCTTCGGCATGGCTACGTCGAAAATTCTGTCCATACACTGTATATGTTGATTTGTAAATAGGCAAATCGGTATTATCGCGGTTACTGTTTGAAATGTCACCTGTCAAAGGACTCGACATATTTGATTCCCACCAGTTTCTGAAATCTTCCAACTTATGCAAAGCAGGATCATAACACGGAAAATCAGAATTCACACCACCCATCCACATCCATATCTCTTTGACACCTAAATCGTTGACATAATGCTCCATATTAAATCGTTCAAATATCTTATGGTAATCAGGAGAATACAGCGGTGTTCCATCCTTTAGGTAAGTAGAAACTGGTCCTTGTGGTGTCTGTTCATATACAGTTATATATTCAACCACACGATAACCTATGGAAGGTACAGCAGAAGGGTTCTTATACCCTCTGAAACGAGTACCCTCTTCAAGCATAAACTTTACTCGTTTGTCATACAGATCAATCTTTGCCTTGAGTTCCTTCAAGGACATTTCCCCCAAATCATAAAAATCCGGTGCTTTGCTAACATCCACATTTTCACCATCTGCGGTAGGCAAAAACCGCATGATGACAACAGGTATTTCATAATGATGTCCAGCTGCGGGTGTAGCCAAATAAGGATCAATCTCCTCAAATACTGGAGGTATTTCATTAGCACATACAGACATAGACTGCATCAGTATCACGATAACCACTCCTACAATGTATACATATTTCATATTATACCTTGAAATGATGATATGAAAAAAGAATCCTCATGGGCATATAGCACATGAGGAACAAAACAATATCATTATAGTTTGAAATGTGTAATGGAGATATGAGATACCTCCATTACCATCAAAATCTATTCAATTACTTGGGCTGTAAAACGCGGCTGATCATCAATTATTTCTGCTGCTGCAACCGCATCTACTAAAGCAGCAGTTTTTACTTTGTCTTTTTTAACTTTCACAACGGCTTTACCATCCGCTTGAGAAACACTGACAATCTCAGTAACACCTTCAACATTCTTAAGTGCAGACTGCACACTTGCGACACAATTACCTCATGTCATACCTGTTACTTGTAGACTAATTTCTTCAATAGCAACATTTGCTTCTACCTGTTCAGTTTCCTCAGTTGCTTCTGGTGTATTCTCTGCAGAGTCTTTCTGGTTAGCGCATCCAAAAATTACAACTAACATTACTATGCAGATAAGTGATCTTTTTAACATTTCTAATTATTCCTTCGACTTAAGGATAGATTATAAACAGGAATTCAAAAGCACCTTGTTTATAATCTATCTATTTACTGTACATCCGATAATCAAATGAAAATCGGTAGTATATGTAAAATATCAGATGGATGGCGAGTGATGTCCACCCTTTCAATTCGTTAATTAACAGATGACACTGTAAAACGAGGATCTGCCTCTACAGCTTTTATCAAAGCATCGTTACTTACTTTGCCTTTTTCGACTTTAACGACAGCCTTCTTAGAGTCTCTGTTAACACTCAAAACCTCAGCGACACCCGTGACCTTACTCAGTGCATCCTGCACTGCGGCGGGACACGATGCTCAAGTCATGCCCTCCACCTGAAGTGTCACTTCCTGATAGGATGATTTTTCTGGAGTCGGAACCGATATATCATCCATCGGTTTTTCTTCCGATGCCATAGTGGTATCTTCAGGCATCTCTGCCTGTTTACCAATCATACCACAACCTGTCAGGAGCGCAAAGGTAACGAGTGTAATCAGCGCAAATTTCGCGATTTTCATCGTTATACCTCCTTTGTTATTACATATCCATATTACCATATTATTACTTATATTGTCAATTTATTTTTCAGTGGCAGATTGTTATTATTCATGAAATACTGTAATCAGATACAGTGTATAGGTTTCTATGTTCGTGTTAGTAAGGTTCTTCTCTGTGTGCATCAAGAAAAGGAAATATCTTTTGAAGGCGCAAGAGTTGTTTATGCACTGCAGCAGCCTTTTCAAATTGTAGCATTGCAGAGGCACTATTCCGCCTCGCTACTAAATTTGACTGCACTTTTTCATATTCACCATCAAGTAGATTAATTATATTCATAATCATCTCTCTATAGAGTTCACGGGTGATGAGTGCAGCACAAGGCGCATAACAACGTTTCATATCGTATTGCAGGCATGCCCTATATCCAGCATGTGGCGTAATCATTCCCTGACATGTCCTAACCATAAAAATCCGTTGTAAAACATCAATCGCCTCATCTGTCCACCTACGACTGGAAAGTGGACCGAAATACTTGGCATCGTCTGCTTGTACCTCGGGAACTCTTTCAAGTAGTGGAAAATCGTCAGATACATCAATACGAATATACCACGTTTGTGTTCCATACTTCAACGCAGAATTATATGAAGGTTGATGTTTTTTGATTAGACGCGATTCAAGGAAGAGTGCTTCTTGTTCAGATTGACACACCTGATAACGGACAGTAGCCGTCCATCGGATAAGTCGTTTGATTTTGGAACGTCTATTCTTTACATTATGAACATAGGAACGAACCCGTTTACGCAGACATTTTGCCTTACCAATATATAGGATTTTACCCGATGCACCATGAAAAAAGTAGACACCCGGATCCAAAGGCGCACCTTCGACCATTTCTTTTGTCAGCATCTTAAATTCCGCAAATGTGGTAGTTGAGTATTTAATACATAAGTGTTGGGAAACTGGATGAATATATCACATCCAGAAGTCTTGACACTGTATTATATTTCTGCTAAATTTCTTTATTAGAAAATATTCGTGATAATTCCTACTAAATTAACAGAAATCACTCACAACACCTGTTACAGTATAGTTTCCTAACTATAATATACCCTTTAAAACATCTACGTTAAAAATAAAGGAGTGGTTACAATAAAATGCATCTTTTGAATTAAAATATCATTTTAATGTAAATCCTATCCATCAAAGGAGAGATATTATATTTATGTCGCATTGGCAACCAACTGAGAAACAAAAAACAGATTATGAGTCGGAAGGATATTTTATACTCCACAATGTCATTTCTGTAGATCTCGCTGCTGAACTACGTGGAGTTATCCGTAATGTCATCATGTTGCCAGAACCCGGTAAGTTTGTTGATATTGATCCCATGAATCCAATGGAAGATTCACCACAAGGAAGAATCGCTCGGTATAGAAAATTAGGGAATTTTTGTGTCCAATCACCGCTAATCTGGCATAATGTGTTTGCTGGTGAAAAATTCCTCAACATCACACGTCATTTTCTCGGTGATGATATTATCGTTAAGTTCAACAGTTGTTTCCTCAAACCTGCTCACACAGGAAGTGCCACACCTTGGCATCAAGATAACGGACTTTGGCGGGATGGTGAGACTGAACCTTTGAACTTCTGGACACCACTTGAACCAGCAACACGAGAAAATGGGTGTATGCAGTTTATTCCCGGTAGTCATAAAACAGAGATAGTGGAGCATGTTCTATATCCCGATAGTATTCACGGAGAACTACCACGTGAAGCTGTTAAGGAGATGCAGCAAAAACACGGTATACATCACATAGAATTAGACCCTGGAGATGTGGTGTTCTGGCACAGCAATATGTGGCACTATAGTCCACCGAATAAGAGCGCGCGGAGTCGTATCGCTATTGCAGGTGTCTGGACAAATCCTGAGATTGCCAGAAAAAGCAGACGTATCTGGCAGCAAGCACGTTGGGCAATGAAAAATGGGAATGTGTGCACCCAATTTCCACCAGAACCTGTTCAAATAGACGTCAACAATACTGAAACACTGAAACCGTTCCCAACAGCCAAGGATTAACGGATGAAAAAACCGAACATTGTCGTATATCTATCTGACGATCATGGAAGGGAATACCTCGGTTGCTACGGAAATACACACATCAAAACACCACACTTAGATCGCATCGCTGAAGAAGGTATGCGTTTTACGCATGCATTTACACCAACACCTACCTGTGCTCCATCACGTTCCACACTATACACAGGACTATATCCTGCACGTCACGGCGCGATGGGAAACCATACTGAATGTCATTCAACGCTTGAGACCTTACCAAAACTGCTACGCGATCAAGGTTACAGAGTTGCAATCGCAGGAAAAACACATGTGAAACCTGCGGAACTCTTCAATTTTGAATATATCGGTGGATTTCTACCAAAGCGGGAGGAACATAGACGTAAATACCGCGCCGAAGGTCTTGATACCGTTCCAGTTGAAAGATTTCTATCTTCACATCAGCAAGAAAACCCAGATCAACCAATCTGTCTTATTTTAGGCGATAGCAACCCACATGTTACTTGGGAACCGAACAAGATATATGAGCCGAACACACTACCTTTGCCACCCTATATAGCAGATACACCTATTGCACGGAAAGCACTTGCCAACTACTATCAGGACATCACTACGATGGATACACGTATTGGTGAGGTAGATAGAATGTTGGAAACACACGGATATTCTGATAACACACTTTTTATTTATACAACTGATCACGGATCCGAATGGACCCACTGCAAGTGGACATTGTATGATACAGGTATACATCTTCCATTGATCGCAAGGTGGCAAGGTGTGGTTCCAGATTCTTCTGTTTCAGATGCGATGATATCTCATATTGATTTTCTACCAACACTAATAGATATTGCAGGAGGGGAACCTTCTGAAGAGATAGATGGCAGAAGTTACAAGGAAGTTTTGTGTGGACAACAAGTAACTTTTCGTGATAAAATATACGGCACACATACACGCGATGGGAATATGAACGTTTTCCCACAAAGATGTGTTAGAAATAACAAATACAAATATATCTTAAACCTTATGCCTGAAAATACTTGGACAACACATTTCACACAGGTAGAGGGTATACCAGAAAGCCATGCAGAAGTATGGAACAGTTGGGTAGAAAAAGCGAAACATGACCCAAAGACTGCAGAACTTGTTTATTTGACACAACACCATCCTGTCGAGGAACTGTATGATATAACTGTAGACCCTTATGAATTTGACAATATAGCTTATGATCCAACATCGCATCCGATACTTGAACAGATGCGTGCTGATGTTCAAAATTGGATGCAAACACAAGGAGACGAAGGAGAAATTGAGTATGATGAATAGACTTATTAATGGTCTTGCATTTGCCGCACTAATTGCTGTGGCACTAATAGGTTTTGGATGCCTTGATACAAATATGCTTCCAGAAGATTTATTAACAAACCCGCAAGAACCCACTTTTGACCCGTTACCTGCTGGTGAAGGGTTATCAATAGGTGAGACAGCACCCGCATTTTCGCTTCCTGATGGAGATGGAAATATACATTCCTTAAACGACTATGCTGGAAAAGTGCTGGTACTTGCTTTTTATGCTACTGGAGGTTGACCGTTTTGTAGAGGACAACTCGGTGAGTTGCAAAATGGATATGAGAATATAAAATCAGCAGGTGCTGCTGAATTGATTGCTATTAGTGCTGATACTCCAGCAGGTGCATCTAATACACGTAATAACGAAAATATAACTTATCTTCTACTTTCAGATGATGACAAACTGACTATTGATGACTACAATGCCTTTGATCAGAATGGTTCAGGATTAGCACGCCCTACAACCTACATTATTGATGAAAGTGGTAAGATTGCTTGGAAAGACCTCGGTGCAAGGTATGGTCATCGAACATCTTCGGATCAGATTATCACAGCATTAAATGAATTGGAATCACAATAGGTAATACTAACAAACTCTAGAAATTTTTGTGTTGGTTTCACATTAATCAGTCTAACTCCATAACTGATAAATAATACGTCTTTTGTAGCACAAACTGTTAGTTTGTGCCGTGATATCATATTCTACGATAATAGGCAAATAGGACATAATTTATCTGATATGGTATAACCTATCCGACTCAACACACATACTAACAAAAAACGAAAAAGGGCAGAGTTACCTCTGCCCTTATATGCTATACCTAACCCTAACCTATTTTTTGTGTTCAGCTTTTATAAAACCCCATCTTGTCGCCAGTTTATCCGCAGGTTCAACAGATAAAAAGGCACCATCTTTAACCATGCTTATTTCATCAACGGAAAGGATGCGATTAAAGAGATACACTTCGTCAATTATCCCCGTAAAGAACTCAAGACCTGGATGTCTTGCTCCAACCATTACTGAACCGTCAATCTGAATAATTGCTGGTGGCTTTGGTCCACCACCTACTTTTTTCCCGTCATAATAAATACTTACATCTGTACCTATATCATGAGTCACAGCAATATGTACCCAATCTTGGGGTTGGTTTTCATCGGTAATACCTTTTCGTGTCCATCCTGGTGCTTTAGACCAAAAATAAGTTTTTTGGTCACCACTATTAAATATAGTTGCCCATACAAGTGAACCAGCAGAAACCATATAGTTCCAGTTAGCAGCTTGAACAGGACCACGTTTAACCCAAAATGCAATAGAGAACTTTTCTCTTAACTGCAATGTATCATTTATAGGAATTTTAACATATTGACTTTTTGATCCATCAAATTCAAGTGCTTGACTGTCAAATTGTCCATCAACCCATGAAGGGTTGGCAACAAGTTCCCCGTCATGTTTGTAAATAGAACTATCCTTTGCTTTGTTTCCATTACCTTCATCAAAGGATAGGTACAACACGAGTGATTCATCATCTAAACCTGCAAACGAGTCAGCAGCTACGATGAACATTGACAGAAATATGACCAATACCATTGTGTATTTTACCCATTTTAACACTGTGAGTCCCTCCTCATAATCCAGTAATTGTTTAACAAGCACCGCATTTTTTACAGACAGTTGTATCGCATTGGCTTGTCATATAACCTTTTTCGTGTTTGTTGTGTTCAAGTTGTAAAAATTGGGGTTTAACGTTTAGGTCAAGATGATCCCAAGGGTTTACTTCGGTAAAACCACGTTTACGAAGCGCATAAAAATCTGGGGCTAATCCATGTGTGCGGAATGCGTTGTTCCAAGTATTCCCTTGTGCAAGGTCAAGAATAACCTTTCCAAGTCGACGGTCTCCTCTGGCAAATACTGCCTCTTGGTGTGCCATCCGGGCACTTGCAGAGGATACTTTGATACTGCCAAGTCTGTTTATCTCCCGCTTCAGATAATCAAGTTTTTTTGCTATTGTTTTTGGTGGTTCCATAGGCACCCATTGAAATGGTGTATGCGGTTTTGGTACCATAGGTGAAATTGTAAAACTGACACGACCTATTTTTCCAGAACGCTTAGCATGTGGTAACAGGATAGTCCGCATCTCTTTCGCCATATCCACGATTGCTGTTACATCCTCTGGTGTTTCATGCGGAACACCAATGAGGAAATATAATCGGAGGTTAAGAATATCTCGTTTCAACGCCTCTTCAAAAACATAATAGAGTCGTTCTTTGGGGATTGCTTTGTTCACAACCTTTTGTAGTTCTTCGGTTGCTACTTCCGGTGCGATGGTGATTGTGCCTTGATCGCTATCTGCCAGTGCATCAAGCAAAGGTGCCTCAACTGTTTCTGCACGCAGCGAAGCACATGAGATACGGAATCCTCGATCAACTAAACCAGATGCAATCTCGTTTATCTGCGGATGGTCAGAAATAGACGCTCCAACCAACCCGATTCTGTCAGTAATACCTCGTGCTTTTTCTGCAAGTTCAAGCGTGTTATCTACGGTACGGTGTCTAGGCCATCTACGCGCATAATCCGCCACACAGAAACGACATTGCCTACCACACCCGCGTACAATTTCAATCAAGTGTGCGTTGGAAAACTCTGTGTTGGGTGTATGTATATGCGTACAGGTCTCCACATCATTGAGAACTGGTACTGCTGCGGAACGAATTTTTTCTGGAAATCCTGGCTTTGCACGGACTTGTTCCACAGTACCATCTGTATGGTATGTAACATCATAAAAACTTGGGACATACAAACCTGGTTCTTTAGAGAGGGATTCTAATAAGTCAACTTTAGGGGTGTTCGACTGTTTCCAATCGTTAAATTTGTCCATTAACTCATGGATAATGTGTTCTGCTTCACCTACAACAAAGACATCTATAAAATCCGCTAACGGTTCTGGATTATATGAGATGTTTATTCCACCTGCGATGATAAGCGGATCCCATTCTGAACGTTCTTCAGATAACTGCGGTATCTTACCTAACTCCAAGGCACGTACGATATTTACATAATCAGATTCAAAGGAAACTGAAAATCCGACAATATCAAATGCGTTCAGAGGGGTTTGTGTTTCTAATGAGAAGAGTGGAATATTCTTCTTGATCAATTCGTGAACATAATCCGATTCTGGAATAAAAACACGTTCACAAGCAGTATCCAGACGACGATTCAACGTAGCATGGATTACCTGTACCCCTAAACTTGACATACCAAGTTGATATGTGCTCGGATAAACCAATGCGAATCTGTTAGATTTTCTATACTGTATTGATGCACGTTTGTCTTCAACTGTGTATTTTTCTGTTTGTAGTAGTTGAAGTGTGTGCTTGCGTAAATCCAATATTATTCCTCGTTATTAAAATTAGATAAAGATTTAGATAAATTTAATTTCTTCGTTTATCCCGTCGCTGTTGAACACGAAGAAATGCTGGGATGTCCCACTGTTTTTCTCTGTTCTGTTCTTGTTCTTCGTTTTCTGACTGATCATTTTCCGGCTCTTCTTGTGCGTTTCGTTGCGGTTGCTGCCGTTGAGGTGCAGGTGTTCTTGATTGTGTAGGTGCGGGTGCTCTATCGTCCTTTCTATCTTGTGGTTGTCTGTCCCATGTGGGTCGCTGTGTACCCTGTTGACCAGGTCCTGATCCACTGGATTCACTATTCCGAATACGACTGCCTTGGAACATAGGCTTCTGTTGTGCACCTCCGCGATTAAATCCACCACCTTGGCTTGTTGAATAACCTAAATCAGGAGGTGGATCAAATCCTGTAGCAATTACAGTCACCAACACTTCATCGTTGAGTTCCAATTCATCCTTATAGACCAAGCCAAAGATCGGTTGTGCGTCTTCGGATGCTTCTACAATTACCCGCATCGTGTCATCCAATTCCGCCATTGTAAAATCTGGTGGCGATGTGATATTTACGATCATCCCAACAGCTCCTGCGATACTGTTTTCTTCAAGTAGGTTTGAGGAAATAGCCGCCGCTGCAGCAGCTTGAGCTCGATTATCTCCAGTGGCTCTTCCCATTCCCATCAAGGCTGTTCCCGCATCACGCATGACAGTTTCAACGTCGGCAAAGTCCACATTAATCTCACCAGCCTCTGTAATAATATCGGAGATGCTCTGAACACCATGCAATAAAATCTCATCTCCTATCTTGAATGCTTCTGGGATAGGAAGTTTTCTATCAATGGTATCAATTAAACGTTGGTTAGGAACAACAATGACAGAGTCGGCACTTGAACGAAGTTCTTCCAATCCAATTTCAGCTTTTTCTGCGCGATGCCTACCTTCAAAATTAAATGGACGTGTAACCACACCAATCGTTAAAGCTTGCTTCTCCTTAGCGAGAGCTGCTACAACTGGTGCTGCTCCAGTTCCTGTGCCTCCACCCATACCTGCTGCAACAAAAACCATGTTTGCAGAATCAACAATTTCTTGTAAAACTTCTCGGTCTTCATCAGCTGCCTTTTTACCGATCTCAGGATTTGCACCTGCCCCCAATCCATTGGTTGTGCTCATTCCAATTGGAATTTGTTTCGCACCATGGCATGTGCTAAGTGCCTGTTGGTCAGTGTTTACAGCATAAAACTCAATGCCGGTGAGACCTGCTTCTATCATACGTCTTACAGCATTTCCACCTGCTCCACCAACACCAATAACCTTTATTTTTGCACTGGCATTATCAAATTCTTCTTGTTCAAAATCTATCATTATTTTTTTTAGTCACCTTTGGACAACTCATCATTCGGTGCTTCCCATCATAAAACATCCGATTTTGATTAGTTATATAACATAGTCTTTCCAACGGTAACCTTATTCCTCCCTCTTCGTAAGTATTTCATTTTTCAAGCACCATCACAGTGTGAATTCTTATACGTAATAGTCTGCTATTAGTTTACTTTAAAATTCCTAACACCACCCCATTTACCCCCGCGGTGCCAAGTAGCCGTTTTTTTGTCAGTAAAGAAATGTTGATTTATTCAAGGATCCGTTTTCGCTTTATTCCATATTTACTAATTACGATATAAATATCTACATTAAATTTTATAAATCTGTGAATACTTCAGTTCGTGTGATACTACTACTAACATAGTGATTCTATTAACTTTTAAATTATACATTAGTATTTAATTTAAATCAATACATTGCTTGAGTTATAGAAAAGTGAATATCAGTAGCAGTTTAGTATCTTTCTGAATTAATCATTTTTTACAATATAGATGATTACATTTGTGTTTATGGAATTCAGATTGTATGAGCATCAATGTGTGTTGAATGTTGCTTTTATTCTTAATAACCGAACCATTCCTTGATAGTACGGAAAAATCTTCCTAACCAATTGGTATTACGTCTTAATGATTGAGCTTGTTTCTCTTCACGACGCAAGGCTTCTCCATACATTGCTAACCCTAAACTCGTGGAGTACATTGGATAGTTAACACGATCTGTTAATCCTTTCAGTTCTTTTGGATATCCGACTTGGACGCGTAATTGTAATATTTGTTCTGCGAGTTCTGTCAAACCATCCATCAGGGCAGTTCCACCGGTTAGCACAAGTCCACCAGGAAGTTGCATGTCACCAAGTTCGTTGGCAATTGCTTCAAGAATTTGAACCATTCGATATTCAATGATTTGTGCTAATTCGTAACGACTGATAAATCGTGGGGGTGTTGAACCTGTTGTAATCGGAACAGGGTTAGTATCTTCTTCAGTTACCCACTCAGACCATGCACATCCTCGATGAAGTTTCAGTTCTTCTGCCACAGGGAGTGTTACTTTTAAATATTGAGCAATGTCGTTTGTTATGTGTTGACCACCAACTGGAAATACAATTACATGTTCAATGCCATCTTCTTTGTATACAATTATTTCAGTTGTTTGGTCTCCAATATCTGCGAGAGCAATACCCACTTCACGTTCATCTCTCTGTAGAACAGCTTTAGCAGATGCTACAGGTGCAATGACAAGAGTTTCTACGCTTGGAATTTCTGCACTTTCAACGCTATTTAGTAGACTTTGAATTCCACTTGAATTTCCGGTTATTATATAAGCGTTTGCTTCCAAACGAGAACCAGACATGCCAATTGGATCTTTAATCCTGTTGTCCATATCAATAATAAAGTTCTGTTCAATCACATGAAGAATATCATGACCTTCAGGGATAGCAGCGATTGTTCGTGCAGATTGTACCGCACGGTCGACATCATCCTTTGTAATCTGAGCATTATTTTTTACTGTTACAACTCCGCGGGAAGTTTGTCCAAAAACATGCTCTCCTGAAATCCCTAAACACACAGATTCAATATTAACCCCTGCCATGAGTTCAGCTTCTGAGATTGCCTCTCGAATTGCACCTGCAGTTAGATTGATGTCGGCTACGACTCCTCTTCGTAACCCCTTTGAACTTGCAGCACCGACTCCGATAATTTCCATCTGTCCATCTAAGCTTGGTAGAGCATGGCATACTACTACAGAGATTTTACTCGAGCCGATATCCAAGCCGGTGATAATTGTTCCTTTTGCCATCTATCTGCTTTCTCCTCCTAAAAATAGTGTGTCTTTATATCGTGCATCTAAATATGTTATTGTATCTGGTATGATAATATCCTTTTTATTACCACGGTTATTCACTAATGTTGTTCTTGTTATATGCATTTTTTCTCTTTGCAAGATATGTAGACCTTGTTGTTTTATGAACAACCAAATATGGTGTAAACCAACCTCAATTAAATCCGACGCAATCCATGCTGGCATTGGTAAGACACCAATATTAATAGTTATCATATCAGACACTCGTGCATCAATACTCGTTAAATGTTTACTGAGTTCAGGTCTTCTCAACCTTAATAGTTTGACGATATGTATACCACGTTGAGTTGTTCCGGATTTGATTTGTTTCCCAATTTCTGGTTTCTGTGTCCCTTCATCCAGAATTAGTGTCAGGTGGTTGTCTTTTTCTGGTGTAATAACTTCTAACACATATCCTGCATCGTCTATTAAATAATGTTGATGTTTGTTTTTGTTATCAGTGTTGTTCTGATAAGAGTCATTTGATTTCTTTTCAGTTAATAGAATGTGTTTTAAACGTGCGAAAGGCACACGCTCAGTAATTTCAATAGTCAACTGTCGTTTGACATAGTTTTTGGATACGTAAGCATCTTTGACATAACTCAGATTTTTCTTCAAATATGTTACAGTTTTTGTTTCAGAATCTGTAATGATATTATCAAGATTATCTCCTAATACATCGTAAATATTACCTTCTTTGTAATTAGAATTACTCGCAAGTACGATGGAAACATGTACGTGTTGTAAATCAAAAAACCCAAGGAGAATCTTTCCTATAAACAACAGCGTTATTATCACAGTTCCGACTATCACCATCCTTCGGACACGAAAACTTGCGTTCCGATTACCTTTCGGTTTTATAATACGATGCACAGGACCATCATTTCTATGTTTTCGGTCTTTAAGTGTTTCCATTGTATCAACTTTATTCTGAGGAACGTCTACTTAAAAATTTATGTCCTACATTTACAATATCGCCAGCTCCAAGTGTGATAACTAAATCATTGGGACGTGTAATTTCCAACAAGTGGTTAACTACCGCATCCATTTCGGATATGTAGATTACGTTTGTATGTCCATGTGCTTCTATGGCATTTGCAAGGTTTTCACCTGTTACATTCTCTATCGGTTCTTCACCAGCTCCATAGATAGAGGTTACTATCAGGACATCAGCCTGATAGAAAGACCTTGAGAATTCTTCTGCAAGGTCACGAACTCGTGCGTATCGATGCGGTTGAAAAACTGCTACTATGCGTCTGTTATACCCCTCTCTTGCCCCTCGTAATGCTGCCATTAATTTTGCGGGATTGTGTGCGTAGTCATCAACGACAACAATATCATCTACTGTTCCTAACACCTCGAATCGCCTATGAACGCCTTGAAAGGATTCAAGTGCTTGTTGTATATTTTCGAATGAGATGTCCAATTCAAGTCCAACTGCAATAGCAGCTAAAGAGTTTGAAATGTTGTGTCGTCCGGGCATTTTAAGATGCACTTTTCCACACAGTTCTCCGTGGTGACGTACTTGATAATGAGAAGTGGGACCATCTATCTTAATTTCCTCAGCGATCAAATCTGCGCGAGTATCAAGACCATAAGTTAGAAATTTCTTATGAACTTGTGGAATGAGTTTTTGTATGTTTTCTTGGTCAAGACACAAAACAGCTGAACCATAAAACGGTACCTTGTTAATGAACGTAAGAAAAGTTTCTCCGATTTCCTCAACACTGTCGTAATAGTCCAAATGATCTGCATCAACTGATGTGACAACAGCGATTGTCGGATAAATCATATCTATGGAACCGTATGCTTCATCTGCTTCAATTACCATCACATTCCCATGGCCGCTACGTGCGTTACTACCATCAACTAATTTACCTCCGACAACTACTGTTGGATCAAGTGTTGACAAAACAGCGGCAGTCATTGCTGTAGTCGTTGTTTTACCGTGTGTTCCACTCACTGCAATACTATACCGCATACGTGTTATTTCATTCAGCATTTCAGCTCCCCTAATGATAGGGATTTTGGCAAATAATGCAGCCTGTAATTCTGGATTATCCGTTGGAATTGCTGGTGACATTACAACAACATCTGCTCCATTAACTTGACAAGCAGCGTGACGATACCATATTTTAGCACCACATGACATTAAATGTTCTGTTGTTGCAGTCTTTTTAATGTCTGAACCGGTAACATCAAAATTATGGTCAAGAAGAACCTCTGCAATTCCACTTAAGCCTGCTCCACCAATACCTATGAAATGGATGTGTTGAGTCTTTCCAAACAACACTTACCTCCAGCAACCGTACACTGAAATAAATAAAACAGCATGTTTTAGGTTTATGTTTACAGTCATTCTGTAAGTTTATAAAGGGACTTGGCAATTGTATCGCATGCAAACGGGCGACCTAAGTTCTCGGATGCAGTCCTCATCTGTTGATATGTTTCTTCTTCTGTTAAAATATTAAATAATTGTTCTACAAGGACATCGGGTGTAAACATATCCTGTTCAAGAACCACGGCAGCACCAGCATTTGCTACTGATTTCGCATTGGTTACCTGGTTATTTCCTATTGCAGCGGGTAATGGGATGAAGATTGCCGGGATGCCACAAGCGGTTACTTCAGATACCGTCATACCGCCAGCTCTACAAATCATTACATCTGTAATACTATATATTTCTTCTACAGTATCAAAAAAAGATTGAACATGGTGTGGAATTCCATGTTGATCATACGCATCTCGTACTTCCTCAACTTGGGATTTACCAGTTTGATGTACAATTTGGATTTTACACGAATATGAATTATTAACTGGAACTATACTGTCTCTATTCATTTTCCGCTCAATAGATGTATCAAACATATTTATTAATGGACATGCATCAATCATCGCTTCATTTATGGCACGTGCACCTTGACTACCTCCCATAACAAAAACCGTTTTACGATATGGAGATAGGTTGTATTTCTTGTAAGTCTCATCATTCCGCGGGTGATCTGTTATACCAGGACGAATCGGGTTTCCTGTTATCTGAATAATATGCTCAGGGAATCGTTGGGTATTTGGTGGTAATGCAAGATACGCTGCCTTTGCCCAACGGGCAAGAATACTGTTCGTCAAACCTGGTGAAACATTTTGTTCCTGAATTGCTATCGGAATATCCATTAACCAAGCAGCAAAAAGAACGGGTCCTGATACATATCCTCCTGTTCCGATAACAACATCGGGTTTTAATTCCTTCAAATATTTTAACGACTGCATCACTCCCTGACAAACTTTTATTATAACAGTGATCCACTTCAATGTCAAGCTACGTGGGAATCCTTCTACGGCAATAGGTAGAAAATGGAAACCTTGTTGTGGAACAAGTGTTGATTCTAATCGGTCGTGCCCACCTATAAAAACAAGGTCTATCTCTGGGTAGAGACGTTGAAGGGCTTGGGCAATACCAACGGCAGGATAGATGTGTCCACCTGTACCACCTCCGGCAAATATGAACCGTTTCACTTGTATTTTGCTATTTCTATTTTTATTAAGAACGTCTTGAAGTTTCTGTTGTGTATTTTGATTATTCACATCAACTAATATCACTTACATCTATATGGTTAGGTCTATCCAAATACGAATGTTATTTTTTAGAGTGATTATAATTCATTATTTAAGTTATGTCTTTCTTGTTCTTGGAGATGATCTCGTAGCACTCCGAGATATATTTAAGATAATACCCACACTGACCAAACTTATTACAAGAGATGAACCTCCATAACTGAGAAATGGAAGTGTAATACCTTTTGTTGGTAGTAGTCCTGTTACAACACCGATATTGATGAAGGCTTGTAGTCCGATAATCATCGTAAGTCCGGTTGCAAATAGTGCACCAAACCGGTTCTCAGTACGTCTGGCAATAGATATCCCGCGCCACACAAATATCATAAAGATAATTGTAACACTTGCGGCACCAATAAAACCAAATTCTTCTCCTAATACAGAGAAGATAAAATCTGTATGTGGATATGGTAAATAATTAATTTTTGCAGCACTGTCATCAATACCAACACCAAATAGACCACCCCATTTAAGTGCTTCTAATGAACGTCCTAATTGAAAACTCGTAGCATCTGGTGATTGTAAGGCTGCCCAATAATCTGTCAGTCGTTTTAGTCTATAAGGACTACTAATAATAAATCCTGCTAACAATGATACGCCAGCACCTACTAATATGAACGTGTGCGATAATCTTATGCCACCGATGAATAGAAGACATCCTGCGGTTGCTGCTAATAGTACTGCTGAACCAAAATCAGGTTGTCTTGCAACTAATCCGAACATCAACCCAATTATAAGTATGTTAGGTAATACTCCATGGAAAAAACTCTTAATGCGATCAGGCTTTCTTGCTAAGAAATGTGCTGTATGAATGAGCAGGACAATTTTCGCAAATTCCACAGGTTGAAACCGGATACTTTTTATTGCAATCCATCGTCTAAAGATACCACCTTCTGCTCCCCGTACTCCCATACCTATAGGTGTGAATACCAAGACCAGCAATACAAAAGCAAGAAAAAGTAGCAAGTTACTGTGCTTTTCGTAGAGTCTATACGGGATGTACGAAGCAACACCCATCCCAACCAAACCTATTAGGCAGGCTATGGTTTGAATCCGCAAGTAGTGATAACTGTTTCCATACTGATTGTATGATAATACATGACCTGCACTATAGACCATCAACATACCAATGCCTACCAAGCATAGCGTGACAGCAAGCAAACCGGTATCCACTCTGCCGATACCTGTAATTTGTGGACGATCTTGATCAGATGAAATAACTGACGGATTGACATAATTTAGTGTATTCTGATTTTGCATATTTTTATATCTGTGTGTTAATTTCGTGTGTGTTTAATTAGGTTTCAAGTGATTTTACAACTCTTTTGAAATCTTCACCACGTTCTTTGTAATCTGTATACATATCAAAACTCGCATTGGCTGGGGACAAAAGTACAATGTCCCCTTGTGTTGCGTGAGAATGAGCAAATTCAACTGCTGCTTCCATTGTCGCAGCATGAAATATTTCAGCACAACCGGCAAGTTTCTTTCGTATGTTGTGTGTATGGTCTCCAAGCAATATCAAAATTTTAACTTTGGTGTAAACCAGTTCAATAATGGCTTCGTAATCGTTACCTTTATCAAAACCACCAATAATTAAGATAACCCGTTTAGTTTTCCCATTCAGATTTGTTGATACTTTGATTGATTCAAGTGCAGCGTATGTTGCTAAGACGTTTGTTGCCTTCGAATCGTTTATGTAATCTACTCCATTGATGACGCTTACGTTTTCAAAAGCATGATCAAGGGCAGGATGTGTCCGGTTGAATTCAAGGATAGCATTTCTGATGTCTGAAGGATTAACATCGTGGATAGTACCAATGACAGCTGAAGCAAGTGCGTTACGAACATTATGAGCACCTGCTAATGGCATTTCTGCAGTATTACATATCCAATGTTCTTGGTTATCTCTATATGTGTAAATGCCAATGTTGTCTGCATCGCTTCGCAGACGTGCTCCTGTCTTTGATGCTAATCTTTGACATATTAAACTCAACTCCTTCTCACCATTTTCAAGATTATCAGTAAAATAAGCTTTTTTCGCATCTGTGTCATTGTTAAGTCGTTTTACAATTGGGTCTGATGCATTCAATATGATCCACTCCGTGTCAGTCTGGTTAACGCATATTTTGCGTTTGGCATTGAAATATGACTCCATTGTTTTATGACGATCAAGATGATCCCGCGAAAAATTCAATACAACACTCACTTCAGGGCAGAAAGTATATGTGCTTTCTAATTGAAAACTGCTTGCCTCCACAACTACGATATCATTCTTCGCTAATGTTGCCACCTTACTTGCCAACGGAACACCTATATTTCCAGCAACTACCACAGAAGAAAAAAGGGCACTCTTCTCAAGAATTGCTGCAGTCATAAGGGTTGTTGTAGATTTTCCTTTTGTGCCTGTGATGGCTACAATACGAGCTTGACATAAACTTGCTGAGATTTCCAATTCACCCAAAATGGGTATTTCCCTTTTTTTTCCTTCAACTAAAATTGGTATATCCAATGGAACACCTGGTGAAACGACTATTAACTCTGCATTAGCAATACAGGCTTCATCATGTCCGCCAAGGTAATATTGTATTGGTAAACCATCCAATTGAGAGATTTCTTTACTCAAAGCACCTGAGTCGCGGGTATCTGTAAGGGATATAATCGCACCAAGGTCAAAAAGTAACCGAGCAATTGCGATGCCACTACGATTAGCACCAAAAATTGTGATTCTTTTTCCCGCATATCTGTCCATGTTAGGATGTTTCACACATTTACCTCATCTGAAGAATATGTAAGCAGGAATAATTTACAGCATACGATATTATCCCAATCTCAATGTACTTAGTGCTATCAACATTAATATCAGCGCAACAATCCAAAAACGGATTACCACCTTAGACTCCTTCCATCCTGATAGTAGAAAATGGTAATGAAGAGGAGACATCTTTATGACACGTTTCCCAAAAGTTCTATACGACCAAACCTGTATAATAACTGATAATGCTTCGGCAACAAATATACCACCCACAATGATAAGTAGAAATTCTTGCTTAATTAACAACGCAGAAGTTCCAAGCGTCGCACCAAGCGGTAGAGATCCTGTATCTCCCATAAATAATTGAGCGGGATGTCCGTTATACCATAGAAAACCTAAACCCGCTCCTGCTAAAGAAGCGCAAAAGATTGCAGTTACTTCACCACCGATAGGTAAATGAGACAAGTTAAGGTGTTCTGCAATCAGATTATGGCTTGTTAAATATCCCAACGCACCAATTGTCGCTGCGACGAATAATGTACACCCAATCGCCAATCCATCCATACCATCTGTCAGATTCACAGCATTTGATGTGCCAACAATCACTAAGGTTGCAAATGGGATAAAGAGAAATCCAAGATTAGGCTGGATGTTTTTTATAAATGGAATATGTAATACCGTGCGACTTGCTGCATCATTTGCTTCAACAGGACCCCATTGATAAAGATAGCATGCAATCGCCAAAGCACCTATTGTTTGCAGGACTATTTTCTGCCAACCGCGTAAACCAAGCGATTGTTTCCTGCTAATTTTACACATATCATCTAAAAACCCAAGTCCTCCAAACCAGAGTGTCGTAAAGATCATCAGGTAGATAAAAGGCTGATTCAACTTCGCCCAAAATATGATGGATATCAATACCGCAACAATAATTAGGATTCCTCCCATCGTTGGTGTTCCCGACTTGTTCTGATCCTCATTTTGCTGCTGAGCTTTTTCTACCTCCTCTTGAATATGTTCCCCAATTCGCAACTGTTTTAACCGTTTAATCATAAACGGTCCCAATACAAGCGAAATAACGAGAGCTGTGGCTGTTGCATATACGGCACGAAAAGGAATTGAGCCAAAAACTTCAAATGGCTGAAATATACTACCAAGTGTTTGAAAAAATAGATGGTAAAACATTTAAATGCTGCTTTCTAATATCACAGGCAGGTAAGGGTTATGACAGTTATCTGGTAAAGTTCTATATGATGGTCTGCAGTTTTCATGGATAACCATTAACCGCAGATCTATAATTTAGGTGGTTTCCTCTGGTTTCGAGTTGTCATTACCTTTTAACTTACCAAAACTCGCTCCAGCTTGACTTAACAAATTGGTTGAATATGAATAGATTAAGCGATTTTTCTCTTGATGTGTTTCTATGGCAAGCATAACTAATTGAGATACCAATTCAGGAAATGATATTCCTATCGGTTCCCATAAGTAAAAACTGAAAGACCCAGGTACAGTGTTGATTTCATTCACATAAACCTGTTCCTCGCTGTCTACCAAGAAATCAATTCTGGCAATACCAGTACAATCAAGTATATGAAATGCATCAGTTGCAAGTTTCTGTATATGTAACGTTAATTCATCTGAAATTGGTGCAGGTATTTCACGTTGGGCTCCTGCCATTCCAGTAGTAACATTTGACTCAGGTGTTACATCGGCATTTGATTCAGCGTCCGAATTTTCATGGATATATTTGTCGTCAAAACTGAGGAAGTCTGTGCTTGAAATCGGTTGTTCACAAACTGAGGCTGTTGGTTCATGAGTACCCATCACTGAACAATTAATCTCATATCCGTTTTGAATAGCCTGCTCAACGATAATACGCCGGCTATACCTACATGCAAGTTCAATTGCATCATGCAGTTCGTCTTGACCCTTAACTTGACTTACACCGATGCTGGATCCGCTGATCGCAGGTTTAACATACATTGGGTACGGCATTGTCTCTTCAATAACATTTATTATCTCCTTGTTTGCTGAATCCCAATCATGTTTTGTGAACGGTATATACGGAACAATAGGAAGTCCGTTCTCGTTTAGAACAGCTTTCATCATGATTTTATCCATTCCTACACCAGAACCCACAACCCCTGCCCCTACATAAGGTATATCCATCAGTTCAAGAAGTCCTTGAAGAGAACCATCTTCACCGTTAACACCGTGAATCGCGGGAAATACAACATCAATGGAGAGTTCCCGCTTTTTACTGAAGAACCCACTTCTTTTCGGTAAGACAGTGAATTTAGCGGATGTTTCAAATTCAATACTAACAGAGTCAAAATCATTTGCATGTGGGAGTGTCCCTTCAGTGAAGGTATTCAACTCATTGAGTTTATCACCTGTTAACCATGCACCATCTTTTGTTATATAGATTGGAATAACGTCATGCGTTTCTGACAAAGCAGCATTGACTTGGTGTGCGGTAACTATAGAAACTTCGTGTTCAGGAGATCGTCCACCAAAAATGAGAGCCACATTCATGTTATATTATTCCTTAGTAATACAATTGATTGTCGTAACATCTATTTTAAAATAAGGATATTGTCTAAACTCGCAATCAATTGAGGTGTATTAAAATGCTTCATTGTAATTGTCTGGTAAATCGTTTTCAAAAAGCACTACATCGCCTGATGCCACGTGTTGAGTAAGGTGTTGCTGTGCTTCATCAAGGTTATTCGCTACATATATCTGTTTTTCAGGATAGTTAGCATTCTTGAGTCCATCTAATATCGGAGCTGTTCTTGAGGGACCTACAAGAATCACCAGATCACAAACTTTAGATGCTTCTATACCAAACTGTCTGTTTTCCTCATACTCAAGTTCACCAAGCTCCACCATACCCGGTGTAACCAATATCTTATTTCCTTCTTTTTCACTTATAAAGTCGGTGAGCACCTCAAGAGCAGCCTTTGCGCCTACAGGATTCGCATTGAAACTATCATCAATCACAGTTACACCTGCTGCACCAGGTATTAACTGTAAACGGTGTGGAACAGGTTCTAATGCCTTAAACGCATCTGTTATTTCCTGCAATGTCATATCACAATTTAGGGCAACACCAATTGCAGCAAGTATATTAGAAACATTATGTTTTCCCAACAACCGTGTTCTTATTTCAGTTGTACCTGCGACTTTGTCTACTACAGTAAAAGTCAATCCCTTATCGCTCTGTGTTATATTGTGTGCTGTTAATCTTAATGATGTGTTTTCAGAAACGTTAGTTTCAACACCGTATCGTATTACAGGTACACTATCCGTTTTGTCTGCTAAACCGGCACAGATCTCATTATCAACATTGAATATTGCTAACCCATTAGTTGGTAATGCTTCAATTAATTCATACTTTCCACGTGCAATGTTTTCTATACTTTTAAATCGTTCCAAATGTTGAGGTCCAACAGCAGTGAGTATCCCAATCTCAGGTGGTGTAAGACGACACAACTCGCGGATATCGCCACGTTTATACGCACCCATTTCAACAATAAAAATCTCATGTTCTGGTAATAAGTCACCTCTGATTACCTTACAGATTCCCATAGGTGTATTATAACTATCTGGTGTCATCAAAGTCTTAAATTTCTGTGATAATATTTGGTGAAGAATATATTTGGTGCTCGTTTTGCCATAGCTGCCTGTAATGCCAATGATTTTTGGTTGAAGTGTTCTTATACGTTTTCTTGCGTCACGTAAATAGTATCCGTTTATTAATTGCTCGATAGGCAAAATTAAGTAACTGCTTACAACGAGAAGCGGTACACTAAGTTCACTGAACAAAAAGACACTGATCTGCAAATGGTTTTCTGTAATAAACATACCGATCAATACAGCAGTTACAGAAAGTAGCGTGAGTGCTAATCCAAATAGTCGTTTTGCCCGAGCAGTGTAAACCAACGGTTTTTTTGCTTTTGTCTTTTTTCTCCAGATTATCTTATAGACTTGATACACTGTCAAAACGAGAAAAAGTGTAGAAAAAAACCATTCGGTCTGAATGTCTGGAATAAATGACACAGATATAAAAACTAAAGCAATGAAAATTATCTCAATAATTTCAAAACAGTGCTTGATATGTGTCAATATCCATTTCAGATACCGTCCGGGTTTATACCCATCAAGTTGTAGTATGTGGAGTCCACTGTTTATCCTAATGATTCCTCTAACGTAACAGGTGACTACCAGAACATAAAATAGTATAGTACTGACCATTGTTATATATTCTTAAATTTGTGCATTATTGTGAAGATAACAAAATACGCAATGGAATGTCTTTCACTAAGAGGATTCAGCAGACACGTTCATTGCGCAATAAAAGATAATTTTGGATAAGCAAACAAATTAACTATTCTTACATCATTCTTAATATAATCTAAATGGCAATACTTGCCACTACTTAGGGATGTTCAATCTAAAAAATTAGACACAATCTGAAAAAATTGCTGAGATTGGTCAAGAAACGAGTAATGTCCAGCATTATCAAGAACCACTAATTTTGCCTGTGGAATCTCCTCCTCCATTATCTTACCATCAGATACAGGTGTATCAATATCATTTTCTCCCCAGATTAACAATGTCGGTGCTTGTATCCTCGGTAAAATAGGTCTCAAATTTTGATTCACCGATTTCACAAGTGTTGCTCTCATTGCCCCTGCTTCCTGATAATCCCTTGAACCTGCACGATGTGCTAATCTATCAGCAATTCTATTACCAAACGTTCCGCAATGCCTGATTAAACGTCCTATTTTTGAGATGCTAATTCGCAAATGGTACTTTACAGTTCGTCGTGGTATGATACCTGCACTATCCACCAAGATTAGTTTACTAACCTTTTCTGCTTCCTCAGCTGCCAACACTATTGAAATCCTTCCACCATATGAGTGTCCTATCAGATGGGCTTTATTGATATTGAGTTTGTCAAAGAATGAGGAGAGCAATTTAGCGTAGTCTGATGCATCCCAGGCGGTTGGTGGATTCTCACTCAGACCGAACCCGGGCAAATCAAGGGCATATACTTGATGTGAATTTGATAGCGATTCAAATACAGATTTAAATGTATTAGCTTCGCAGCCCCATCCATGCAGGAGTATAACAGGATGACCGATTCCTTCAACTTGATATGCAATCTTGAGTTGATCAATTTCTATAAATTTTACTCGGTTCATCATGAATGCCTGTTCGAATTGTGTTTATTTTCAACTATCTTGATTTTGACAATTGTGTTATTCATATTATTTTTGTTGTGACTATTACGCGAGTTCGGTATAAGAAAGATGAAGATCTAATTATTCTGATTGATACTTTTATTATCCGGTAGGTGTGGTATTCTAACCCACCGATTCCTAAAATAACTTATACAGAGTTCATGTTAACAATTTCTTGTTGAGACTGACTTGATAGATTGTGTAGTATTTCCGCAGCAATCTCTCGGTCATCAAACGGAAAACGTTTTCCGTTAATTTCTTGATAATTTTCGTGACCTTTACCAGCAATTACCACGACATCCCCAGGTTTTGCCTCCAAAATTGCATGTCGAATTGCCTGACGTCGTTCTGAAATACACATAAATGCTGCATCATGTGGCAAAATTGACACAATTTCTGAGATGATGTCATCGGGATTTTCTGTTCTCGGATTGTCAGAGGTAATCACACTCATATCAGCAATTTGTGTAGATATTGCTCCCATTTTTGGACGTTTCCCACTATCTCGATCACCACCACACCCGAACACAGAGATTAATCTGCCTTCAGCAATATCACGCGCAGCTGATAATACATTTTCCAATCCATCAGGGGTATGTGCATAATCTACAATAACGGCAAAGTCTTTTGCAGGTTTTCCATTTACATTTATTCGTTCAAACCGTCCAGGAACAACTGTTGAAGTAAGACCAGCACGAAATGACGATTCACTGCATTTATAACGTAATCCTACTCCAATAGCGGCAAGTGCATTGTATATATTATATTTTCCAAGCAACTTAATTGTCGTCTGTATCTCCTTAAACAAACTTTCTGAAAGGTTGATTCTGATGTTCTTATTGACAACTGCGGTGAATGCTAACTGGTGTAATGTACTTACTACATCCCGCGCTTTTAAATCCGCTGCTTTCTCAAGACCATAAGTTAGAATATTTTTGTTTTGAATATGTTGTATAATACGAGATGTAGCAGTTGAATCAGCATTTAAAATTGCAATGCCAGTAGGACTTAGTAGTTCAAATAACATCATTTTCGCAGCGAGGTAATTATCCATCGTTCCATGGTAATCCAGATGGTCCTGTGTCAGGTTGGTAAAGACGGCAGTATCAAAGGTAAGTCCAGTTAATCGATGTTGTGCAAGTCCCTGTGAAGAGGTTTCCATAACAACATATTCAACACCGGCATCTGCAATCTGTTTTAACATTGCATGGAGTTGAAAAGCATCTGGAGTTGTCAGAAGGGCTGGAATATCTATCTGTAATGGTTGTTTGCCATTTGATGTCGCATCAAACGTATGTCCAACTGTCCCTAATACAGCAGTTTTATGACCATTTGCATGGAGAATACCGTATGTTAAATGTGCTGTTGATGTTTTACCGTTTGTACCAGTGATGCCGATTAACTTTAGTCGTTCTGCAGGATTACCGAACCAATTTGCAGCACAAAGGGCTTGTGCTTTTCGTCCATTAGGGGTCACTACACCAGTTATATCGTTAGGTAGGTCTTTGGTCCTTTTTTCTGAAATAATAACGCTGGCACCGTTCTTAATCGCAGCGGAAATAAAGGAATGTCCATCTACATTTAGTCCTTGATAGCAGACAAAAACATATCCGGGCTTGACTTGTCGATGGTCACTCACAACACCCACAATTTCCGGATTCTGGTCACCTGTGATTTCACTAACTTCTATTCTGTCCAGAAGTTTTTGGAGGTTCATAAACCCACTCCATTTTTCACAAGAGTGTTGTCAGGGATAGAGGTGTTTTGTGGGTTTTCAGATGAAGGGTTTTTCGTAGGTTGGCTGGTGTAAGTACCAGTTGTAGACGTATTTCTTCTGTTTTTCTCTACATATTGTCTGCTGATATTGTTTCTATTTCTTGGAACGGAGTCAAATAACCCTATTCTGTCACTATATTCAAGCGTTTGCTGAGCAATCCGTTTAAAGACAGGGGCAGCAACAAGTCCACTAAATCTTGCACCACTGGGTTCATCAATCGTTACAATAATTGCAATCTTGGGGTTGTCAGCGGGGAGAAATCCCATAAAAGACATTACCTCTTTACCCGCAGCATAACCTTTACCTTTTTCTGCTTTCTGCGCTGTTCCGGTTTTACCAGCTATACTAATACCTTCAATTCTTGCTCTCATTCCACTGCCCTTTTCAACGACACCAACAAGAATTTCAGTCATCTTTCTGCTAGTTTCTGAATGTAATACTCTCCGAACTTGTATAGGTTGATTCTTTTTAATAAGATTACCTCGGTCATCGCGTATTTCTTTTGTAATATAAGGTCGGTGCAGTGTTCCACCATTCGCTATAGCAGCTAAAGCGTTCACCATCTGTAACGGGGTAACAGAGATACCCTGTCCAAAAGGGACAGAACCAAGTGAGTTTGTATCCCATTTTCTTAGTGTATATAAACTTCCTATTTGTTCATAGGGCAAGTCAACACCTGTCTTTGCTCCAAATCCAAACCTATCAACATATTCTTGGAATAACCTAGGTCCTAACCTTTCAACTACCTTAATCATGCCAATGTTACTTGACTTCTGGATCACCTCTGTAAGACTCAAGTCACCTTTTGCCGAAATATCCTTAATAACACGACGATTAGGAAGACGGTAACGACCATTTTCACAGAAGACTGTAGTTCCTGGTGTCATGATACCTTCATTCAATACAGCAGAGGATGCGACCACCTTGAATATTGAACCCGGTTCAAAGAGATACCAAATTCCGAGGTTTCGTTTTGATTCTTCATTGGCATTTGCTTGGTTATTTATATCATAACTGGGACAACTTGCCATAGCTAATATTTCTGAGGTATCTACTGCAAGTACAATTGCCGTTCCTTTAGACGCATTCCATTTTTTACACGCTTGTTCAAGTTCTTTTTCTGCTATGTCTTGAATAATTTCATCAATCGTAAGAACTACATTACATCCGCTATTTCCAAGGGTTGCAGTAGATGAAGTGTCTTGTAGAGAGACAGATTGTAACCCAACTTTTCCTTGTGGTAGAGGGGAATGTACTTTCTGAAGAAAAGTGTGATATTGGTATTCGATTCCTTCGCCATGATTTAGATCATTCAGGTATCCAATGACCTGTGATGCCAACTGCTTTTTTGGATATAAACGTTCAGGTTCAATCTCAATTTTAAGCCCTCGGTGTTTATTAGTAATGTTAAGAATATCGTCATACCTATCGTATTCTATACCTTTTTTAAGCCAAACAAATTCGACGTACTCTCCATTTCGTTTGCGTTTGAGTGTTGATAATAATTCGGAGGTAGTGCTATCCAATAACGGTGCCAATGCTGAAGCAACGGTATGTGCGTTAGATTTTCTATTAAAGGTTTTGGGGTCCGCACTCACCGATATTAAGTCTTGGCTAATACCTAAAACAGTACCATGCCTATCAAGTATCTTCCCTCGTTTTACATCATTTTTATCTGAAGTACGCCAATCGTGTCTGGATGCTTCTGAGGTACCACCCATAGGTATCTGTAGTTTGAATAACTTGCCTATCAATAGTAAAAACCCTAATTGCAAGACTATTAGGATAACTACCAGTCGTCGAATTGAAAGATATGTATTATTTTTCATAGTCTGATTTTCTCTTTCAGATATAATGTGACAAGACACGAAAGTTCTAAACAAATGATTGTGTGTCGTCCGAGGTATTGAACAAGCCTTTCTGATATATTCAATGCAAGATATGTTAACTAATCTTACAATCTATCCAGTCATGCTATCTATCGTGAAGTTCTAATGATTTAAATAAAGGTTCAACTAAGCCTAATTCCTTTATAAGTGATCGAACCCTTTCAACATCGGTTAATGCGTTTTCCTCCAACTCAAGTTTTCGGATTTCGTCTTGTATTTTCTCACGCTGCTTTTCAAATGTAGGTTTACGTTGTAGAAAAACGCTTTTGGCATAAGATGAAAACCATACACTTGCGCCAAATACACATAGAGATAACCCTAACACCAAATAAACAAATAACATTGCAACTTTTGGTTCCGGATCTGGCTTTTGATTAAACAACGGACTGTAAGTTGTCGGATTTTGCATTTTATAATTTATACGATAGATTTTAAATATTGATACAAATTTTCAGATCAAATATAGTCAAACCCTAATTGCAACACGCAATTTACCACTACGCGCTCGTGGATTTGCCTCAATTTCACTTTTTGATGGCACTAAAGGTCTGTTTGTAATGATATCCAACGACTTTTTATGTTCACAGATACAAACAGGTGTTTTCGGTGGACATATACAAGATTTTGCGTGTTTTCGATATATTTGCTTAACTATCCGATCTTCAAGTGAATGAAAACTGATAATACAGATACTTCCACCAATTTTTAACATTGAGATAGCTGACTCTACACCTAATTTTAGATTTTCAAGCTCGGAGTTAACTTCAATCCGTAACGCTTGAAAAACTCGAGTGGCAGGATGAATGCTTTTTCTTTTATGTAGGGATGCTTTCGAACGTTTGGCATTGTTTGAATATACGTTTTCTATTATGTCTGCAAGTTGTCGGGTAGTCGTTATCTGTTGCTCAGAACGTACTGCGACAATCTTGCGAACAATCTGTTTCGCATAACGTTCTTCGCCATATTCTCTAAATATCTGAATCAGTTTGTCTGGAGAACTATTGTTGATGACATCTGATGCTGATATAGATATCTGTGTATCCATCCGCATATCCAAGGGACCTGATTGTTGAAAACTGAATCCTCTTGCCGGAGAGTCCAGCTGCAATGAAGATACACCCAGATCCATCAATACTCCATCAACTTTGGAAATACTTTGCAATTCCAATAACTGCTGAAGTTGGGCAAAGTTCCCATGTATCAAACTGAGCCGATCTTTGAAGGAGTGCAGTCTTTTCTTAGCAATTGCAAGTGCATCCACATCCCTGTCAATGCCTATCAACCGCCCAGAAGGCAGAGATCTCTGTAAAATCCAAAGACCATGTCCACCTAATCCGATTGTTGCATCAACGTAAATCCCTTCTGAATTCGGTTTGATAAAATCAAGTATTTCGTTACGTAAAACAGGGATGTGTGTTTCCGACATAAGTCACCTACAAACATAATATAGCAAGAATGATGCCAATTATTCTATAGTAGGAGGGAACTCCGATTCCCGAATATCAATCTAATTATAATGAATTCTAAAGATAATTAGATATTACACACGTAGGTCGGAGCGAGCAAAGCGATCTCCGACATGGGGTAAACCCAATAAAAACATACGTGTCGTAGGTCGCTTCGTTCGTTCCGATCTCCGGTTTTTGTTAATAAGTCGCGTAATCCTCGCTGAACATTTCAATAATTGTTTATTATAACAATTCTGATGATATGGGTTATCTTTTCTTCTACAAGCTTTTAGTTTGTGCCGTATTACACTACCACCCAAAACCGGTAATGGGATATTATATTTAGAGTCATTCCTGACTAATATTGTCATAAATAAGCCGTTATCCCAGTTGTAGTAAGGGTTTGTGGCTTTATACAAAAATTGCCAAAATTGTAATTGACTCTAAAAACTCTAAAGTATGACATTTTAGACCAGTCAATTATCGCGAATATATTCTAAAAGAGTTTTCTTAAACTTATTATGTGTGCAGAGGTAAAACTTGCTTGAAATCAAGCCTATCCTTCCTACTTTATTTTTATTCATCGTTGAGAAATAGGACAAATTGAATGACTGATTCACATCAAAATTTATCTTGTATTTTGTTCTTGTTATTGGTATACTTAAAATCTGAATCCTCGTAAAATTATTCGGTCTATTTACACATTATGTGTCAAATTTAAGACACATTTCAATGTACAATTGTAGATTATAGATCTGTTTCTTTTTTGGTCAGCATGCTAATAATAAATAGATGAAAATAGCAATCATGGGGGGCACATTTAATCCTATCCATTATGCACATTTGGTAAGTGCCGAACAGGTGCGTGAGGGTTTAGGTTACGATAAAATACTGTTTGTTCCCGCAGCACGTCCTCCACACAAAATCCAACCGGATATCGTTTCTGCTGAGCATCGCTATCAAATGGTGAAGTTAGCAACTGCAGATAATCCATATTTTGAAGTGTCACGGATTGAATTGGATCGCGCAGGACCCTCTTACACAATTCAGACTATCAAAACGTTAAGAAAACTGTACGGTGAATCAACTGAACTTGCATGGATTATAGGCGCGGATTCTTTGATTGAATACAATATATGGAAAGATTTTGATGAAGTCCTCAAACAGTGTACAATGATTGCTACAACGCGTCCAAATTACGATTTAGAACTTGTTCCATCAGAAATCAGAGACCGCGTGATTACTTATCGAATTACAGGTTTTGACATGTCAGCAACTGAGATACGAAATCGTATTCGTAATAACACTTCTATCAGATATCTTGTTCCCCAAGCAGTTGCAGCTTATATTGACCAACAGCAATTATATAGATGAGAAGAGAATAAATAGATCATAAAAGACAATTATTCCACTATATAAGCTAAGAATTAGTTTGAAAAGGAGTAATATGCAACTGAAATGTAGCCTCTGTGGAAAACCTTATGAATTTGTTTATATCAAAGATGAACCTTTACCAGCACATTTTCCGTTTTGTAGTAAAAGGTGTAAGTCGATTGATTTGGGTAAATGGCTAAACGAGGATTATCGTATTAGCACTCCATTGCCAGAATCTGAAGAATTAACGAAACTTGACGAAGAAACCTTTTCAGAAAAACAGGTAGAAACACTTCTAAAATTACTTGAAAATGAAATGGATACAGAATAATCGATTATCCATTCATTCAACAAATTCTGCGTGAGCCTATTCTATGGAATGTATGCAATATTAATAGAAACATGACCATAACAAAGATAAATACAGTAAACAGAAACATTGTTTTTTCGTTTCCAACATTATCAGAACTCAGGGAACATCCAAAATCTGTAGAAATACAGCGTCATCTTACAGAGAAACTTTCTCCAGAACGTTATGAACACGTTATCTCTGTTCAGGAAACCGCAGTAGGATTAGCAAAATGTCACAACGCGGATCTTTGGAAAACAAGTTTGGCTGCACTGTTACATGATATAGCAAAATGGATGAGTGATGATGAACTGTACAAGGCAGTATCGCTTTATGGAATAGAACTTGACCCGATTGAAAAGATAATGCCAGCGTTATTACACGCCATCGTTGGGGTGAAATATGCAATTGATTTATTCGAAATAACTGATTTGGACATCCTTGAAGCAATCCGATGCCACACAACAGGGAACGCATCAATGGGTTTAACAGCAAAATTAATATATGTCGCAGATTTTGCAGAACCGAACAGGGAATACAAAGAGGCTGCACAAGTAAGATTATTAGCAGAAACCGACTTAGATCAAGCTGTCCATACAGTTGCTCAATATAAGATTAAATATCTGCTGCAAAATGGTGGTATTATTCATCCAAATACTATCAATACATATAACAGTACTTTAGTCAAGACCCGAATAGATAACATTAAAAGTTAATCTTGCTGCAGATGAAAATGAATAATTATAAGTCCAGGGAATTGATTTATCTAATGATTAGGAGAACTATTTGATGGAAACAAATAACACTTTAGAAATAGTAAAAGATGCTGCATCGGCAGCCGTTAGTCGTCGTGCACAGGATCCCGTGATTCTTGATCTGCGTGAACTGGATTGTTTTACCGATTATTTTGCGATTTTCAGCGGTATCTCAGATGTACAAGTTGAAGGTATTTCAGAAGCAATCTTAGAGGAGCTTCAAGAAAAATGGCATCAGCAACCATGGCATCGGGAAGGTGCGAATAAAGCGGATTGGATATTATTGGACTATGTTGACTTTGTTATCCACATCTTTTTGAATGAGAGACGTTCTTACTATAATCTGGAACGTTTATGGGCAGAAGCACCGCATATAGATTTACCAGAGATGGAAGGCATACCAGTGATGGATATACAAGAAGAATATGATGAGGATGAACTGGTGCTTGGACTTGTTCCTGATGATGGAAAAGGACAATCATAAGGTTAGACGATTGTTGAATAGGTTGTAAAATAATGTTGGAAAAGCAAAGAATTCAATCAACATTACTGAGGAGGACGGTGACATTATCAGTGCCACCATAAGCAAGTGCTCTACTGATTAAGTTTTCGCTGGCAGCTTCAAGCGAGGGGGCTGATGAGATGATATTGCGAGTTTCCGTATCATCGGTTATTAGGTCGTGTAAACCATCAGTACATGCAAGAACAATATCGCCAGGGGCAAGTGGAAAGATGTCCGTGGCAGGAGTTATCTCTTCCGATAAACCTACAGCTTGGGTAATGATATTTCGTTTCGCGTGGATACGTCCTTCTTCGGGGGTAATCTCACCCTTCTCAATCATTTTTTGAACTAATGAGTCATCGGTTGTAATCTGAGTAAGAATGTCATTATGGAGGACATATAGACGGCTGTCACCAATATGAACATAGGCAAGATAACTCGGTGTGACAAAACCTGCAGTTAGTGTGGTTCCCATCCTTTGATATTGAAGAGACTCCTGGCCCATGTTATATACCCGCTGATTTGCTTCAATGGCAAGTTTTTGTAATATATTAAGTCTGTTGATTGGTCCTAAATCACTTGCAGGAATTGGTGTTTCGGCAACCCATTCCTCAAAGACTTGGAGTGCAATCCGACTTGCTATATCACCACGCGCATGTCCACTCATACCGTCAGCAATCGCAAACAGTCGGTTTTTTTCATCAAAAAAGTATGAATCTTCGTTTCTATCACGAAGATTACCTATATCTGTTTTGGCTATAAAGTTCATAGAATGATAGCCTTCCCCTTTTGTTAACATGTTATAACGTTAACATTGTTGGGTTGTTTCAAAATGTCAATATTTGGTGTATGTATATGACTTTTAACTTCGGATCTAACTTAAAACTAAGTAGGCTTTCTTCTCCACCCAAACACCACTTCTTCGGTTATTACGGCATTAATCCGTGGGATAAAACAGGTCAGTATCATCTTGCATTGGAAACAGATTTTCATGCGAATCGTCCGATGGAATCTGATATTGCTAAAGTTGGATTGGTTGACTGTGATACACACGTATTTATTTCATTAGCTCAAACTTCTGCTTTCAATCTTCAGCAAGGAAGTATGATGCACTGGATAGGTGAGGAATTTACATATAATGATTGGGACAATGGAAATCTTGTTTCACGTGCTCTGAATCCAGAAACCAAACAGATGCGCACCATTCAAGGTGCTATTGCCGCAGTTTCCCCAACGGAACAACTTGCTATAGGACTGAACTATCAACGCATGGCACTCTGCCGAAGCGTTGTAGGATATGCAAGCTCACTACAACCTACGGAAATAAAGGCACAACCTGATGATGACGGTTTATATCTATTAAATCTTCAAGATGGCACATCAAAACTTGTTCTATCAATTGCAGATGTTGTCTCAAAAGCAAACGATGAAAGACTTGACGGAGGACGTACTTGGTTTAATCATGTCTTATTCAATACAGATGGAACACGAGTTCTGTTTTTTTGTCGTATTAGGATAGATAATGGTTTCCTGTCGTCACTATGGACAGTAAATCCAGATGGGACGGATCTGGAGATGCAGATCCCATTTGGGTATCGCGTTTCTCACTTTGATTGGAAAACACCTACACAAATATTAGTTTCTTCAGATATATTAAATGAGATGGGTTTTGTTGAATTTACAGACGGAATGCGAAATTTTACGCCTATTGGACGCGGTGTGTTGCCAAACGATGGACACGCTTCGTTTTCACCTGACAGACAATGGTTGTTATGCGATACATATCCAAAAGGTCCTTCTCGATTGGCAGAACTAATGCTATACGATATTGAAGAAAACAGAAAATATATTCTCGGGGAATTTCATCACGATGAGCAGTTTAGTGGGGACGTTCGGTGTGATTTACATCCGCGATGGTCATCAGATGGAATGACAATTACATTTGACTCTGTTCATGAAGATTCAAGACAAATATATTGCATTGATCTAACCTAATGTAGAAATACAATAGAACCTGAATACTATTATGTCTTGCAATGAAGTATTATTGTAATAAAAAGGAATTAACAAATGTCAGAATCCATTTCAATTCATGATTTACATGCACAATCTATCGTAATAGATTCACACAATGATTCCATCGTTGCCCATATACGTCGTGGGAACATAAGTCTGGCAGATGAACATACAAAAAATCCAAACTTACATAGTGGAACAATTTCCTACTTACGTGGACGAGTTCCTCCAGAAGAGGATGCTATTGGTATTCAGCTTAATATACCAAAGATGCGTGAGGGTGGGATAGATGTAGCCTTTTTTGCGGTTGATGTAACACGCGCATGGAAAAATCATCTCTCTTATGCATTAGACGCGTTTGGTTGGTTCAATGCAGAGGTCGAAGCGAACGCAACGGATATCCGTATTGTTCGAAAAGCAGCTGATATCCGTGCTGCCAAGGTAGAAGGTAAACTTGCAGCTGTTCTTGCAATAGAAAATAGTGAAGCTGTCGAACGTAGCTTAAATATACTGAAATCACTTTATCTGCTTGGTGTCCGCTCAATTGGATTAACACATAACCCCAACACATGGGCATCTACTGGAAATGATGAGGGAGAGACTGGAGGAGGATTAACAAAATTCGGAATTCAGTTGGTTAAAGAGATGAACAAACTCGGTATGCTGGTAGATGTATCACATATTAGTGAACGCGGATTTTGGGATGTACTGGATATAACAGACGCACCCATCATTGCTTCCCATAGTAACTGCATGACCTTATGCAATCATGCTCGTAATTTAACCAATGAGCAACTCAAAGCAATCACCGCCAACGGTGGTGTTGTAGGTATTACATTTGTTCCAGGATTTATCACTGAGGACGGTTGGAGAAAAAGACCACCCTTTGCACAACTGCTCAATCACATTGAATATGCAATTGATGTCGCTGGACTTGATCATGTCGGTATCGGTTCAGATTTTGACGGTGGTGGAGATCTGCTAAAGGATGCAACTGAATATCCCAAAATCACCGAAGGTTTGAGTGAACGCGGATATACTGATACGGCAATTCAGAAGATATTGGGCGGGAATCTATTACGAGTTTTTGAAACCGTATGTGGTTAACTGTTGATTATAGATATTCCACAATGGAGTTTAAAGATAATATTCTATACGTTGATTCGCTGCCGATCAAGAATCCGGCAGATAGAATCCCACACTTCATCAACTGTAATTTGTTTCATACAGATATTATTTTTACATTTTTCAGTAAACTGTTTACATGGACTACACGGCACATCATGACGAATAACTGTGTTTAATTCACCAAGTGGTTTGAAACGGATATGATTACCTGGTCCAAAAAGCGCAACTGTGGGTGTTTTGACTGCAGCAGCAATATGCATCGGACCAGTGTCATTTGTTAGAAAAAGATCACACTTTTCTATGCAAGCCGCTAACTGACGTATCTGAAGATTACCTGCAAACGGTATTGCTGGATGATGCATCAGATTCGCAACAGAACGAACAAGTTCCCCTTCTTTTGGTCCACCGAAAATGATAACTTGGGCATCATACTTTTCTACAAGTTTATCTCCAATTGAGGCAAAACGATCAGGCATCCACTCCCGCAACTTCCATCCTGCACCTGGGAATAGTCCCACTTTTAATTGCATTTCCGATATTCCAGCTTCTTCAAATACATAACAAGCATCGGCACGTTCAGATTTGGATAGGAACATCTCTAACTCACGGTTTTCCGCTATGATCCCAGCAGCATGCAGTAGATCAAAATAGTTTTCCGTTGCGTGTTTGTTCACTTCCTTTGGCACACGAATAGTACAGAGTCTTCCTTTCCCAACACGCTCAGAGGCACCACTGAAATACATTAGAAGTTCTGTGCGAAACTTACGTTGAAAATCTAACGTAAGCGCAAATTTTCGCTGACGTAAGATACGGATAATACGTAACATCTCTCCCGTATCCTTATCTCTTGCAGTCCGATTGAATTGAATAATCTCATTCAGGTGGGGGTTCTGTAGGAGAACATCAGCCGATTGCTTAGCAACTAACATCGCAATATAGGCGTGCGGAAAGTGAGCGCGGACGGCTCGGATTGCTGGTGTCGTTAACACAATATCGCCTAAAGAACTTAGACGAATAAGTAATATCTTATCCATAAATCTGTGAACTCCTTGTTAACGTGGTTGAATACCGCGAATTCCACAGTCTAAATAGAATAAAACTATTACACTAAATCATCACAAAATTACTATTCATAGGAAAAACTAATAACCTGTTTCTCAATCCCCTTAATTGCATCTTCAACAAGTGCTGTGATATCTAAGCCTTTCTCTGCTTTGTCTAACTCTTCATGTGACGCATGGGTCGCAGGATGCTTAGGAACAAAAAGGGAACAACAGTCTTGATGCGGGAGCGTTGATACATCAAAAGTACCTATCTCTTCTGCCTTTTCAATTATTTCAACCTTATCAAAACCGATGAGTGGACGGAGGATCGGTATCTCAGCAATCGCTTCAATTGAACGAAGGTTTGGGAGCGTTTGCGATGCTACTTGTGCAAGACTTTCTCCTGTCACGAGTGCTTCAGCATCTACAAGTGCAGCAACATGTTGAGCAATTCGTGTCATAAACCTACGATACAACAGGACTCTATACGGTGCTGGTGTTTTTGTTACAATGTTTTGTTGTAGGTCACCAAATGGAACCAGATAAATAACACTCCTATAGTTTGATTCCGACAAGATTCGGGCTAAGTCTATCACTTTTTCCAAAGAGGCTTTGTCGGTATATGGATAACTATAAAAGTGAATAAATACCGCTTTCGCACCGCGTTTTACCATTTGCCATGCTGCAACAGGGGAATCAATCCCACCAGAGAGCATCACCAATACTTTGCCACTAACACCAACAGGTAGTCCTCCTATTCCTTGAAGTTTATCAGTATAGATGTAGGTGTCGTTATGTGAAATATTTATCCAAAAACGCAGATCAGGATTGTGCATATCTGCTTGTGCACCGGTCTTTTGGATCAGGTACCCGCCAACCTCCCGACTAATCTCAGGTGAAGTTAATGGAAATGTCTTATCTGACCGTTTTGTTTCTACTTTAAGTGTCTCAAAAGTTTGTCCTTTTGTCAACTCAAAAGCAGTCTTTTTTATCGCTGATATGTCCTTGTCGGCACGGACTACAAACTCATAATGTGCGATACCCATGACCTTCCGCAGACGATTCTCAATTTCAGCAATATTCGTTTCTGGTTTAAGATGCACAACGATTCTATCATGGAGTCTTTTTACCTCGGCATATTCTGTACCACGTAAGGACAGTCTAATGTTTCTGGCAAGTTTCTTTTCAAAAAATACTCTGTTTTTTCCCTTAAGTCCTACCTCACCGTAATGTATGACAAAGAATTTTTCTGCATTAGACATTGCTTTTGCACCATTGACTTGTAGATACTATTCTGATTATCATTTAATCCCATTTTCTATACGATTGCATTAACCGATGACTTGCTGTGTAGTTCGAAAATGAAGTTTTGCTACATTCCGCAACGATTCTTCACCATTCAATTTGACAAATTCTCTTCCAGCATCTATCACCTGGGATGCTCCTCGTGGCAATTGAAACTCATACTTATTTGATAAGGATTCCATTCCAGCCAAGAATCTATCCCGTGCAATTATTGAGGCAGCAGCAACAGCAATATCTCTTTCTCCTTTAGTAACCAGTTTTATCTTAATATCCTGTTGTGGGATCAATGATGTTTTGTCATTATACGGAAACTTATCCACAAGAGCGTGCTTCACCTCAAAACGTTTAGAAAGTGTTTGAATGACACTGATATGCAGATTAGCAAGTATCCTGGATGAATTCTCACCTCTAATAATGAGGTTGTCATACTCCTTATTATATTCATCTGGCATTTTTTCTTCAATCTGAATATGACCTTCGTAATTAATCCACATCCAATCAGCAAGTTTTCTGACAAGTGAATTTGAGATCTTCTTTCCGTC
The DNA here is from genome assembly GCA_026710795.1 of Candidatus Poribacteria bacterium. GTDB lineage: Bacteria > Poribacteria > WGA-4E > WGA-4E > WGA-3G > MSPOR6. The sequence continues at coordinate 122,846 of JAPOQK010000095.1, forward strand.
TGTGATACCAATTTCTAATAATTTACAACGACATTCAGGTTCAACATAAACACCAGCCACGACAAGAGGACCAAAATAGTCACCTTTTCCAGATTCATCTGTACCAATCCATCTTTTCCAATTGTGTATTTCATTCATATTTTGTGTCTACATCTTTCCAGAATTGTATAGCGCAGCATACTTTGTAACTTGTTGACCAACTGACTTGACTCGGTTAGTCAATTCCTGGTCATGCAAGTTGCCATTTTCATCAAATGCCTCGGACGCCTGCGCAATAGATGCATCAGTTGGAATGACAAAAGCACGTAATGTTGCACTCACCGTCCTCAGCATAGAGATTGCATTACCTGCCCCCATCTTACCACCTGAAACGCCGATTAACCCGACTACTTTATTTTCAAATTCCTCAAACCACATCAGATCTAATGCGTTTTTTAGCACTCCACTGAAACTACCATGATACTCAGGTGTGCCGAGAAGTATTCCGTGTGCATGTTTTACTTTTTTCTTCAGTTTGAATACATCCGGAGGATATTCAGATTCATCAACAACTTCGCCATGGAAAATGAGTCTGTATTCTCTCAGATCAATTAATTCTACTTCTGCCCCTACCTCTTCTGCACCAGAGAGTGCAATCCGTAGTGCCGCATGAGTGGTGCTACCTTGACGTAAGCTGCCACATAGACCTACTACGCGTATCTGATTTTTCACGACCATTTCAGTGTCCATGATTGAGTATCAATTATATTCTTAACTTCTTCTACCTATTTATACCTGATGATATTGTCTATTCTCTTGTGCCATTTTTCTTTTCTTTTATTGCAAATTGTATTTTTGTCCGCATGTTGACATAAGCAGGAACGTCCGCTGAAATTGAAAGCGCACGGTTAATTGCATCCAATGCTTCACCGAACTGAGCGTTATGATAATAAGTATATGCAAGTGTATCATAATGTTTTGGCGTTGGTGACAATTCTACTGCTTTTTTTGCATACTTAATTGCCAAAGTAGTGTTCGTTCCAAGACCTGCATAAAGTCGGGCTAAATTGTTATAAGCTTCAGCAGATGTTTCATCAACAGTAATTGCCTGCTTGAATGCAGAAATAGCAGAATCAAACTGTTTTAAATTAATTTCAATCACACCTAACTTTAACCATGCATGTACATTATCTGGATCTATTTCTGTAACTTTTTGATATACAGATTTTGCTTTCTGTAAATCTCGACCATTAATATATATCAGACCAAGACGGTGGTATACCGGTGTAAAAGTCGGATGTATTTTGGTAGCAATCTCATATACACGTTGTGCATCTGCGAAGTTGTCATGTCTTTCGTGAAGTTCTCCTAACTTAACATATAATATTGGCAATCTTGGATTCTTGTAAATCGTCTCGCGAAACCGATGCACATTATCCGAATAGCTCTTCATCCGTTCAAACTGTACCATCGCTGCTCTTGAATCTTCATATTTCTTCAGTTTCCTATATACCAGTGCAATACGATAATGTAACATAGGGTCATACGGGTTGTGGCTAATTGCTTTACGGAAATACTCCGTAGCCGAAATGTAATCGCGCTGCATTTCGGCTAATCTTCCGAGTCCATAATAAGATTCAATAAAATTCGGGTTTAGGTCGATGCTCTTACGGTATTCATATATCGCCTTTTCATATTTGCGTTGAAGTAGAAATAACTCGCCAAGGTGTATATGCGCTTCAGGGGTATCTGGATTAAGAGTTAACGATTCCCTAAGGTGGGTTTCAGCATGTTTTAACTTTCCTTGTGCCTTAAAGACTATACCTAAATGTAGGTGGGCACTGCAATGTATTTGTGGTGAAGCTTTAAAGGTAAGGGCATTCTTGTACGCTTCAACCGCATCACTCAACCTGTTTTGCTCCTGCATTACCATACCGATATAACAGTAAATCACACTACTTGGAGCTTGTTTTCTCACTGCATCAAAAGCAGACAATGCCTTATCATATTGTTCCAATTGAAAATAGTGTTGTCCTAATGTAAATGTATCCCTAACAACTGTATCGGTTTCACTCCACACACAAATCGTTACATGCTGAAAAAATAGGATTAAAAAAAAGGACAAAATTGTGCGATACGGTATCATGCTTAGAAACTCGAAGGATGGGTAGGAATGTTTTGAGGGGAAAATACGATGCTACTTTCCCCTCAAAACTTTTACCTATTAATGTCAAATACTAAACTTTTGGACTACAATTAAATGCTAATGTTAACTCAAGTTGCTACCTATGTAGCACAATCTGTTAGATTGTGTCCGAATAGACGCAAACTAACAGTTTGCGCTACAATATTTCGAGAATAATACCCTTTTTTGATTAAAACAGTATCCGCATGTCTAAAAATTTGTAGGTAGCAACTTGGGTTAATGTTAGTCACGTTGGGTTTTAAGAATACCCCATGTTGTTGTTAACTTATTTTGTGGTTCAACAGAAGTTAATAGTCCTTCCATAATATCTGACACCTCGTTACCAGAGAGTGCTCGGTTGAAGAGAAAAAAGTCGTCTATGTAAAATGTAGCAGACCTATAGGTCGTACTTCCTATATATAATTTTTCCTCACCTTGTGCATGTGCAGCAGGGACATCATATTCACCAACTTGTATAGCATCTATATAAAAATGAAATTTACCCCCTGCCTTAACACCAGCTATATGATGCCATTTACCGGTTTCGAACTGTTGGTCCTCGCCACCGGGACCGGCACATTGAGAACCTTGGTTTCCTGGATTAAATCGATAATGGATATTCAAGGAATTTGGACAGGTCCACACACCCGGCGAACGATCAGAACCAGGGGCTTTTTTCGCGAAAATTTGACTCCATGCACCATTATGACCTTGTATGAAGTGGAGCCAAAACACAAAACTATTGTCCTGATATTCTTCTAATTCCGGAAAAGATTCAACTTGCAAACTGGCATTTTGATCTAACATTTCCAAAGATCCATTACCAACCTTCTTTTCATCGGTATTGATACTTGCGTTTGTTAGCGTACCGTCATGACCTTCACCAGTACCATCAATGACAGAACCACCGGTCTCATAGTCAAAACCAAAGTATAGGATTAAGCCATCGTCTAATGCAGCATGTGCAGAGAGAGTGCCTCCAACACAAAACAGAAAAGCAATTAATATATTCAGAATATAACGCACAATATATTTCCTCCTCATGGATACAGTTAAGTATTGTTTCACTTGGTGTGAAAATACCGTGAATACCACCAAATTTTATTCTAAATTATGTTCTGTTTGCACAAAATTCATCTGTTTAGGATAGATAGAGATACTATTCTATTTTTTAAAATACTACACAAAATATGTTTTTCTGTCAAGAAAAAACAGCAATACTCAGAGCCATTCAGCACGAAAATTTAGTTTTAGGAATTCTTTGTTATTGAAGTTTACTTAATGTTAATACTTTGAATTGGAATGGATAGATGTTTAATGGATTCACCCTTTATTGTCTGAACCAGTCTTTGTAGGTCGGAGTGAGCACAGCGAAGTCCGACATCTTATACCAATTCTAATATTTATTGTCCCATTACTGGATTCAACCATTGTTATTGATTGGAAATCTTTCTTCTGTAGGAGCGACCTCCCGGTCGCGACCAGGAGGTCGCTCCTACAAGTAGTCCTCAGCAAATGACACTTTATTTATTAGAAATGGTATTACATTCTGTAGGCGAACTCTCCTGGTCGCGATTTCTTATCCTGCAAATCCTATAATCCCGGGGAATGCCAAAAGGCATTCATACCGTTGATTTGTAAAGCCTAGTTCAGACAAATACAATTTAATATACCTATAAAATACCAATATATATCCAATAAAACATTTTACTTTTTAATTTGACACACACAAAAAGATACTATATAATTAACAAATGTTTATAGGATAGGATTATATCGGTGACACGAGTTGAGATACGTATGAAGAAGGTATAAACACAAATTCACCTATTGTATAATGTTTGGTTTTTGTGTCTAACGGACTGTATATGTGTTTTCTAAGTTTCATGTCTTACAAATTGTGAAGGTAGGTCAAGAAAAGAAAAAGAGCAAAAAGTAGCCCGAAAAAAAAAAGCGAAATTCGCGTCACATTCCTTATCCTGACTGAATTCTTTAAGTCACAGGTGACGTGCAAAACGTCACAATTTTTAGCACATACAGATGAACAATGTAACGCTAAATTAACAGATATAGGTTTCGCTTCTCTCTACCTGACCTACAAGAGATTATATTGAATTGTGAAAAACAAATCCGAAAAAACCGAAGACTAATTAACCCTGACCATCTCACTATTTCTCTTGACATAATTAATGGCATATTCTAAAATATGTTAAATTTGCTTTATGCCAATTAGATTCAAAGAAGGTTATAAATAGGTTAATGTGTACATATCAAATTAAAAATACATCTAAATGGAGGGACAGATCAATGAAATATATGCGATATTTGTCAATTGCACTCCTACTATTTGTAGGAATTCTATCAACCCATGCGGAAGTAAAAGACGACGGTTTGATTCTCTACTTCAGTTTTGATAATACGAATGGCAATAAAATAGAAGATGAAACTGGCGGAGGAAATGACGCAACGATTATTGCTGATGCGGAAATTAGCGATGATGAGGTGGTATTTGGAAATGGGGCTTTACATTGTGACACAAACGCTTCAAGTGTTACTGTAGAATCCTTCAAAGAATTAGAGGAATATAAGGACAATACCTTTCTCTTTTGGCTCTACTTCACAAAAGCAAATTCAGGTGGGTGGGATCAAATCATAGCTAAAAAGGCTCCTGGGTCTGACCGATCTCCTGGAATCTGGACATGCAACAGAGTCCCCTTGTACATCCATTATCGGTACCAACCCGGAAACCAAGGTCCAGAATGTGCTGGTCCCACTGGTGAGAACAGCATATATGAAATTGGAAAATGGTATCATATTGCTGCATCCAAAAAAGGTGGACAACTTACATTTTTTGTTGATGGTAAACAAACCCAACAAAACAATGTTCCTGCAGATCACGCGCAAGGTGTCGAAAAACTTTACATTGGTAGAACCAATTACAATTCTGCTAAATTTTATCTGGATGAACTCTATATTTATAACCGATCACTTGATAATAATGAGGTAAACTCCGTTATGAATGGTGATCTTCTACCTGTTGAGGCACAAGATAAGCTCTCCACTACGTGGGGACATTTAAAAACACAACGCAATTAGTATTATAACTCCCAAAAATAGGGATGGCTTCTTTATGCCATCCCTTATTCATTATGATACAGTTGGATAAACCAGGATTGAGGACTTAATGAAAAAAGGAATTTGTATAGGATCACTTCCCGGCGCATCTACAGAAGAACGTTTTCAGTTAGCAAAGAAAGCCGGTTTTGATGGTGTGGAAATAGGAACATTAAGAAGCGATACAGAACGTGTAGAAATGAAACAACTTGCAACAGACTGTGGAATTGAATTGTGCAGTGTTATGAATGGAAAACACTGGTCACATCCGCTTTCGGATGCCGATCCTGCAGTACGTGACGTGTGCCATAATGCTATGCTTGATTCACTTGCTACTGCTGAAGCAATTGGTGCTGATGCAGTGTTGCTTGTTTCAGCAGTTGTCAATAATAAGACAACCTATGAAGAAGCATACCAACGTTCTCAACAGGAAATACAGAGATTAATCCCAACTGCAAAAGAAAAAGGACTCACAATTGCCATAGAGAATGTATGGAATAAATTTCTGCTAAGTCCAATTGAATTCTCACAATACATTGATGAATTAGAGAGTGATGCAGTGACAGCGTATTTTGATGTAGGCAATATCGTTGCTTATGGCTTTCCACAACACTGGATCCGATCACTCGGTCATCGTATTTCTAAGGTGCATGTGAAAGGGTTTAATGCAAATGAACATCGGTTTACCTATCTGATTGAAGAGTGCACAATTGATTGGAACGCTGTGATGACTTCTTTTAATGATATAGGATATGACGATTACATGACAGCAGAACTACCAGTAGGTGCTGATGACCCAGAAGGCACTGTACATCAGATTAGCGAGGATATGAGTAAGATTATTGCTGGTGAAGTCTAAAGACCTGTTTGATATGGAAATCATTATTCAACCTACACATCATGAACTTGCTGCGATTACCTCACTAATAATTCGGGATGCATTACTAAAGAAACCTAATCTCGTGTTGGGTTTAGCTACAGGAAGTACTCCTATTGGACTATACAAAGCTCTCGTCAAGTTGCACAGAGAAGAGAAACTTGACTTTTCAAATGTTACTACCTTCAATTTAGACGAATACATCGGAATTTCAATTGAACATCCCGAAAGTTATCACACATTCATGTCAAAGCACTTTTTCGACCATGTTAATATCCCATCAGAGAATCAGCATATTCCACAAAACACTACAAAGAATCATGAAGCATTCTGTACATCGTATGAGGAAGCAATTGTGCGTGCGGGTGGAATTGATATTCAGGTGCTCGGGATTGGTACCGATGGACATATCGGATTTAATGAAGTAGGTTCTTCACTGTCCTCTCGAACTCGAATAAAGACACTTTCTTTAAGCACGATTAAAGCAAACGCAATACATTTTGATGGTAAAATTGATGCCGTTCCAGAAATGGCAATTACGATGGGAATTGGGACGATTATGGATGCAAAGCAATGTCTCTTATTGGCAAGTGGAGAAGCCAAATCAGAGGCAATAGCAAAGGCAGTAGAAGGTCCTATTACCGCTATGGTACCCGCATCAATTTTGCAGATGCATCCTAAGACAACTGTAATAATTGATGAAGCGGCTGCATCAAGATTGGAAGAAGTTGAGTATTATAAACGGTCTTATGCAAATAGGCAAAAACTGATGTCTCAGAAACAGTAATTATTTCTCACTTAACCCATATTCTTTTGCTTTACGTTGAATTGTCCGCCTACTGATATCAAGGATTTGCGCTGCTTTTACTTTATTGTTATCGGTATATTCAAGGGTGGCACGTAATACTTCACGGTTTATCTCTTCAAGCGACATACCGATTTCAACGTTAATGTGTGAACCACCGTTCCCAGAGGTATCGGTCGTATGGAGAGTTGGAGCTGAAGGAATATTAGAAACCATATCTTCATTTACCTTCAGAATACGTTCAGGTAGGTCTGCCAGTTGTAGAGATTCTTGTGTTGACATTACCACGAGTCCTTCAATGCAGTTTTTCAGTTCCCTAACATTTCCTGGCCAGTTATATTTCATCAACGCACGAACCGCTTCGGGGGTAAGCGTTCTCAATGTTTTGCTATTTTCTCGGCAAAATTCTTCAAGAAAATCTTTGACCAATAGCGGAATATCTTCGACTCTTTCCTGAAGTGTTGGTAAATTGATGGAAACGACGTTAAGTCTATCATAGAGATCAGGAAGAAATATACCTTTACTGCATGCTGCTTCTAAGTCATGGTTTGTAGCACATATAATCCTTACGTTCACTTGTATAGTCTTATCACCGCCAACTCGTTCAAATTCACGTTCTTCAAGAACACGCAATAGACGGGCTTGATTTGAAAGACTAAGTTGTGATACTTCATCAAGGAAAAGCGTTCCACCATGGGCAAGTTCAAATCTTCCCTTCCGTTGAAGATAAGCTCCGCTGAATGCACCACGTTCATGTCCAAAAAGTTCAGACTCTGCTAAATTCTCGTTTAACGTAGCACAATTAAATGCAATTAGATTGCCTAGACGTAAACTCCTATGGTGGATAGCGCGGGCAACCAGTTCTTTACCTGTACCGCGTGCACCGTATATCATCACTGTCGCTTTTGTCGGGGCAATTTGAGTAATCATCTCACGAATTCGTATGAGTTGCGGAGACTTTCCCGTAAGACGGCATAGACCTTCCTTTTCATCAATCTGCGAACGTAATTGCCGGTTTTCAAAGGTAAGTTGTTGATTCTGCAGTGTTTTATGTAGGAGTGCCTTCAAATGAACAGGATTGAGTGGTTTGTAGACAAAAAATGTGCCATCATGTGCCAACATTGCTTTGATACCGATATCTGTCTCTAATACATTAGGGGCTGTGATAAAGATGATACCCACATCAGGATGGTGTTTAATCGCAGCCTCCAACAGTGCCAATCCATCTATCCTGTCCGCTTTCAGTGGTGCGATAAGGATATTCATCGTTTGATGTTCTATTCGATGAAAGCCTTGATACATATTGCTTGTTACAATTAGATTGAGTCCTTCTCCGTCAAGTGTTTGACAGATGACTTCTCGTTGTCGAGAATCAGCATCTACAATCAATACATTTTTTTCAATACTCATTTTAGGTTATCTCTTAGTGTATATTTGAAAATTGAAAATAGAATGGTGTTACATCTACTAAGGACGGTATATCTAAAGGTACAATGTCGTATTTAATGTCTTTATCAACATGAAGATTCTAACTTACACTTTCATATTGTATATAAAGTATACCTGATGATTCCATCTTACGTCAATAGGAATGTTAACATTATACTATGTTGAATATAAATCAAAATAGACAAAAGCAACTTTCAATCAATCCAAATATATGGATATGGACTTGGTCAAGATTTTCAGACTATAGTTAACATGTTTTTGTTGACATAGAATCTCAATATGTGTATACTTATTATTATAGATTTTATCGGTTAATACTGTTTTCCAATTTGTTATTTCGTAGTACTATTAGAGTAATATGCTATTAACAATTTATATAATTTAGTAATTTATACTATACATTTATTATTTTTATTCTACATTCTGGAAATATCATTCAATTTACATAGGGAAACATAAAGGGGGTTGTGTATATGATTGATGATTCAAAAAGTCTATATTCTTTGGGAGGAATATCTGCAATTCTGAGTGGTCTTCTTATGGTATTCATCAGTATCTGGTTCCTTTTTCGATCCGATAGTCAACCAGATGTGATGCATGGTGTCAGCGTGGTGATGCTTATTTTAGTTGTACCTACGGTTATAGCTATAACTGTCCTACTCATAAAGGAAGTGAAAACTGGTACACTTTTAGGGGTTGGATTCGCCGGACTTTGGATTATGTTAGAATTGATAGCACATTGTTCTCAATCTGCACCATTGAAGACTGTCAATGTGTTGTTACAAGAAACTACTACACAGGACTTTGGACAGAATTTCAATCAAGTATGGGAGGAATGGGGTGATGCGCTAATGATGATTGCAGCGTTTTCATTTTCAGTTTCAGCAATATGCTACAGTACTTCGCTCCGTAAATGGGGAAACTCTATCTCTGCATATCTGTTGATATTATCAGCAATTGTCTTTCTGTTTACATTTATACCTATGGTAGATCTCTATTGGCATATTCTTATAAGAGGTATTGCAGTATTATTTTTAGGCGGTGTGCTGTTGAGCGCACCCGGTCAAACGATTGAGGAAGAATGGGAAACATAAAGAACGATAATAAAAATGACATTGCATGGTACCACTCTTAGTTAATATTAATGAGTAGGATGGACAACAATCATTAAATAATATCCTAAATTGATTTGAGTGTTCACCTACTCTCTGTTTATGTTAGGACTTTCAACATCGTTCAACAACTCTTCTAATTCTGACAACAGATCTCTGTCATTCTCTTCTTCACTGATCTCTTCGTTTTCATTGTTTTCACTATCGTTCGAACCGACAGCCTCCAAATCTGAACGAAATTCAATGAGGTTATTAAGATACCTCTCGCGCGTTATATTTTCAGCGTCCCCGTGGTCCTCACGTAAACATTCCCCACAAAATACTCCAATCTGTTGGATACCCATGTCAATGTGCTGTAAGGCAGTATTAGGATCATCCTCTTGCAAACTCAATTCTGCTTTTGCAATGCTGTTCATCATTATCATATATCCTTTATACTGATAACTTCTCCAAGCAATTTCTGATGGGGCGAATTCTCGGGCAAGATTGGTTACCGACAGATTTATATCTGTGTCTCCGCGAACATCTTGCCACCTTTTAATACCAGCAAATAATAGGTACCGTGTATATCTGTGAAAAGATTCCTCAAACAAGGTATCCCATTCCTCTTCTGTCAATTCAAAACCGTCCCTACTGCCGTTTTCCTCTTCATACTTTTCCAATTTACTAAAGTAATAATCGTAGTAAGAATCCAAACCGTGTGGACGTACACCATCTGGACGACCAGTCGCATAGATACGTGAAACTGTGAAGGCATTCGGTTGTACAACGACAACTTCCCGACCATCTTCAATCGTCAATATTCTGATTGGATGATCTTCATCTAAATTGATGACTTGAAGAATTCTATCAAGAGCTTGAACCCATCGCGTATTTCTTTGAGTTGTACCGTTTGACATGGTATTTACCTTTACTTATGATAATCTTGTAGTGGGGTAACTGAAATTTCACCACGTTGAAGTGCATCGATAGCATTTACAGCTGCGGCTGCACCCGGAATAGTTGAGAAAATCGGAATGTCATGTTCTATCGCCATCTGACGGATGAGTAGTTCGTTGGTTCTATGGATATCACCTGTTGGTGTATTGACTATCAGATCAACTGCATGGTTTTTGATATAATCATGGATCGTAGGTCTACCTTTACCAATACTATATACAAGTTGAACATCCATTCCATTACGAAGTAATACTTTGGCTGTTCCGTGTGTGGCAATGAGTTCAAATCCCATATCAGTTAGTTTCTTCGCTATAAAAATGACTGAACGTTTGTCCTTATTTCTCACACTAATAAAAGCGTTCCCTTTAAGTGGTAATGAATAACCGCAGGCTTTTTGTGCTTTAGCAAATGCGCGTGAAACATCGGTATCAATTCCCATCACTTCACCCGTAGATTTCATTTCAGGACCTAAACGGGAATTTGCACCGGGAAAACGGTTAAATGGGAAAACTGGAGCTTTGACACTAAAATAAGGAGGTTCAATTTCGGTTGTAAACCCAAGACTATCAAGTGTCTTACCCGCCATGACACGTGCAGCCAACTTCGCTAATGGAACGCCAATAGCCTTACTTACAAACGGTACAGTACGAGATGCACGAGGATTTACTTCTAACACATATATTTCCTCATTCTTAATAGCATACTGGACATTCATTAACCCACGCACATTAAGTGCCTCTGCAAGTGCGTATGTATACTCCTTGAGCTGCTCAATTTGGTCGTCAACTAATGTGTATGGAGGAAGAACACAATCACTATCACCAGAATGAACTCCAGCTTCTTCAATATGTTCCATGATACCACCTATGACAGTTAAGTGTCCATCAGAAATAACATCTACATCCACTTCGATCGCTTCCTCAAGGTATTTGTCAATCAGCACAGGATGTTCAGGAGAGGCTTTAACAGCGGTATTCATATATTCCTGTAAAGGTTGCTCGTCGTAAACAATCTGCATAGCACGTCCCCCAAGTACAAAGGATGGACGGACAATCACAGGATATCCCAGAGATGATGCAATAGGTATCGCTTCCTCACTTGATGTCGCGGTACTATTAGGGGGTTGCATTAACCCAATTTCATCTAAAACTTCTTTGAAAAGTTGACGATTTTCTGAACGAGCAATGTCCTCTGGACTCGTTCCAATTATTGGAACGCCGGCTTCTTTAAGTGCCATTGCAAGATTCAACGGGGTTTGTCCCCCGAATTGAACAATAACTCCGATCGGTTTCTCTTTTTCATAGATATTTAAAACATCTTCACAGGTCAATGGTTCAAAATAGAGACGGTCAGACGTGTCATAGTCTGTGCTTACCGTTTCCGGATTACTATTCACCATGATGGTTTCATATCCGTCGGTTTTGAGAGCCATCGCGGCATGAACACAGCAATAATCAAATTCAATTCCTTGTCCTATACGGTTCGGTCCTCCTCCAAGTATCATGATTTTCTCTTTATCGGTTGGACGCACTTCATCTTCGCTTGAACAAGTTGAATAGTAGTAAGGTGTCTCTGCCTCAAATTCTGCCGCACAGGTATCAACAGTTTTGTATGTTGTTTCAATACCAAGGTCTTTTCGTGTTTCTCGCACCTTAGTTTCTGATACATCGTAGAGGTCTGAAAGCTGTCTATCAGAAAACCCAAGTTGTTTTGCTTGACGCATTAGAGATACAAATTCTGTGTCCGCAGGATTACCGTTTTCTAATAAAGGACGGGTCTGTGTAATGTTTAGGCTCTTTTCAAAATCTACTATTTCTTGCATATTGTAGAGGAAAAAAGGATCAATATGTGTGTATGAATAGATGTCATCTATACTCATTCCCCGTTTAAGGGCAGATTTTATGTAGAAGATGCGCTCTACATTTGGAATTGTTAATTTACTTGAGAGTTCTGATAGCGGTATCTCTTCAAGTGGATGGTTATCATATCCAGACCAGCCTGTTTCTAAAGAACGTAAGCCTTTCTGCAATGCTTCCTTAAATGTGCCACCGATTGACATTGCCTCTCCAACTGATTTCATCTGTGTTGTAAGGGTTTCATCAGTACCTTGGAACTTTTCAAATGCCCATCTCGGTATTTTCACTACAACGTAATCAATAGTAGGTTCAAAACAGGCTGGTGTTTCTGCAGTAATATCGTTTGGAATTTCGTCAAGATTATAGCCGACTGCTAACTTCGCAGCAATTTTGGCTATTGGAAATCCTGTCGCTTTTGAAGCGAGGGCAGAACTACGAGAAACGCGCGGGTTCATTTCAATAACGACCTGTTTGCCAGTCTTTGGATCAACTGCAAATTGTATATTAGACCCACCCGTGTCAACTCCGATTTCACGGATGATTTTTATAGCAGAATCACGCATCACCTGATATTCTTTATCTGTTAAAGTTTGAATTGGAGCGACAGTAATACTATCACCTGTATGGACTCCCATCGGATCTACGTTTTCAATGGAACAGATAATAACTACATTGTCTGCCCCATCCCGCATCACCTCTAATTCAAATTCTTTCCAGCCTATGACAGATTCTTCGATTAGTAATTCGTTGATAGGACTTAATGAGAGACCCGTTGACACCATTTTTTGGTATTCTTCAATATTATATGCGATTCCTCCACCAGTACCTCCAAGTGTAAATGCTGGACGGATAATAGTTGGAAAACCTATTTCATCGATTAATGCTATGGCTTCCTGCAATGTATGTGCAATACCGCTTTTTGGAACATCCAAACCAATATCTTGCATAGCCTGTTTGAATAGGGCACGGTCTTCAGCTTTCTGAATTGCTGGCAGTTTTGCACCTATCAATTCCACATTGTATTTCTCTAACACACCCGATTCAGCAAGGGCAACAGATACGTTCAGTGCGGTTTGTCCACCTAATGTTGGTAACAACGCATGTGGTCGTTCTTTATCAATGACAAGTTCTACAGTATCGGCAGTAATTGGTTCAATATAGGTACGATCTGCGAAATCCGGATCGGTCATAATTGTGGCTGGATTGCTATTCACAAGCACAATCTGATACCCCTCCTCTTTTAGGGCTTTACAGGCTTGTGTTCCAGAGTAATCAAATTCACAAGCTTGACCAATGATTATCGCACCCGAACCTATAATTAAGATCTTTTCTATGTCTGTTCTTTTTGGCATTTTTAATTTTTCTATCTACATTCAATAGTGTGATAAAGGTAATTGAGATATAATTACAATGTATTGATTGACTTAGAAACTATTCTCCCATCATCTTTGTAAATTGTGAAAACAGATACCTGGCATCATGAGGACCCGGAGATGCTTCTGGATGATATTGGACAGAAAAAGCCGGATACTCACGATGGTGTATTCCTTCAAGTGTGTTATCATTTAAGTTGATATGTGTTATGTCAACGGTATTTGGCATGGAATCAATATCAACGCAAAAACCGTGGTTTTGTGATGTTATCTCAACTTGATCGGTTGCAAGATGTTTTACAGGTTGATTGGCACCCCGATGTCCAAACTTAAGTTTATATGTTTTTCCACCTAATGCAAGTCCCATCAGTTGGTGTCCTAAACATATACCAAATATCGGTTTCCTGCCAAGTAATTCTTGTACAGTGTTTATAGCATAGTCAAGTGGTTCTGGGTCACCTGGACCATTTGATAGGAACACACCATCAGGTTCTGCAGCGAGGATTTCCTCAGCAGTTGTTTTTGCTGGGACAACCTGCACCTCACAACCGTGTTCAGTTAGTTGCCGTAAAATGTTGTATTTGATACCGAAATCCATCGCAACCACCCGGTATTTCCCATTTTCTGACGGTGTTGAATCCTTATATCCATCAATTGAACTGGATGGATGTTGATTCCAAGCATAAGTGTTCGGACAGGTAACACGTTGCACAAGATCCCATCCAACCAAACCGTGCCAAGATTGTGCTTTCGCAACAAGACTCGCAACGTCAATATTTCCATCAGTATCTTCAGTTGCAAGACATCCGTTCATAACACCTTGTACACGAAGTCGACGGGTAAGTGCACGCGTGTCTATATTCTGAATACCGATGATACCGTTTTCGGTTAAGTAGGTGTCCAAACTCCATTTCGATCGCCAGTTACTATGATAGGCACTGTATTCACGCACTACAAATCCTTCTACTTGAGGACCGATAGATTCAATATCCGTTTCATTACATCCATAGTTGCCAATTAACGGATAGGTCATAGTTACTATCTGCCCTTTATATGACGGATCAGTTAAGACTTCTTGATAACCGGTCATACTGGTATTAAAGACTACTTCACCGACAGTCTCACCTGTCGCGCCAAACTGTTGTCCTTCAAAAACTGTTCCATCCGACAATGCGAGAATTGCTTTCATATATTCCTCTTGTAAGAGTATTTTATCCCTTATTTGTCCCGTCTGTGGGAGTTCGTTTATTCTGAATTCCTTTTTGGAATGTCATCACAGACCACCCCTTTAGCTGCCAACCATCAAAGGGTGTATTTCGACTTTTTGAATACGATTTATCAATGTCTACTTTTGCCGTTTTCTGTGTATCTATAATTGTTATGTCCGCGACAGCACCGATTGACAGTGTGCCACGATCAAGTCCAACAATTTTTGCTGGAATATTGGTCAACTTTGCAATTGCTTCATTTAAGGTTAGATGTCCAGTTTCAACCAAATAGGTGATAACAAGTGGAATACATGTCTCAAGACCTATAATCCCATTAGGTGCATCTTTCATCCCAAGTGCCTTTTCAGATGGCGTATGTGGGGCGTGATCAGTGGCAATAGCATCTATAGTACCGTCACACAACCCTTCCAGAACAGCGTCAACATCTCTCTGTGTGCGAAGCGGAGGATGCATCTTAGCATTAGTACCCTGTTTTTCCACCTCTGTGTCTGTCAGAATCCAATGATGAGGACATGCTTCTGCTGTAACGTTCACTCCACGTTGTTTACCCCATCGCACTAATTCAACGGCTCCAGCTGTGCTGACATGTAATATATGCACATGACCACCTGTCAATTCAGCAAGCATGATGTCACGGGCAACAATTATGTCTTCTGCAGCATTAGGACTACCAACGAGGTTTAATTTTCGTGATGTTTCACCAAGATTCATCACTGCACCAGCGTTCAGATTGTGCTCTTCGCAGTGAACCATTACGGGAAAATCAAATTCTGCACTTAACTTCAATGCTTCACACATCAGCGCGGAATTCATCACAGTAACCCCATCGTCGCTGACACCAACTGCTCCCGCAGAAAGCATACTACGAATATCGGTTAATTCTTCGCCAGCAAGGTTTTTTGTAATACTACCCACAGGAAATACATTTGCTGTTACGGAATTCAGTTGCACCGATTTACTATTTGCTATCTCATATATGCGTTTAATCCTGTCGGGTGAGTCTGTAACTGGTGATGTATTTGCCATACAAACTACAGAAGTAAATCCACCACCAGATGCTGCTGCTGTGCCTGTAGCAATAGTCTCCTTATGTTCAAATCCCGGTTCACGCAGATGAACGTGCATGTCAATCAATCCAGGTGTGACTGTCAAATAAGTTGCATCAATCACGTGGTCTGCATTTTCCGTATGGTTACCACCAACTTTAGCAATTTTGCCATCGGTGATGAAAACATCTCCTACTAAATCAACGTTATTTGCGGGATCAATGATATGTCCATTACGGATAAGCACTCTGTTCATATATATTCCTGATAACAAAATTTATTAATCTGAGTCTGGTTCGCAAATCATCGCAGAGTCAATTCCGTGTTCTTCTACTAATTGTACTCTAACGAATTCTTTACGCGAAGTGGGTACATTTTTACCGATATAATCAGCAGAAATCGGAAGTTCTCGGTGTCCTCTATCAACTAATGCTGCCAATTGAATTGCCGCGGGACGACCAAAGTCCATGATTGCATCCATCGCTGCCCGTGTGGTGCGACCTGTATATAACACTTCATCTATTAATATAACCCTTTTTCCTGTAACCTCAAATGGAATGTCAGTACTGCTAACCTGTATTCGTGATTCATGGAGATTGATGTCATCACGATAGAGCGTGACATCAATTGCACCAACAGGAATGCTTATGTTTTCGATCCGTTCTAAGTTTTCTGCAATTCGGTAAGCAAGTGTATCCCCCCGACTTTTAATGCCAACGAGCACCATATTTTTAATATATTGATGATTTCGCTCCAATATTTCGTGGGAGATTCGAACTAAAGCGCGGCGGATCTCTTCCGCGTTCATGACTTGTGCTTTTTCATGCATTTTCATGAGGCTATTACCATTTATAGTTGTATGTTTGAATTATTGCATTAAAACTAATATTGACATAAAAAAACCTCCTCACTAATCAGTGAGAAGGAACAAACTAATATTTATTATATTGCAACAGAAACAGATTAAAAAGATGATCTTACGTTTATGTTTATAAAATTTATAATACTCTTTTTCTAAACAGGCACTACAAGTGCGTCCATACTGGGTTCGTATGTAGTGGATCATCCTTTTCCACCTCTCTGGATGGGATTAAAAGGTTCTGAACATCAAAGTTAATCTGTTGAAGTATTATACCATGTAAGATGCAATAATTGCAAATTATTATTATCTGAAAGAAAATAGATTTACAGATAAATCTCCCTTAGTACGTCCAATTTATCTATGTATTCGTGAGTGTTTTACCTTTGATTTAGAAAGCAATCTGCTGACGTGTCTTGCGGGATCGCTCCCGTATTCATAAGCTGACCACATCGGGCGACAATGGCTATCAGGATATCTTGATATGGCATATTCTATTCGTCCTGCACAGCACTAATCTCATCTTCAGAGATTTTGTGTACACTTTTCGGATTAAATGTCTGTGTCGTATCTACGCGCAAAGCCACCTCAATCCTGCCACCAGTCAATACAAAAAACTGGATTAGAAATCCACCACCTTGCATAGATTCTACTTGATATTCCTCATCGTCAAGCTCACCAATCCATTCAGGTAATACTTCTTCAAACTTCGGATGCATCATAACGTTCTCTGGCAAAGCAATAATCAAAGTACCAGGGTCATCACCGATTGCATCACCAATAACCTGACGTTTTTCTACCATAAACGGCACAACAATATTTGCATACTCAAAATCATCATCAGTAGAACGTTCTGGTGGAACAAGTCCCCATGTCAAGTGATGAATAAACGGATTACCATAACCTTGTCCGAGCATGTGTTCAAGTGCTGCTTTGTCAACAGGATGCACAACGGCAACGTAGTCAAACCAACCATCATTATGTGCTGGACTATCTGCGGATAATTGGGCAGACACATTAATATAATCACATCCGTCAACAGGTGAAGGATAACACCGTGCATCCCACCCATTTACATAACCGAGTTGTTTCAATCCATCTGCGACGAGATGTGGTGGATCGCAGAAAATAGCGGCATGATCCATGTTCGGATAGATTTCTACACCTGCATCTGTAATACGATTTGCAACTTCGGTTGCCTCTGAAAAACGTAGGTCAGCATTTTCAATTTTTAGATATTCTGCAAAATTTGTAGGTAATTTGATTAAGTTTCCCATGTGAATCCTACCTTCTGATACAAGTAAAGATACAATATCAGTTTAACAAAATTAGTGTCCATTAGCAATCGTTATTTTAGCATTGTAAAAAGTACAGAATCCTGTTAACATAGATGCGTTTGGATGCAGAAAAATAGCAATTGTATATCGTTCTTACATTATAAAAGAGGAAATTTAATGAGAAAAAATACCTTTCGAGAATTACTCAATGATGACAAACCGACCGTTGGGACACATATCCATACCACTTGGCCCTCCATTGTTGAGGCGATCGGTCACACTGGACTATATGATTATGTGGAATTCGTGGGAGAGTACGGTCCATTTGACTTACACGATTTGGACAATTTATGTCGCGCAGCAGAACTACACAATATCTCAACAATGATTAAAGTTGACCAAGAACCCCGAGGTTTTATCGCACAAAGGGCTATTGGTTCCGGTTTCCAAAGTGTGCTTTACGCAGATTGCCAAAATGTTGATGATGTGAAGGAATGTGTTAAGATTACACGTGCTGATACACCGGAAGATGGCGGTAGTTATGGTGTAGCAACTCGTCGATTCTCCTATATGGGATATGGTGGTGGTACTGAGTATGTGCAGGCATTACGTGATGTTGTCGTCGTCATTATGATTGAAAAGAAAGGGACAGTTGATAACCTTGAAGAGGTATTATCCGTTGAAGGTGTTGACATGATCCAGTGGGGTGGTTCGGATTATTCTATGAGTATTGGAATGGTTGGACAACGTGGATCAACTAAAATACAAGAGACGGAACGAAAAGTATTCGAGACTGCTATAAAAATGGGTGTACCACCACGTGCTGAAATTGGTAGTGCAGATGGCGCGAAACGTTTCCTTGATATGGGGGTAAGGCATTTCTGTATCGGCACAGATATTTCCATTCTCTATAGTTGGTGGCGCGAACATGGAGATGGATTAAGAAAAGCACTTGAGGGTCATTAGAATAGTTGCCAGTAGTCAGTTGTAGAGCACATTGGTTCAACAAACGCACTTCTTAACTGACCACTGAAAACTGATAACTATGAAATCATTTCCTTCATCTTTCCAGCAACCCAATCCACTGCAACATCAATCATCACCTGTCCTTTCTCTGATGTTGCAAGTTTGGCTTGATGGTGATATTCCCTGTCGGATTTTGCTTGTCCTTCATTTGAAATGGTGAGTTTTGCACTGTCGTAATCCACGCCGTTCCAATCAACGTTTTCCGCAAAAGCTGCGAGGGCAAAGGCTGTCTCAAATTCTGCTGCATGTCCCGGACAAACCCCAGACTCCATCTGTTCCTGAACTAACTCGCTCGTATATGCCTCCCAATAAGAGTGGAATGCAATGTTGATACCAAGTTTCTCTCGGTATCCCTCCAACCGCTGATGTACTGGACCAGCATTTCCCGCATGACCATTTACTATCAGGATATTCTCCACACCATGTCGACGCATACTATCAGCGACATCGTATAACACCTCACCGAAGACTTCCGCACGGAGCGTAAGTGTACCCTTGTGATCCATCCAATGTTCCGATACGCCAATCGCCAAAGGAGTTGTGACAATCACCTGTGGGTACAACTTTTCTGCTGCCAATTTAGAAACATACACTGCACTCTGTGTATCGTGATACATTGCTAAATGTTCGTTGTGTTGTTCCGTACTGCCCGTGGGTATGATTGCCCCTTTGAGAGTTCCAGCATCTATCGCCTCACGGACATACCGTCGTTGGTTCTCCCATAATAACACTGATTTGATTTGTGACATTATATATCCTCCAATATATGGTTCATCTGACCTGATAGTTTAGCTGAATTGTTTAAAATATTCGTCAATTTCATCTCTTAACTCAATTCCAGCTTGTTCAAAAGCATTTAAAAGTTCTAAGTAAGTTCCTTCTCCACCAATAAAATCCCAAAGTTCATCTGCAATCAATATATCCTGTTGCATATCTAATACCTTTTCTGCTGTCCATCGATTATAAGGTTTCGGTTCATAAGGATTGTAAGGAACTCCAATCATTGTATTTACGATAGACTCTGGATCTCTTCCCAATATCGCAGCTGCCCATTTCAAAAGGGTTCTTTTGTAATCCTGAAAATTCCCTTTGTTAGGTTTGACTGTTTTTAAGTCAAATAAAAACAAATCACCTTCAGTGTTCTCCAGCCAAACATCAACTTGTGTCAGTTTCACTTTCACATAAGTTCCAGATCTACAAACTTCTCTAATATCTTGAATTTCCTGAGATTTATTAGGTGACTTATTTCCTGTTTCCAGTCCATTCATAATTGTTTCGATTAGTTGTTGGGCATCTGAACTGATTTCGTCAGGAGGTTTAACTTGTTTCTCTGCTTTTTTAAATATTTTACTTGCCAATGCAATGGCTATTTGTTCATAAATTGAAGTGCCAAATGTTGTGTTTAAGGAGTGAATAAAGGAATATATAACCATCCTCTCTCTACCAAGCAAAAGATCATGAAATGGTTTTTTAGTTGTTTCAGGATTATAGGAATTTAACTTAGTCTCTATAGAATTTTTAATAATATCTTTTATTATCGTTTTCCGTGGGGAATTCATTCTATATGACCCTTTTCTTTCATGTGAAATATCGTCTCTGAATACGCTGCCTCCCGATTCTTTTCTGTCCGATTTAATACAGGACGCTTGTGTTGATTAACGATGTGCATCCCTGCTATTTCAGCAATAGTCGGATACATATTGAACTTATCATTTGCCACAATAAAGACATCGTAATCCTTAGCCAAAAAACGCTTACAGTTTTTGAAAACTTCAGCTACGCCCTGAATATAAGATTCCCTCGCCTCTCGTCCTCTTCCTCGGAACAGCGGTCCTATTTCTAATTCATCTAATCTTTTGAAGCCAAAGAGATCATAAGCATACGCATGTTGCTCGTGGTAGTTAATAAGACCTACATAAGGTGGACTTGTAAATATTCCTCTGATCTTTTGTTTTTTAACAATCTCTGTGAATTGTGGTGTTGTTTGTCTCAACATTGCGATAATATCAATCGTCCGCGAGTCACCAGTGAGGCATTGTTGAAAGGTATTCGTTTTTAACTTACTGAACTCAATCCATCGATCTATGCTGTCCTTGCAGTATCGGTTCCACCAACCTAATATTGAAAAAAGTGGTTTGCATACTTTCCCATGCTTTCTGCAATAGTAAGTAGTTGTTACAGGCTTACGAAGTGTTCCTAAGTCTGCGTGTGTTGTGGCTCTGCAAGAACGAATAGTCCTGCTTAAGATTAACATCAATGCGTGTTGTGTTGATTTGTCTTCTATTTTGCGAATTCTGTTGTAGACAAAATCAATCTCAGATCTAACTCCAGGAAGATACCACTGTTTCATAAAACGAGAAGAATCTGTCGGCATCTGAATATCAATTTGGTATTCAGCAACAAGTTGATGGTATGTATCTAAGAATTTGTTTTCTTTTTCAAACCCGTACTGTTTCTGATCAATTTCACCCATTCTGACTTGACGTTTAAAAGATATAGGAAAATACTTACTATTGAAATCTACAAGGGAATCTGCAAGTTTAGATTCGAATTCAACAATTCCAGATGTCGCAACGAAGTTTTTCAATACTGATGTGATTTCTTGACATTTCTCGTACAAATAGACAAAGTTGAAATCTCCCACCTTGGCATTGCTAATAAAAGCGTTAAACGCAGAAATATCAATACCGATTGCATGCATTCCAAGTTCATTCGCTTGCACCAATGTTGTTCCGCTACCACAAAATGGATCAAGTACTATATCACCAACCTGAAAATAGGAATCCTTTTTAAAATTATCGGTATGAGTATCTAAGAAATATTCAACTAATTGGGGGATAAATTTACCTTTGTAGGGATGTAATCGATGGACGTGTTTTGTTGTTTCCGCTTCCTTGACCTTCTCAAACGATAGTTTCCAATTCAGGTCATTACCGAGTTCATTTTTCCAGCATTTCTCTCTATTTGTGTGACTATAATAATTTTCAAGACTTTGCAGAGGAATCAACGTTTTACCATTATCAACTACGGATTCAACTTGTCCATATTGAATCAAATAGGATATATTTGCGGTTGTAACGTTTTTATTCAGGAGTTCTGATGCCCATTGGCTTGCTTGTTTGAGTGTCAGAAACATTTCAGATCCTATTTGTTATGACAGCAGTATTCTTATTCTTTTAGATGCTTATTTTCTACAGAAGGTAGTATACCATTCAAATATATAATTGTCAAAACCATTCAAAGAGATTTATCTACTTCAATCAATAAACCGCCAAATACTTATCTTTCTCCCACTGACTAACGCTCAAGTGATAATCACGCCATTCCTCACGTTTAACCTGAATGTAATAGTCGGCATACTCACTTCCTAATGAATCTTTGATGACATCATTTGCTTCAAGGGCATCAACGGCTCCGCTGAGAGTTGTCGGGAGAGAGTGAATTCCTCTGCGAATCAGTTCATCTTCAGGAACTTCGTAAAGATTATCAACGTTTTGTTCACCAGGGTCAATCTGATTTTCAATACCATCAAGACCAGCCGCAAGAAGAACAGTTGCCGCAAGGTAAGGGTTTGCTGATCCATCACCTAAGCGGTTCTCTATTCGTCCTGGTGCAGGAATGCGAATCATCTGTGTTCTATTATTGCCACCATAAGTAACATAAACCGGTGCCCACGATGCACCGGAACGCGGTGCCCTACGAACCAAACGTTTATAACTATTCACAAGCGGATTCGTGACTGCAGTGACCGCCTTTGCATGTTTGAGAATACCTCCAGTAAACCAATATGCAAGTTGAGAAACACCATTTCTATCGTTCTCATCAACGAATAAGTTAGTGTTATTATCCTCATTCCATAAACTCATGTGAAAATGTGCTCCGTTGCCTGTCAGGTTAGTAAAGGGTTTCGGCATAAACGTCGCTAACAACCCTTGTTCTTCTGCAAGGGTTTTGACCATCCATTTGAAAAAGGTATGTCGGTCTGCAGTGGTAAGGGCATCGGAATATGTCCAGTTGACTTCATATTGGCAGGTTCCATCTTCATGGTCATTTGCGTAAGGTTCCCATTCCAATTCTTGCATATATTTTATCAGACTTGTCATCATATCAAGGTTACGATATAACGCTTTTAAGTCATAGCACGGTTTATCCAAGGTATCCAGTGAATCCCATGGAGCATATACACCATTCTCATCTTTCTGCAACAGCATGAATTCTGCTTCAATACCGACATTAAAGACGTAACCCTTCTGTTTAGCTTTTTCTAATTGTTGCCGCAATATGGTTCGTGGACAATAATGCCAAGATACTCCTTCAACATACATATCTCCCGCAACCCAGGCTAAGTTCTCCCGCCACGGTAGGATTGTAAGTGAATCAAAATCAGGGATACTTGCCATTTCTGGGTCATGTGGACCTTGTCCTATCTCTCCAGCAGCAAAACCACCAAAACCTGCGCCTTCTTTAGCCATATCATCAAGATGTGTTGCTGGAATAACCTTTGCCTTCGGTGCGCCGCTCATCTCCACAAAAGAACAGAGAAAAAACTCAATTCCGCGCGATTCAACTAAAGATTTAACCTGTGCTAATGTCATATAATCTCCACTTTTAACTTGAAACCCTCTTATGTTAAAACTGATTAGGACACAGATGAGTCATTTACACCTTTCTATTCCTCGGTAATGTTAGCATAGCAGGATGAGTTACGCAAGATTCAACATTACTCAAGGTAGGTATCTTAGTGAACGGGCAAACTACTATTGCCTTGACAACAGAAGTATTGACCTTGGCTTCTACGAGGTGCAGTTGGACTATTCACCAATTCGATTCAAACCAAAATTAGAAACCGCAACTGTTGAAATGAGAGGGAGCACAAAGTTCATCGAACACCAGATAAAATTGACTTTTTGGAATGATATAGTCAAATTGAAACTATATATAGGAGACCGAAGGTTATAAAATACCTATTTGTCATATATGTCAACATCGTTATTAAATCAGTAGCACTAACACATAGGCTTTAGCATCTAAAATTTTTCTCGCAACGAAACACTGAAGATACTATGATAATAGTTTAGAAAATTGAGAATCGGGTCTAATTCATTGGTATTATTTTGTGTGAATTGATAATCCGTCAGTAATGTAATATTAGGTGAGAACCTCCAATTCAACTGTGCTGAAAATCCATATTGTGTATCACTTCTGTTATCTGCTCCATCCTGAATGTGACCGGTCTCGTCCCGTATCTGACGGTTATCAAATTTCAACCAAACACGAGAAAATCGGAACCGAATCCAACTTTCTGACTGTAACTTAATAAATGTGTTCAACGCTGCTTCAGCACTTATGAATTTATAGAAATCAACATTAGAACGATTTAGATAAAGGTTGAATTCCTCTTGAAATACGAAGTAATCTGAAACTGTTTGTAACAATTTTAATGCACCAAAATGTCTATAATCTACTCTACTTTCTCCAATATCCAGTCCAGTAACACCTAAAATTAGATTGTTCAAATTTGTTTGATAGATACTGTTTTCTAATGAATATTCCACTTTACCTATCATCTGTTTCAGCAATCCAAATTGAAGCCGAGTCGTTACTTTATGATTCGTAGAACCTATCAGCAAAAAATCTTCTCTAAGTTGGTTTGTGTCGTCAAATCGGTGATTTCTGATATTGTATTCTAAAATACGACCAAAACGTAAACTTAACTGACGTTCCGTATGATTATAAACTTCCAGTGTGCGAACAAGTCGATGAAACTGATGTGAAAGTGTAAATGCAGGTAAATTTGAAAATGGACGATAACTCAATTCTGTTGACATAACATCACTAAACTTGTCAAATTCATTGAGATTTCCTGATTCTCCAGTATAGTTTTCATACTGTGGGGTATATTGCATTTTGAGCCGGAGCATGTTACCGACTATAGGAAGTTCACCTGCTAAGTCCAAACCAACTCCGCTGATTAACCCTTGGAGTTGTGGACTTTCCTTTCCAGCAAGGCTGCTCGTATAAGGGTCAACGCTCAAACCAAGTTCAATGTGATTGTTGTATGTGTTGTTGATATATGAATTTATTGTCAGTTTGGCAGGATCTGATTCTGGTTCTGGAGGAGTAGGTTCAAGTTGAAATAAGTCAGGTTCAAATTCACTATCCAATTGCGCATTAGTTGGATGCAAGTATCCAACAAGTAATAAACCCAATATACACATACCTAACCATAAAGATTGTATTGTTATCTTCAATTTTAACTCCATTAACCAATAAAATAATGAGATAGTTTTCTTGACATTGATAAAATCAATCTGAATTTTATATAACCGTTGTATATTGATCTATTCTATTATTCCATCTTGTGGACTTGAAGCAGTTGCATACAGTTTACGAGGAATTCGTCCTGCTAAATATGCTGTTCTACCTGCTTCAATTGCTTTCTTCATCGCTTCTGCCATCAACACGGGACGGTGTGCCTTAGAAACAGCAGTGTTAAGAAGAACGGCATCACACCCTAATTCCATCGCTATCGCAGCATCAGAAGCTGTGCCAACACCTGCATCGACAATCAGCGGAACTTTCACACTGTCTCGAATAATCTGAATATTATACGGATTACGAATACCCATACCTGATCCAATCGGAGCCCCTAATGGCATCACCGCAGCACAACCAAGATCCTCCAACTTCTTACATGTTATCGGATCGTCGTTACAATAGGGTAGAACTGTAAATCCATCCTTCACCAAAGTAACTGCGGCACTAAGGAGTTGTTCCACATCAGGAAATAGAGTTTGTTCATCACCGATAACTTCCAGTTTAATGAGGGAAGTTTCAAGTGCTTCTCGAGCAAGTTGTGCTGTCAGAATCGCATCCTTTGCAGTAAAACAACCTGCTGTATTAGGTAAGATCGTTATACCACGTTCAAGTAACAACGCAAATAGATTCTCACCGGATGTTTCCGTAAATTTAACACGACGCATAGACACTGTGGCTATTTCTGCACCACTTGCTTCAATTGCCTCGGTCATGATATGAAAATTCGGATACCCCGCTGTTCCTATAAGTAACCTTGACGTGTATGATTGATCTGCGATTTTAAGTTCTTGCATCAATTATTTCTTATAAAATGTCATACCAACACGTTTAATTTCCATAAGTAAATCTCTATTACTGATTTTTGTAAAGATGGAGAGATCAATCGTATATGGAAGCAACAAATCATCAATGTCATTTGCAATCTTAGATAGAACTGTATGTGTCAGCGTATCGTCACCATGGAGCGTCAGGTCAATGTCTGAACCGATTTTGTAGTTCCCTCTTGCTCGAGAACCATACAATATAGCCTCTTCCACTTGCGGATATTGAATGAATACACTGTGTATCTTCTGAACCGTTTTTATTGATAAACCGTGTTTCATTTTTCAGACTCTACTTCCTTTATCTGCTGTTGGAAGCGCAAAAGTAATCTTTCAAATTCAGCGAAGTATACATTTCGAATAGCCATGACAACTTCAGCAGCTAATTCTTCATCATAAGTATGCGAAGTTAGATTGCGTTTTTCAATCATATCCATCCAAACTTCCCCGTTCTCAATCAGTCCAGTCCGAAATGCAGCACGGGTAGTATCACGAGAACCGTATAAGTTTTGTGTCCCTTGTGCTCCGAAAAAATCTTTCAATGTTTTCCAAGCGAGTTCATGTGTGTATTCAAATCCTTGTATCAGTCCTTGTGACTCCAAATCTGAAAGTTCGCGTTCATTCGCGAGTGTGATAGCAGCTTTTAGTTGAGTTAAAGCTCTCTTAAAACTATTCGCACGTTGAATCCATCGTTTCATTTTCCACACCAATAGTATTCGCTCTGAAGTGTCTATTAGTATAGCAACTTAACATCTCTATATCAATGATATTAATAACGCTATAATAACTAATACGCTTTGTTGACAAAACTATCACGTTAACCCCCTTGGACAGCACGGATTATCTCTACTTCACTACCTTCCAAAAGTTTAGAAGTTTTCCAAGCTGTTCTTGGGATAACTTCACGATTCAACGCTACAGCAATACCAGACTGCTCTGGATCTATATCCAATTCTATCAACAATTCAGTGATATTCAAATTTTCAAGAACATCTCTGTCTTCGCTATTTACGTATATTTTCATTTTTCTATCATTCTGTTGAAAATCGGTTTAACTGAAATGGTGTTATTGTCTTTGAAGTTTCACCTGTCATAACCAGTTTTGAAATTTCATAAGCAGTAATAGGTGTCAGCAAGATGCCATTCCGATAATGTCCTGTAGCGTATATAAGATTCTCAACTTCATTCTTACCAAGTATAGGAGCATTGTCCCTGCTACCGGGTCGAAGTCCTGCCCATGTCTCCAAAACTGGGAATTCATAAATCCCAGGCACTGCTTCCCATGCCCCACGTAGAAGTTCAAATATACCACCTGCAGTCAAACGTGTATCAAAACCCATCTCTTCGTTTGTTGCTCCAATGATAAGTCTACCATCTGTTCGTGGAACAAGATAAACTGATGTAGGATACTTTGCCCTAACAGTACGGATGACTGTTTTTACATCAACACCTTCTTCCATCTGTAATGCTAACATCTGACCTTTAACAGGACGTATTGGAGGTCGTGCTGATTCAGGTATTCCCTTTATCTGTGTAGACCAACATCCTGCCGCAAGAACAACTACATCACACTTTTGGGAACCTTCTTCTGTTAAAATACCTGTGACTGTTCCCTTTTCTATGACAATGCCTTCAACAGAACTATTTTCTTGCAACATGCCACCACATGATATATATGCACGTTGGAGTGCACCCAACATCAGTCTGTTATCAACTTGATGATCGCTTGCACAGTGAATTGCTGCCGTAATACGTGGTGAGAGAGTCGGTTCAATTTCACGTGCTTCCCGTCCAGTCAACCAATTCACATCCAAATCCAACTGTTGTTGGGCAGTATAAAGATGTCTGAGTTGATGTGTGTCGTCAGGTTCTAATCCTACTATCAGCGTACCATCCACGCGATAGTCTATGCACATCTGAGCATCCGCTTCTAATTCCTTAACCCATTGTGGATAGAGTGATAAGCTCTTCACCCCTAACCCCAATAGTTCCGTTTCTTCGGTATGTGCTTCAGCAAGCGGCGCAAGCATCCCTGCGGCTGCCCAAGAGGCAGCACGTCCAACCTTGTCCCGTTCAAATAGACTAACGGATGCACCTGCTTTAGCAAGCTGCCAACCGATACCAAGTCCAATAACTCCGCCACCAATGATAATGATTTTTCTGTTTATCATTCACTCTTTGGAGATGTAGGTTTTTCACCTAATAAATTGACGAATAGGTCTTCCACTTTGACCGCTTTCGAAATTAACTTCTTTTCAAGTGCGAATTTCGCAAAAGCTTCCCATTTTTCTTTCGCCTGTACCTGAGTTGATGCGAATAGATCCACTGTATCCCGAAACGCAAGTTCTTCTAATTCTTTCTTGGCATCAGGATTTGCCTGAAAGAAGAGTTGAAGTGCAGTATCAGGATTCTTCTTAGTAAATTGAATTGCTTCCTGAATTGCCATCATCAGGTTTTTGGCTGTTTTCCTATTATCTGCCAAATATTTGTCATTGGTGATTATGACTAACTCATAATAGTCCGGTATACCGTGTTTCTCAAGGGCGAAAAAACCTGCTTCTGCACCCTGAAGTTTCAATAGGTTGACTTCATAGTTTCGAAAAGGTCCGATAACTGCGTCAATCTGACCACTCATCAGCGGGGCAATAATATTCGTGCCTATATTTACTAATTTGTAGTCATCTTCGTTTAATCCTGCATTCGCAGCAATTGCATTAAACAGAAGCACATCCAATGGAGCAACAGTATATCCAACTGTTTTTCCTTTGAAGTCTGAGGGTGTTTTGATCCCTGATTTCTTCAGAAATGTAATCGTATTAAGCGGATGTTCCACAAGCAATCCAATTGATTTCACAGGTAATTCTTCTTTACTTGCACGTGCAATCGTAACACTCTGTTGATAACTAACAGCAAACTGTGCTTTGCCAGCTGCTACAAGTTTCAATGGGGCATCTGGGTCACCACCCCATCGTAAATCAACCTCTAAGCCATGTTTGGCAAATAACTTATTTTCTTGTGCAACATAAAGCGGGGCATGGTCTACGTTGGGGAACCAGTCAAGAAGCAGTGTAACTTCCTCCAATTCTGATACTGGAGCTTTATAACTCGCTTTTACATCGGCATTCACTCCGACAAACATACTCCAATTTCCCCAACCTTGACTTACCTTTACCATTAACAAGTTATCACCCTGATTTAGATTAACTTGAAATGTATCTTGGTAACTGCCCGAACCTCGGTCTGTTGGGTTAGTATGGACTACCTCGCCGTTAAGCCACACTTTAACAGAGTCATCACTACCAACTTTCATTATTACACCATTCTGAGCGTGTTCAGATTCAAGTGTAGTCAAAGCGTAAGCAGAGTGATCTGTCACTTCCCCATCTGCCCATCCTAATTTCTGGGTAAGATCCGATAGGTTATCAATGTCACCGATGAAACCATAAGTATTCACAATGTCAGTAAAACGAAGTTCACTAAGCGTCCACGCATAATCTCCAATAAAGTCTCCTCCTCTTGCACCGTTAGTTGCAACGGCTATCTCTGTGATGGCACCATCGCTTGCTAATGCAAGTGAATCCACATCAGTGGAAAGCGCGCCTCCCTGACCCGGATCAGTTGGCGCGATCATCCAAAGCCATGGACCGCTAATATACTCTTGCGCAATGCAAGGGGATAGACCGAACAGCGAAACCAATAATAGCGAAATGAGGAGTTTAGAATAAAATGTCATTTTCATCAGAAATCTCTCCTATTTATTGAAATAAAAGTAGTGTTGAGTATATCTAAAATACTGATTTTCATGTAAAATTTCTTTGCAGCGATTAGACTGCACTTATCGATCATCTGTTATGTTTTTCTGAATGCGTCGCCACGGCATTGCATACCGTTCCAGCAAAGACATAAGTGCGAATAGGCTTAAACCTAAGAAAGCTAAACAAAATATAGCAGCAAAAACAAGTGACACCTCAACTTTAGAATTTGCATATAACATCAGATAACCAAGTCCAGCACTTGCTCCAACCCATTCACCTATCACTGCGCCAATCGTGGATATTGATATTCCTATCTTTGCACCTGTGAAGATAAATGGTAAAGCTGTAGGAAAGCGGACTTTCCAAAGGATTTGCCAACGTGTTGCTCGTAAAATCCGATATAGGTTCACTGTATCTGGATCGGTAGACTTTAATCCGCCTAATGTATTTAGAACAATTGCAAAAAAGACAATAATGGCAGCCATTATTACTTTTGATGTCATCCCGAAACCGAACCATACCACTAAAAGAGGAGCAATTGCAAACACCGGAACAGTTTGTGAACCGATAACATAAGGGTAGAAGGCTTTCTCCAAAGTCGGAAACTCAAACATCAGAATAGATAATGGAATACCAAAACTGACCGCAAGTGCAAACCCGAGAAGCATTTCTTGTAAAGTCACCCAAGAGTGCTTCAATAATTGGTCGTACTCTTCGTATAGGGTTACCATTATTTGGGACGGTGGCGGCAAAATATAAGGTTCTATATCAAAAAGGTGTACTGCTGCCTCCCACATTCCCAACACAGCCAACAAGATAAGTACTGGTAGCACATATTTGCTGAATGTCTGCATCTATTATTTACAGCAAAAAAGCCATCTTCCATTTTGGTAGACTGAATATGCCAGTAGTTAAATCCACACTTATGGATTTACCAAAAGGAAACGGCTCGTATCCTCTTCACAAGAGGAAGACAATTGTAGTAATTCCGTTCAGTTCTGCACAATTGTTATAGTCGCTTATAGAAGAAGTAGATTATCAACACTCTTCTTTATATTTCCCTACGCTGGCATGACCCAGATCAGGTTCTATGGGTGTTTTCTCAGCTCTTTATTAAGATAAGAGCACCCCGTAATGTTGTTTCAACACAATTATATCACATTCTTATATGAAATGCAAGTTTGGTAAAAAGGAACAATTTTCCACTAATCCACTGGCATAGCGCGTTCAGGAATGTCAACCCCTTGTTCATTCCAAAACTTATATGCACCTTTGTGTAAAGGTATAACAAATGCATGCGGAGCATTTTCTACAGTCATATCTGCTGCTGCCTGAGTAGTTTGGAGCATATGTTTATGTCCTTCTTCAGTGTAGACATGTTTAAGGAGTCTATACACAGTTTCCTCAGATACTGATTTATTTGCGATAAGAACCGTTGGCATAGCAATAGTCTTCACAGATTCAACTTTTCCTTCATACGATCCTTCAGGCAGCTTTGTTGGGAAATAGAATGGATATTTCTCATAGAAGCCATACTTTTTCGCAGGGGTATCAAGATCCAGCATTCTGATGCGTTTTATTGCTGTCAACTCAATGATAGCACTATTTGGAACACTTACAAGCCAAAAGAATCCTTTTACTTGTCCATCTTGTAGTGTTTGTGCACCGGCAGTACCTCCCCTATAGATTGGTGTGAATTTCTCCCAAATACCAGCAGATATAGCAAGTCTTTCAAGTGTTTTTGCAGTACCTGAACCAGTCGTCCCACAGGCTATTTTTTCTCCTACAATGTCTTCAAACTGATGAATATGACTATTCTTAAGCGTTGAGAACTGACCGTATGCATAATAGAGAAGTGTCACCATTCGTATGTTAGTCTTTGGATCCTCATTAGCAAATGCTTCCTGACCATGATAACCCAGTGAACTCTCCGATGCGAATACAACCCCGAGGGCATTCTCCTCATTGTTCACACGGCGCGTATTCTCCACTGAACCAGCGGATGCCACTACAGAGATTTTTATATCTGTCTCTTTATTATTGACTATATGTTTTATACCGTTAGCAAATTGTGAAAAACTACCTCCAATCACACCACCATAAATCCTATACCATTCCTTGTTCTGTTTATCTCCACAACCTGGAAATACAACCAGTAAAACAAGGATTAGTCCGAAAACAATCTTTATATGAATATTCAGCTTTTTTCTCATAACAGTTCCTTCCGTAGTTAGATAACTATACAAGATGTTACCAAACCTAAAGTGTTATTTCAAGCAAATTGAATGTATACCGGTTTTATTTAGAATTAAGGATTTTATGTTAACGTGAGTTTGATAAAAGGCTTAAATATCAGCATTAGTTTCAAATATGTTCATTTATCCATATAACTTAACGAAAATATGTTATGTAGAAGGAATGTGTTAAGTGCAACAATTTGACACGCAGTACTTCTAAATTGCAACCTAAAGATTCATAATTATTACATTTAAATAAAATTAATTTGATAAACGTAAAATTATGTGTTATACTATATTTTACAAACAGTTTAAAAAGGCGTATATCATACAATTGGGTAATCATTCAACATAATGTAAGGTGCTGGGTGTGTAAATATTTTTGCATCAACTAAACCAGTTTTCATGCTGACATGCTTATTTTCTCGATTCTGACAAAAAACTGAAAACTGAAAACTACATAAAACATATTGGATATATATTGTTTCAAAATCCACAACCCCTTCCAACCCCTACTAACCTATGTTATAATACTATCACTATGAAAAACACAACAACCCACAAACCCAACATAACCGTATTCGTAGGTCGGAGCGAGCAAAGCGACCTCCGACATCTTACATTCTATAGAATCGACCTCCGACAAATAGCCAAAAACAAAAGATACAGTTTTTCAAGTTTTTTTTTACACAGTAAACCGGTGAAAACAACCGATAAACCCAGACAGGCACAACAACAAGACCACAACACAGTAAAGATACAGTCATGTAAGAAAAGGCATAAAACTGTATCTTTTTAAAACGGAGGAAAATAACACGATTCGTAGGTCGGAGCAAACGAATCGACCTCCGACAGAATATTAGACAATTCATAAATAGCCAAAAAACAGACAAAAATAAAGCAGAACAAAGGTTACCGTTTTTTTTTTTTTTACATTCAAAAAAAAACCGGTGAAACAAACCCATAAACCAAAACAGAAC
>JAPOQK010000082.1 GCA_026710795.1 Candidatus Poribacteria bacterium
GTCGTAAAACCCGTTAGTTTTTGGAACTTACCCGGATCATCCTTGATTTCATCATATTTGTTCATGAGTTAATCTCCAAAGCATAATTTTCTTTATTATGCCAGAAATCAACTGTAATTTAAATTTATATAATGTCTATTGAAACCCGTATGAGCAAAATCAAAATCCCTCCGTATAAGACGGTTGTGGCTGGTGACCACGTCATCCTGAAACAGAGTGGTGGTCCCATCAAAGGCGCATTTGAAGTTGGTAAAGTTGATACTTTACACTCAGAATCAGGTCTTGATAGTGAACTTTATGAGTCTATTTGTGAAGCAGACGGTCTAAAAATCTTTGGTCAGCGAGATGTTATGAATATGTATCGTGATGTTTTCCAAAAGAAATGGCGTGAGTCAAAATACGCAACTATCATGCATGTACAAAATGTCTGTCGATACAATACATTAATACCGATAAAGAAAACGAATCGACAGGCGTGGGTTGTGTTAGGACGGGGAACTGCTGAGGAATGGTTGAAATCGTTGACTGGATAGTGAAAAAGAACATTTCCTATACACACCTCACAGATACAATAATTTGACATTAAACCTCTAAATGTGGTAAAGTATATCCATCAAAATGGAACAACTTATTATCCACATACGAGGTCACAGACCAAGGTTAACACAAACTCAACACACTCGTTGCTGCGTCCTATCAGTGAGAACAAAATACAATAGACAAAAAGGGAATTATGTCAATAACCGATTTTTTTCATGGGAAGGTTTTACTTATTACCGGTGGCACTGCCTTCCTCGGACAACCGATGGTTGCCAAAATTCTAACCTCTCTCCCAGATGTCAAAAAAATATATCTCCTTATTAGAAGTCGGGTTGAATCAAATGGAAAAGTTACCTCCGCACAAGAACGTTTTGAAAAAGAACTGCTAACCTCCGATGTCTTTGATGCGTTACGACATATACACGGAGAACAGTTTGAAGCCTGGGTCAAGGAAAAGATCGCACCTGTTGAAGGAGAATTGACGGATGAACGACTTGGTTTCAATGATGACGACTATCAACGTCTACAAAATGAGGTAGACGTATTTATCAATATAGCAGGACTCGTTCAGTTTGATCCTCCCTTTGATGCCTCTCTAAAAGGTAACGCACTCGCTGCAAAACATGTTGTCACTTTCGCGAAAGGTTGTTCTAATGCTATCTTTCTCCATGTTTCAACGGCTTATGTCTGTGGTGATAATCCAGGAACTGTTCCAGAAGAACTTCACCCACCTTTTGAGCAATACGCACAACAACATAACGAAAATAGCGAAACGAAAATTCCCGCAACGTTATCGGAAGAGATTGACTATCTGCTTACCTTAAACCAGTCTATCCGTGATGAAGCTGAGACACCAGAACAAAACACACATTTTCAGGAGATTGCACAACAGCAATTAAAAGCAGACAAACGAATCAAACGGAAAAATATAGATACACTCGTTGATGAAGTAAAAACAGATTGGCTTGAAGAACGACTTGTTGAAGCAGGACTTGAACATGCACGTGCACGCGGATGGAACGATACTTATACCTATATGAAGTTCCTTGCTGAACAGGTAATTATGGAGTTACGTGGTGACCTTCCAACTGCAATTGTTCGTCCTTCAATTATTGAAAGCAGTTTTGCGGAACCACATCCAGGATGGCTCGGTAAGTACCGAATGTCCGAACCGCTAATCGTCGGTTTTGCCAAAGGACGACTCCCAGATTTTCCCGCTGACCCAGACATTATTTTAGATATTATCCCTGTCGATTTCGTTGTGAACGCAATGTTAGCCGCCGCAGAAGGAATTGCAAAACGCGGTGGAATTGAGGTGTATCACGTCGCAACTGGAACACATAACCCGCTTTACTTCCGAGGTATTGTTGAAGCAACCTACGGTTATTTTGTTGAAAATCCGATGATGGAGAACGGAAAACCGATCGCTGTTCCAGTTTGGACATATCCGAGTTTAGAGGAATTCAAAAAGAAGTTAGACGGCAAGATGCGTTTGCTTGATACCGTAATTAAAGCACTTACGCTGCTACCTTTCAAATCAGCGAAACGAAAACGTCGCAGACTATTTATAAAACAGAGCAGCATAAAGGCAGCTTTGCATTACATTCAGATTTACGCACCTTATACCCGCACAAACTTTGAATTTGAAACTAACAAATTGCAGAAACTTTATAAGGCACTCTCACCCGAAGAACAACAGAGCTTCAACTTTGACGTATCGCAAATTACTTGGAAGCAATATTTCCAAGAAATACACATTCCCGGGATCAAGCGACATGTGCTCAAACTGGAAGATGATACTTCCAACACTTCAAAGCAACAAAAAACGCCTTCTCAAGATGAAGTTGATGAATTACCTGCCCCTGCTCCAAACCCTATTGATAACATCGCGCCACGGACAATCGTAGATTTAATAGAAATTCAGGCAAAACGTATTCCTGATAAAATTGCCCTTCAGATGGTAAACGACGATGAATGGGAACGGTATACCTACGCTGAAACCTACACACATTCGCGTCGAATCGCATACCAATTATGGAATAGCGGTCTACGGAAAGACGATAGAGTTGTATTGGTATCGGAAAACCAACCTGAATGGTGTATCGCTTATCTTGCGGCGTCGCAAATTGGCTGTGCAATTGTCCCACTTGACGCACAAACACCAATACGAGAAATATTAGCCATTACTGAATTCACTACTGCTAAAGCAATCTTAGCATCCGATACAGTATTAGCCAATTCCAGTGCACAGTTGACTGAACAGAATTTATTCGTCCAGAACATTAATCAATTCAACGACATTGTCAATTCGGATGAAGATATTCCAACAGATTTTCCCAACGTTGAAGTTACTCCCGATACCGTTGCTTCCATTATATTTACTATGGGAACGACAGTAGATGCGAAAGGCGCGATGCTGACGCATGGTGGTTTTATCTCTAACGTTAAAGCAGTTGCAAAAGCATTACCACCGACAGATGAGGAACGAATTTTGTCAGCATTGCCGCTTTATCATGCACTGAGTTTTTCATGTAGTCTACTGATGACACTTTACAGCGGCACTACTGCGACTTATGTAAATGCGTTTCGACCAACAACGCTTCTAAAAACGATGCGTGAGGATAAGACAACAGCATTTATCAGTGTCCCACGACTTTATCAGATGCTTCAATCCACTATTGAACGTCAGGCTTCACGGGAGGATACACCCGGAGAAACCTTAGCTGAAAAAGCACAAGCTGTTATGGGAGGACACATTCGTGTGCTTGTTAGTGGCGGTGCTGCCCTCACCGATGCAATTTATGATGGCTTCCAAAAACTCGGTCTGACGATTTATCAAGGATACGGAATGACCGAAACCGCACCTGTACTTAGTGTCAATCCATATCTAAATAGCAAACGTGGGTCGGTTGGTCCCGCTGTTGAAGGTGTTGAATTCAAAATTGTAAATACTGATAATGACGGTATCGGTGAAATTATTGCTAAGGGTCCAAGTAATATGAAAGCATATTATCAAAATCAAAGTGCAACAGAGAACGCTATCCGTGACGGTTGGCTTTACACAGGGGATCTTGGGTATATTGATGATGATGGCTATCTATATATTACTGGACATTGTAAGGATATTATCGTTCCAACATCCGGCAAGAACATATACCCGGTGGAATTAGAGGCACTTTATCAAAACATATCTATTATTGCTGAGATGTGTGTCGTTGGTATACCTTATGATGATGGATCGGATATAGGTGTTCATACAGTTATTGTCCCGGTTGACAATAAAGAATCTACTAAAGCAGATATCTACAATCATCTGCAGCAAACTGCAAAGCAGCTTCCAAGTTATCAGCAATTCCACAAATCGCACTTATTTCAGGACGCATTACCAAAAACAGAAAATGGGACAATTGATCGGGAACGCGTAAAGGAACTGTTAGAACAACATTTGGCTATTGAGCAAGCAGCAGTTTCGGAAGAATCCAACCAAGTGCAAGACAGGCACTCCGACAACATTCCTGAAGAGATTTTGTCACCACTCGCCAAATTAGCGCGGATGCCTGCGAATAAGATCCGCAGCGAAAGTCGTTTGGATACCGATCTTGGACTGGATTCACTCACGAGACTTGACCTGCTTATGCTTCTCGAAGCACGACTCGGTCAAACTATTCCTGAAGCAATGGTTGCGAATTTGCAGACAGTTAACGATGTCGTTGAATTAACGCAAACTTTTGACAAAACAGATGCTACACAAATATCAGATACACCAGCAAAACCTGTGAAGTTGACTCAAAAACCACATTGGTATGCACGAGCGTTTCGTGCTGGTATCCGTAGAATATATCAATCCCGTTTCTCCTTTGAGTGTTTCGGACTTGAGAATATACCCCAAGGGAAACCTTACATCATCACACCGAATCACACAAGCCATTTAGATACGCTGACAGTGATAACTGCACTCGGACAGAACTCACATCAACTCTGGACACTCGCAGCACGAGATTACTGGTTCGGAAATCGACTACAAGGATGGTTTGCACACAATTGTCTCAATGCACTTCCTATTGAACGCGATGGTAATTTCAGCCAGTTTCTACAGGATTTACGGATGGCTAACGAAGTCATGGAACAAAACAATGGATTGCTCATTTTTCCAGAAGGCACGCGTTCACTTGACGGTAATTTACAGCCATTCAAACAAGGAATTCTCAGCCTACTAATTTACGGTCAACAGGTACCCATTATACCAGCATTTATTAAAGGCACATTTCAGGTTCTACCAAAAGGACAAAACTTACCGAAAAAACATCCGATTCAGATCGTTTTTGGGGAACCGCTACTTTTTGAAAGTTCGCAAAACCCAGAGGACATCACCGAAAATACAGAAGTATACCAAAAATTTTTGACTGAACTTGAAAACCGTGTTGCAAAACTCGGAGAGACATTGAGTTAGGATTGAAATTGGAATCGTTACAGAAGAAACCTATTGCGTTCTTTGATGTAGATGGCACACTTGTAAGTACGACCATTGTGCATGCCTATATTTGGCTACGGACTTCATCGTTGTCTCGCATACACAAATTTTTCTGGTTTATAGGTTTTCTACCTAAGGTCGTCTACTATCTAATTCTTGATCGGATTAGCAGACCACAGTTTAATCGTGCGTTTTATCGGAATTATCGCGGTATGGATGCAACAGCATTAAAAGCATTAGCAACAGATATGTTCGGAAGCTATCTACGTCAGAAGATATTCCCCGAAGCCATTTCACAAATAGAGGAACATAAAGAACAAGGTGATCAAGTTGTTCTGTTAACGGGTTCTCTTAACTTTATTGTTGAACCGATAGCAGAATTCCTCGGAGCAGATTCGGTTATAGCACCTGAACTGAAAGAACAGGATGGTTTCTTTACGGGTGGATTAACAACTGAACCGCTTATCGGAGAGCAGAAGGCAATTGCAATGAAAAGGTTCGCTGCACAGGAAGAAATACCACTTGACATCTGCTATGCCTACAGTGATAGCAAATCCGATCTGGAAATGTTAGAATGTGCTGGAAATCCCATCGCAGTAAATCCAAGCAAGAAACTACGGCAGCACGCACTTGAATTAGGATGGGAAATCCACGAATGGATGGAAGCATCATAACTATAGAAGAGTAATTCTAAATAAGGAGAAAAAATGGAAGTCAAACGCTATTTAGAATCAATGGCTGAACCACAGGATACAATGTTTGTTGAAATTGCTGATATGCACAGATTCACCCGTCGTGGAGACGATTGGGCAAAATTCCGAGAGGACTTAATCGAACTGATTGAACAGACTATCTCAGACGATCTGTCTAAGGAATTCGCTGAAGCTACAGCGGATTGGGATTCTGAGGATCCTCCTCAGTTAAATTAATCTCAATCAATTGCCGCCAATCGCATTTATTTGAGGGTGGTGCATAATTATTTTTCAAACAACGCAACAGAAAGTGGTTTATTTCATTATCTTCTGACATTCTATAGGAGCGACTCGGGGAATGCCTTTGGCAGAATACGCGTGTGGTATTCTGCATGATTCATACTGTTGATTTACCGGTCGCGACCGGGAGGTCGCTCCTACAGAAACTCGGTAGAACGTTATTTATGCACCACCCTCAATTATTTAGCAGATTTCCTACCTCAATTTGCACTCCTTATTGATGTCTTATGGATTTCAAGCTTAACTATCCAGTCTATAACACAACCCTAAAGTTTTAGAGTCATTCCTAACTAAAACTATCATAATTAAGCCGTAAACCCAGTCCTGATAAGGATTTATAGTCTTATACAAAAATTGACAAAATTAGGATTGACTCTAAAAACTCTAAAGTATGACATTTTTGAACCATTCCTATGAACAGTTTACTTACTGATATTTCAATAGGAATTTGTCTCCTCAAACTGAATAATCCGAGAAATCTGTGTAATCCGCGTAAATCCGTGATTCTGAAAATGTTGAATCGCGACAATTGAATGTCTCTGCCTCCAAAACCCCTTGACAAACCAACCCCGTTAGGATAGAATTAAAATTGCCAAATTTCAAT
This sequence comes from Candidatus Poribacteria bacterium, assembly GCA_026710795.1. GTDB lineage: Bacteria > Poribacteria > WGA-4E > WGA-4E > WGA-3G > MSPOR6. Next base: position 6,608 of record JAPOQK010000082.1, read on the forward strand.
TTACAATGTAATAACGACTTGAATCTAACGGGAGTCTTATAAACCATTATATGAGTACATTTTATGTCACCACCCCCATCTATTACGCGAATGGTGAACCTCATGCCGGACACGCATACACGACCATCGCAGCTGATGCTTTAGCACGTTATCACCGCATCAAAGGCGATGATGTTTTTTTTCTTACTGGTGTTGATGAACACGGAGCAAACATTGATAAAACAGCAGAAAGCGAAGGTCTTTCTCCACAAGCATTTTGCGATAAGTTAGCACCAATTTTCACGAAGTTGTGGGAACGTCTAAATATATCGAATGACATCTTTCTCAGAACGACAAGTGAACTCCACAAACGCGGCATAAAAAAGTTTCTCACTGCTCTATATGAGAGTGGAGATGTCTACAAAGCACCGTACGAAGGACATTACTGTCGTCCGTGTGAACGTTTTTTTCCAGAGAAAGAATTGTCTGATGACAAGATTTGTCCGATTCATAAAATACCGTTAGAATGGGTCAAAGAGGAAAACTATTTTTTTCGTCTTTCCAAGTACCAGGACCGTCTACTACAACATTACAACGAGAATCCCGAATTCGTTTATCCTGATACTCGTCGGAATGAACTCTTGTCCGTGTTGGAATCAGGATTAGAGGATACAAGCATTTCCCGTTCCTCAGTCTCATGGGGGATACCATTACCGTTTGACCCCGAACATATCGCTTATGTATGGATAGATGCCCTTCCGAACTATATAACTGCTCTTGGTTATGATGCCGATAACGAAAGGTATCACACATTCTGGCCTGCGAATGTCCACATGATGGCAAAGGAAATTACCCGTTTTCACGCATTGCTTTGGCCTGCAATGTTGATGGCAGCGAACCTACCACTTCCGAAGCAGATTGTCGCACACGGTTGGCTGACAAAGGATGGAGAGGCACTGAGCAAAACGCGAGGTATCTTCATTGATATGGATGGAGACATTGCGACTTACGGTGTAGATGCATTCCGTTATTACCTACTACGCGAGTTTAGTTTTGGAAACGACGGGGATTACCGACCTACGCGCTTACACCAACGTTACAACGCTGACCTTGCTAACGATTTAGGTAATCTGCTCAATCGTGTCCTTGGGTTATTGAATAAAAACTTTGATGGAATACCAGCACCCACAACACCGGGTGAGTTTGACGATGAAATCAAACAGATGGCACAAAAGACTTCGGAAACCTTTGACGCACATATAGAGACATTCGCTTTTGATAGTGCATTAGAAACGATATGGGAATTTGTGCGACGAGTCAACCGTTACGTCCAACAGACTGAAGTGTGGACACTGGCGAAACCAGAAACAAAACCGAGAATGGGTACTATCCTTTACAATTGTTTAGAAGCACTGCGTTACATATCTGTGCTGCTATCACCATTCATTCCAGACACCGCTGAGAAGATACAACAACAGATCGGTTTAACAGAATTTGATTCCGTTGCAGAATGGGGACGTTTACCTGTAGACCTAAAGGTTAGTAGGGGTGAACCTATTTTCCCGCGTGTTGATCTCAAAAAGGAAAAAGCACAACCCAAAAAGGAAAAAGCTAAACCAGAAAAGAAAACATCTGAGAAGAAGTCTAATCTAATTTCCTTTTCCGATTTTCAAAAGATGGATTTACGGGTTGCGCGCGTCATATCCGCAGAACCAATTGAAGGGGCAGATCGTCTCCTTAAGTTAGAAGTCGACATCGGCACAGAAAAACGGCAGGTAGTCGCTGGAATCGCAGAACACTATCAACCTGATGCCTTGATCGGAAAACAGGTGATTGTAGTTATGAATTTAGAACCCGCGACGATACGCAATGTTGAATCACACGGCATGATCCTCGCAGCAAGCGATGATTCAGTTGTGCTGGTAAGTCCTGAAACCGATGTCCCACTCGGCACACAAGTACGGTAGTTGGCATACTCCGTATCCCGTAAAACTCCAAAATGCAATACATAGAAGAAACCCTCCAAACCCGTATCAAGAATGACGAAGCATTGACTTTTGCTGTCATTGTGCCAAATGATGCATCACGTTTGAAGCGACAACGCCAGTTGATTGCGTATCATCCAAACCGCGCAGTTGCAAACTTGCAAGTCTATACCATTGACCAATTCGTGCAGAGACTATACAACCAAGTCCGTCCGTCAAGGCAACACATCTCACCAGGTCTTCAAAATCTATTGCTCCACGAAATCGCGGGAGATGATACCGACACATATCCTACATTTAGACCAATCCAAAATAAACCTATTCCTGACAGCACACTCTCCCTTATAGCAGACACAATAAATAACCTCAAAGAGCGTGGTGATACTGATCAAGACATTCCTATTGAGACAGACCTATCCGAGTTTTATAGCAATTATGAGTCAAGACTTCAGGATAATTGGATAGACGATAAGGGAAAACACCTCTATCTCGCTAACCATTTTCAACACGACTTCTTTAAAAAGTCGTTTCCTCGTGTCGAACTTGTTACTGTTGAGAGTTTCTCGGTCCTTTCTAATTCAAACATCAAGATTCTTACAAGTATTGCTCAAATACCTAATATAGAGATATGGTTTCGCACAGACTGTGTTGAAGAAAATGTGGACTTATATAGAAATATAATTGACCTTGTCTCACAATTCAGAGATACCGAAATTCACATTGATACCGAATATGAGCGCGATCCCGATAAACACCAACATTTTTCTGAAAACCTGTTCCGCGCTAATACTACTTCAAATAACCAAGTTGATCTAACAGACCATGATCTATCAGAACAGATTAAAGTCTTGAAACCAGCTGACCGAAACGAAGAAGTAGAGCAGATTGCAAATCTCATTAAACAGCAGGTGTCAAGCGGAGAATGTAAACTGAGCGATATCTGTGTTGCATACTACAATTTAGGTCAATATCAGCAACGCATTGCAGAAACTTTCCCCGAATTTGGCATCCCTTATACACTTTCGGAAAGTATACCGTTGATGAAGTCCGAGGTTGTTAAGGCAATCTTTTCCCGGCTTTCAACTAACCAAGCACCTATGAACGAACCATATTTTTCTGATATTGTTCACGAATCACCTACGCGCAAGATTCACCCCAACGAATTTCAGGAATATGTTGAAGATTTGCTCAAGAATGGTGAAGTTCTGCATCACATTCTAAATCCAATGTTTACCAAAAAAAGAGAAATTGTAGAAGGTGAAGTTAACGCATATCATCAATTCAATAAAATCGTTAAAGAACTCTGCTCTGTGCTAATAAAAGAGGCGAATCAGGCACACCAACTTGATAATTATATTAAGAAACTCCGCCACATCGCAAAGCACACACATTATCAAAATCGGGTACCGTCAAAAGGTGACACGGTAAAGATTGTTACACTCGGTCAACTCAGAAGTTTAGAGTATCATACTGTCTTTTTATGCGATTTTGTGGACGGTGGTTTCCCACAAAATTATCGTCCCGATCCGATACTTCCAGATACCCCGTACCGGACTGAGGAGGAACACCTACACGATAATCGCTTCCTTTTCTATCGTGTTCTAAAATCCTATCGTGACCGACTATATCTCCTTATTCCACAACACGAAAAAGTTTCGGATTTAATCCCGTCTCTGTTCCTAAACCAACTAAAAGAAATCGTCAAGATTGGTGAAACAGAAGTTCCCGATTCTTTATTAGGTAGTATTCCCGGTTTCCTCAGTGCTTACGGAAATCATGTATGGACTGTAGATTGTCCGTCTGAGGGTCAATTTCCACCTGAAATTGAAGGTATGCATCCCCTCATTGACCATGTTGTTTCGGTTGAAAAAAGCAGAGAAGAAACACATGCACATTTAGCTTACGAAGGCGTATTGAAAGAAGAAAACCTTTCATCAGAAAGTCGTGATGCGTTGCATAGTCTGAGTGAAAGAACATATTCCGTTACAGAATTAGAAACCTATGCAAATTGTCCGTTTCAGTATTTTGTTGATAAAATTCTAAGACCTACAAAAATAGAAGAAGAGTTAGAAGACGAACCATCAAGCCTTGAAAAAGGATCGTTGATTCACGAAGTTCTCTGTGAATTCCACCTGAATCGTCGTGATAATGAATCCCCACGTATAGGACAATGTACAGAGGGAATCTTTGAGCAAGCAAGACAACAGTTAGATGAAATATTACATTCCAAATCTGAAACCAGACGTATGAAACGTTCAGATGTCAACAAGGATAATTTGTTTTGGAAAATAGAGGTTGAGAAACAGCGCGCTGCGCTTCATAAATGGCTTGAAGCAGAACGTAAAAACGACCTTGATGTCACACCCCGTTACTTTGAAGTTAGTTTTGGGAGATCCCCTGGACAAAGAGATACTGTTATCAGTTGCTCTGATTCAATTCCGGTTGGCAGCGTAAATATGGAAGGCAAAATTGACCGTATTGACATAGGTGAACAGGGAATAAATATTATTGACTACAAAACTGGAAGCACAGAAATAAAAAAGCAAGATATGCTTGAAGGGAGAAGTATACAACTCCCTGTTTACATGCAGATTGCCACGAAATTGTTAGAAATGAATGGGATAACAGGTTTCGAACCAGCAGCAGGTCTCTACCATAAAATCAGATTGAAAGAATGCGCGGTAGATCTTGGTATCGGTAGAAAATTGTTAAATGGTGATGCATACAAAGCATATAAAGATACAGTCTGGAAAAAGATAGGTTCAAGCAGTAGACAATTATTCGAGGATGAAACATTTGATGAAATGCTAACTCGCGTCAAAGATTATGTCGAATACTTTGTGGCAAATATCTCTAACGGTTTCTTTCCTCTCATTACACAAATAGATACATTTCAAGGCTCAGCTGAGGAAGGGGTTATACCGAACCCTCCTAACGACCCAACTAAACCGTGCACATACTGTGCTTACAAACGGGTTTGTCGTGTAGGTGCATTTGCTGTGACCTACGATACAGACTGATCATTTATCTCTTTCAGTGGTGGTATTTCACAGAATCCCACTAAAACCCGTATCCTAATTGGTATTTTACATTCCACAAAATACTTGTGTACTTTGTTCAATTCTGTTATACTCTTATGACACAAAACTTAAAAGGAGGCTATTCTTAAATGGCACACACATTACCAGATCTCCCTTATGCACACAATGCTTTGGAACCTCATATTGATGCACAGACGATGGAAATCCATCACGGCAAACACCATCAAGGTTATGTAAACAACCTAAATGCAGCATTAGAAGGTCACGATGACCTTGCTAAATTAAGTGTTGAAGAATTACTTAGTAATATTGATCAAGTACCAGAAGACATCCGTCAGGCAGTTATTAACAACGGTGGCGGTCATGCCAATCATTCACTTTTCTGGTCAATCATGGTTCCGGGTGGTGGTGATCCCAGTAGCGGTGAAATCGGAGAAGCAATAAAATCTGCCTTTGGATCTCTTGATGCTGCAAACGAAGAATTCACTACGGCAGCCACGAAACGCTTCGGTTCCGGATGGGCATGGCTCGTTATTGGTGATAGTGGATTAGAGATTTATTCCACAGCAAATCAAGATAGTCCAATTATGCAAGGACATACACCTATACTCGGCATTGATGTTTGGGAACATGCATACTATTTAAATTATCAGAACCGTCGTCCAGACTACGTTGAGGGATGGAAAAATGTCCTAAACTGGAAAAAGGTCAACGAACTCTATTTGGCTAATGCCTAAAACTTATTCTAACGTTTGAAAAAGGTAGGTTTGCTTTGTAAGCACACCTGCCTTTTTTGTTTATAAGTAGAACCCATGATAATTGATACTTCATATAAAGAGGTAATTATTCACATATCCAGCAATCCACGTAAATTCTTACTACTCTTCGTCTACATCACCTGACTTTAGTTTCTGGACATAATTTTCAGTTATCTTCCGTGATTCATGCTCTGGGAGTCTATGGGGTTCAGGGAAATCTATGAGGAATTTTTCGTAAGCAACAATTGCTTGTTCTATATCCTCAATTTCTTCATAGATCTTTCCAATTCTATATTGTGCTTGTAGCCGGGAGTCGTAATCATGTGAAGGGTCATCAGCGAAATTTTGATACACTTCAATTGCACGTGCAATATCTCCATTAGCATGAGCTAATTGACCTATATAATACTTAGCAGTAGTAGCACTTTCGTTGTCAGGATAGTTCTCTATTGCATACTCAAGATGTGAGATCGCTTCGTCATATTTTTTAGTTTTCTCATACGCCCAGGCGATATAGAAACGTGCGTCTTGCCCGGAGGCAGTATCGGAATAATCATCAATAACTTCTTGGTATCCATCAATTGCTTGGTTATATTTTGCTTCTGCTTCCTTGTACATCGCTTCTGCTTCCTCAGTATCACCTTTTATTTCCATATAACTTGCCTCAGTTTCTTTTGTTAATCCTTCAGCAAAGTAGACTCGCGCCAGATGGAAACTCGCCTTTGGTGCATATACCGGATCACCAGAATCTGCCACATTTAAGTATTCAATTTGGGCATTCTCATAATCTTGTTGCTGAAAATAAATGTCTCCAAGGACATATAAAATCCTATATCTAATCGGATGCTCGCGAAGTTCCATTTTGAGGTTTATCAGTTCACTAAGTGCAATACTTACATCCCCTCTTCCGAAGTAACATAATGCAGCGTTCAGCTGTGCTTCTTCTTGAAGTACACTCCCCGGATATGTGGCGATTAATTGATTAAATAAGGCAAGTGCCCTGTCATAGTAGGCTGTAGGAGATTCAAGTGTTCCGGATTTTTGTAGTTCTCGTGCTATTTCATAGGTTGCATAGGCAACAGCATACATTGAATCGTCTGCATATTCACTATCTGGATATTCCCGTATTAAGCGGCGGAAAAGTGCGAATCCCTCCTCATCGGTACGTGGAAGTCGGGATGCTAACTGGTAAATGGCATCATCTGCCCAGCGACTGTCTGGATAATTGTCAAAAACTGCCCGGTAAGCTGCCCGTACTTTGCGCAAGCGACTTTTGTCAGGTTCATCAAACGATACAGGTGGACTATCCATCTGTTGTGCTTTTACCATGGCTTTATCGGCATTTTCGTAATAATGCGCATAATCATTAAATGGACTTGTAATTCTTCCGAGCCAAAACCCAAGAGCGATGGCAATGACAACGCAGATTTCAACAATTATGAACTTTCTCATACAACTTCTCCTTATAGACTATGAATGTAATATGTAAATACGAATTTTAACAAGAGTTTGAAAATATGTCAAGTAGGTTAAATGGTCAGATGTATGTACTGCCATGGTAATGGTATAGACTGTTGACTTCTCTTGTAGAAAATCGTAGATGATTGTTTCGGTTTTCAATAACCTTTCTTCTGTTGTCCCCAAGTGGTTGCTAACTTTCCATACGGTTTAACATTTAGGTAATCGCCACTATATGTTAAGTGGTGTCCATTCCCAGAAGCATCACGCCATTTTGAACCTGGGGTCCCATCATAATCAAAGTGCCATAGAGCAACTGTATGTTCATCTGGTTCAAAGGGACCTGTAGGCACCACAATCGTTTCTTTCCAAGATTCCTGATCTATTTCTTTTTTTGGATAACGATTAATATTTGAAATTCTGATTTCGTCAATTAAACCACCTGTAAACGGGGTCCAAAAAGGACGTCTAAAAAAAGGCTCATTAGGGATATTACCAACAGTAGCCTGAACACCGCCACCAATCTGTAGAGAAGAAAGACTATTTAGAATCCCGATAAATATTGTCCGCTCTAATTTAGCTTTACCTATCAGTTGTGTGTTAATGATTGATTGTCGATATATATCAACCGTAAAAGCTGCATAATGCCACTGATTCAAAGGCAATTTAGAACATCTAATAAGATTACCTACTATTGGACTTATTAGATAAAGATAGGGACAATTGGAGGTAGTTGAGGTTCGTATGTCATAACTCTCTGATTTATTAATTAGATACCATCGTTCACCTGGTTCCTCTTTCAATCTATCAGGTTGTTTCATGGAACGTTTTTGATAAAACCATAATTCTATGGTGAAAGCCTCGCTGAAATGGAAGTTGAAGTCAAAGTCGTCGTGATCCTTAACATAAGCGTAGTCACCCGGTTGATATATTTGAAAATAACCTCCACCTGCAGGAGAAGGAGGAACAGCATCTGCGCAGACACATATCATCAAGAGATAGATGCCAATGAGATACTTCATTTCATAACTCCTTTTCTTGGTAAATCTGTATTAGAATAAGCAATTTATATGCCAACTTAAAGGTAACAATACACTGAATTTATAAGTGATTAAATCGGTCTGCTGCACCTATATGTGCATTTACTATTTTGAATGCACAATATGGTGCATACTAATCTCATAACCTGAACACCTTGGGTGTATAAAGTTTTTTGTATAAAGAAAGGAATGGAACACTATGCACAAGACTTCGGACATCATATTTGACTGTGAATTGTTTGTGTTTATTTTCATTGGATTTTTCTTCCGTATAAAAAGGTTACCGTTTTGTGTCTAATTTCTGCATAACCGTAACTTTTGGTATTTTTCACTGGTTTTAGTTCCTGTCTGGGTTTATGGGTTGTTTTCATCGGTTTTTTTGATTGTAAAAAAAAGAAAAACGGTAACCTTTGTTCTGCTTGATTTTTGTCTGTTTTTTAGCCATTTTGAATTGTCTAGTATAACTCAAGTTGCTACCTACAAAATTTTAGACATGCGGATACTGTTTTAATCAAAAAAGGCATTATTCTTGATAATATTGTGGCGTAAACTATTAGTTGCGTATGTTTTAACACAATCTAACAGATTGTGCTACATAGATAGCAACTTGGGTTAATATACTGTCGTAGGTCGCTTCGTTTGCTCCGACCTACGAATCGTAGTATTTCCTCCGTTTAAAAAAGATACAGTTTTGTGCCTTTTTTCACATGACTGTATCTTTACTGTGTTGTGGTCTAATTGTTGTGCCATACTGGGTTTGTGGGTTGTTTTCACCGGTTTACTGTGTCTTAAAAAACTTGAAAAACTGTATCTTTTGTTTTTGGCTATTTGTCGGAGGTCGCTTCTACAGAATGTAAGATGTCGGAGGTCGCTTTGCTCGCTCCGACCTACGAATACGGTGATGTTGGGTTTGTGGGTTGTTTTGTTTTTCATAGTGA
>JAPOQK010000096.1 GCA_026710795.1 Candidatus Poribacteria bacterium
ACATCATCGAACGGTTCTTTCATCGCTTGAAACAGTATCGGCGCGTCGCGACGCGCTACGATAAGTTAAGTATCAGGTATCTCGGGTTCGTCTATTTCGCAGCAATATTGATAACCGCTAAGAAAATGTAAACACTACGTAGGGAAATGCCCAAGCAAAAACACTTTCCTGTGTAGGAGCGAGCTCCAACTCGCGACTTCCTCCAAAAATCAACCTAAATTCCGAAAATTGAAGGTCTCCGAGAGGAAACAAAAATTGCCTTGAAAAATGTGATGTTACTCGTTATACTATTAGCATAACATCAGATGAAACCTATACCGTAGAAGCCTCTCAAAACATGCCTTACATACACCACTACAATGACAACTATTATAAACCCAGTGGAAATCTAACGAATCTGTTTAAAGAAAAAGTAATACAACCATTTGAACGTGATTTACCTACCCTAGCGGAGGATGTTAAAAATAAAAAATTATACTATTGGAAGGATATAGCTCGCATTCTGGAGCAGGGACAGAGCAATTTTGATACAACATCATTTGATAAACCATCCAATAGGTATTACCCTCCAAAACACAAAGTTTCTATTTATTCTGTCCATTACATGCCTATGCACCTTTTTAGCTCCTATCATATTTTTACGACTCACTCCATACCCATAAGCAATAAAGTTGTATTTATTGACTTTGGTTGCGGTCCGTTAACTTCAGGTATTGCGTTTTGGGATTTTGCAAAGCAAAGTGACATGACGTATATAGGGATTGATAATTCACAATGGATGCTTAATAAGGCGGTGGAAATCAACGAATATGGTCCCAACAGGTATAGATATCCTTCCTTTGATAATTTTGAGTTAATTCTTGAATACGATAACAATCACTTAACTGGATTATTGGACCAGTACATTGAAAAGGGTGATGGGACACAGATCATATTTAACTTCTGCTATTTTTTCGCGAGTCCAACATTAAACATTGGACCCCTCTCTGACATACTCATTTCGACTGTAGGACAATACAACAAGCATAAAATGTATATAGTGTATCAGAATGCCGTATCATCAAGTTTAAAATTACGCGAAAAGTGGTACACCTTGAAAAATAATCTTTTGAAGGTTAAAAATTCAAGATTCAGATCAAGTATATCAAGTAATCAGCACATTCAACCTTTTAAATATAATCGTCTAATAAATTGCACACTTCACCGTGATGCTAAGGTCTATAGCGATATACTTTGCAATGAGTGATTTGACCTAATGGAGAACTGCCCCATGGAACAACAACTTATAGAATTTGACTACACTTCCGTATCACGAGAGCAACCTGCTGAACAGCAATCACCTTCAAGAAATAAGGAAGCGATTGCGATAATAAGAGGTCTCCAATATGTAGAAAACTATATTGATGAACATCAGCATGATTGGGCGTTAGCACAGATTGACGAACACCAGTGGCTTGCCGACCTAAAACGGCGTGTTCAGCATTACGGTTTTAAGTACGATTACAGAGCGCGAAAAGTGAATCATGATATGCGTATTGGCGAGTTACCAGAATGGCTGAACCGACTGAGTGAAAAATTATATAAAGATGGACACATGCCGGAAATTGCCGATCAGGTGATTGTTAATGAATACCTGCCCGGCCAAGGCATCTCAAGTCACATTGACTGCGAACCCTGTTTTGAGGATACAATCGTTTCCTTGAGTTTGGGGTCGGGCTGTGTGATGAATTTCACAAATAAATTCGACAAAACAAAAAAGATCCCAGTCTGGCTTGCGCCAAGAAGCCTTGTGGTACTGAGTGGTGCAGCAAGACATGACTGGTTACACGGCATTGTCGCCAGAAAATCGGATGTGTGGGATGGCGAAAAACATGAGCGGCAGCGACGGGTATCGCTAACATTTAGGAAGGTTATTATAGAAACAGCGAAACGCTAAAGAGAGAAGGACCCTTACAGTTTGCCCTACATATATTGTTCTCACGATAACCGCTATAAACCCAGTGAAAGTCTAAAGAATCTGTTTGAAGAACTCATCATAAAACCCTTTGAACATGATCTACCGGTACTCTCGGAAGATGTTAAAAATAACAGAATATACTACTGGGAAGATATAGCGCGCATCCTGAAACAAGGACAGAGCGATTTCGATGAAGTATCATTTGATAAACCGTCCAATGAATATTATTTCCCAAAAGACAAGGTATCTATCTATTGTGTCCATCATATGCCGAGGCACCTTTTCGGTTCTTATCACATCTTCACGAATTGCCTCACACCGATAAATGAAAAGGATAAAGTCGTATTCATTGATTTCGGTTGCGGTCCATTAACTTCAGGTATCGCTTTCCGAGCTTTTGCAGGACAGAACGACATTACTTATTTAGGAATTGATAGTTCGCAAACTATGCTTGATAAGGCGGCAGCAATCAACACATACGGTCCCAACACTTATAGAGAGCCTTTCTTTGACAAAATTGCGTTAATTCGCGACTCCGATTCTTTGACGAAATTATTGGACAATTACATTGACAACGATGATAGGACCCAGATTATATTTAATTTCTGCTATTTTTTCTCGAGTCCGACATTA
>JAPOQK010000097.1 GCA_026710795.1 Candidatus Poribacteria bacterium
AATGTTATTGATGTAAAAGGGGGGTCTCATCAATCAATTATCAAAAATCAGGACTTTCATAAATATCTTACAAACATAATAAAAGGAACAGAACAAATTTCAGCATTCATAAACCTTGAAGTTGTTATAGAACCCTTTATGGATACAATACAAGAGGAATTACAGTCAACTATTGACAGTATACAAATTGATCTCAATTCAATGACAGGAGTTCCATTCATTGAAGGAATGTCTGGTAAAATAATTGAATTTTTAGATGAGTTAGAATCATTTAGTCTTGCTATCCAAATAGATGGAACAGATGTACAGCTTGGTCAGTTCCTGCAGTTTACAGACGATGGAAAAATAAACGAAATATTGGAAAAAATGCCGCCAGATGAATTGGTACTTATCAAGGATTTACCAAATGATTCATTTTTAAGTGGAGGTTTGATCGCAAATCAACAGATGTTGTTTGATTGGAGTATGGTCTGGTTAAATGCTTTCACATCTGATGAAGCTGACCAAGATGTTAATATTGATGGAGAGAAAGTTGAATCAATATTTGCAGAAATGAAAGGATTTTACGATTCTCTGGGAGATGAGGTGTGTCTCACCGCCAATTTTAATGAAACTTTTATTCCTGATTATCTTGTCATCTATGAATTAGTAGATGAAAACAAAATGAAGACATATATGGAAGAACAGTTTTTGGAACAAATGCAAAATTCGGTTAAGATCATGCGAGATTCAATGGGTGACTCCCCTGAACTCCGTATGTATGATGGTGCGCAAGTTGGCAACCCAATTATGCATAATGATGTTGAGATAAAGACTTTTGTCTTACCAAATTTCGGTGATGCATTCGCTGATACACCACCAGACTTTGCAATGTTTCTTCCAGATGAGTGGAAAATCGCTTATGCTATTTCAGATGGGTTACTATATTTAGGATTTGGAGGAACGCAACAGATTCAAGCAACACTTGATAGTAAAGCAAAGATTACTGAAAGTATTGTAGAGAATGTTAGTTATCAAAATTTGATTACGAAGTTAGGAACAGACAATAATCTTCTACTTGGTATTTCTCCATTGACAGTCGCCAAAAGTATAATGAATATTGTGTTAAATACTGAACCTAAACAAGATAATTTTGCTGCTGAAATGCAAATGTTCGTAAATATCCTCGAAGGTCTTCCCACACATTATAGTATCGGCATTTCAGGTAAAATACATGATGGTGGTGTCGGCGCAAAACTACTCATTACTCTTGGTGACTTTAAACAGTTGATACAGACTTTTACGATGTTAGCAGGTATGGAAGCGATACAATAGTATATTCTTTATAAACGCCCACATTGACATGTGGCCGTTTTTTATTTTACTATGTTTTATCTATTTGTCACCTATGCTAACATACTTAAAGCGAAAATCAAAGAAAATCAGAAATAATAATCCATTCTACAGGATGCTTAACATGCCACTTTTTCAAGGAGAAAGTTAATGAATAAACGTTGGACTCATACACTAAACATTGTCACTATTTTGGCAATAATTCTATTAGGTTGTATTTTTGTTGTTGATACAATTAACGCTGATCAGCATGAAAATATTCCTGTAGATACTAACAATAATAAAACTGATCTTGAACCACTCAACATCCCAAATGATAGTGTTCTAAACCTAATCCCAAATACAGCAATGGGCGTTGTCTATTGTCCCAGTTTATTGAAGTTAGACGATAGTATCAACTTACTAATTAGTAACCTGATACCACAAGGTGGTCCTCAACCTGAGTATCTGGCGCAAATGTTGGCAGAGGCATTTGGCGCGGGATTTGAGAGTTTATCGGAATTAGAAGATTTAGGTTTGGATTTAGATGCTGATTTTGCTATATTTACGACAAGTTTGGATCCACCGATTCTTTCTGCAGTTGTCCATCTTACTGATCCA
>JAPOQK010000098.1 GCA_026710795.1 Candidatus Poribacteria bacterium
CTGTCTGGGTTTATGGGTTGTTTTCATCGGTTTTTTTGAATGTAAAAAAAAAGAAAAACGGTAACCTTTGTTCTGCTTGATTTTGTCTGTTTTTCAGCCATTTTGAATTGTCTAATATAACTCAAGTTGCTACCTACAAAATTTTAGATATGCGGATACTGTTTTAATGAAAAAAGGGCATTATTCTCAAAAATATTGTAGCCAAACTGTTCGTTTGCGCCTATTCGGACACAATCTAACAGATTGTGCTACATTATGTAGCAACTTGAGTTAATATACTGTCGGAGGTCGATTCTACAAAATGTAAGATGTCGGAGGTCGCTTCGCTTGCTCCGACCTACGAATTGTGTTATTTTCCTCCGTTTTAAAAAGATACAGTTTTGTGCCTTTTTTCACATAACTGTATCTTTACTGTGTTGTGGTCTGGTTGTTGGACCTGACTGGGTTTATGGGTTATTTTCACCGGTTTACTGTGTAATAAAAAACTTGAAAAACTGTATCTTTTGTTTTTGGCTATTTGTCGGAGGTCGGTTCTACAGAATGTAAGATGTCGGAGGTCGCTACGCTCGCTCCGACCTACGAATGCGGTTATGTTGGGTTTGTATGTGGTTTTGTTTTTCATAGTGATAGTATTATATCACGTGTTGTTGAGAGTTGGAAGGGGTTGTGGATTTTGGAACAATATATATCCAATATGTTTTATGTAGTTTTCAGTCGTCAGTTTCAGTCTTTTGCCAGAATCGAGAAAATAAGCATGCCCAGCATGAAAGTTGGTTTAGGTGATGAAAAATATTTATATACCTATAAGATAATAATCCTGAACTTCATTTGACTTTTGATGTCTAATCTGATAAAATTCACAATACTGTAACCAATTTATTGATACATAAATCGTATATTACTTCCATTGGATAAAGATATTGAATTCAAAAGATCAACAAGAAAAATCTGGTAATAATCCGCTACGACAGATTCCTAAAATTGATAATTTACTTACCTTACCAGAAATACAAAATTTACTGTCAACTTACTCACGGTCACTTGTAAGACAGGTATTAAGGTCAATTGTCTCAGATTTACGTGATGAAATATTGAAGGGAGATACTGACCTGAAACTACCCGATTTATCTGAATATGCAGAATTAGCACTACAACGAATTCAAGATACAACACGTCCGCCACTCAGAAAAGTCATCAACGCTACTGGAACTGTAACACATACAAACCTTGGTCGGTCTCTACTGTCACCATCTGCGTGTGATAGTCTGTTAAATGCTGCACAGAATTATGTCAATCTTGAATATGACCTTGAGACTGGTAAACGGGGACACCGTGACAGGATAACCGAACCGCTCCTGCAACAATTGACCGGTTGTGAAGCATCAACCGTTGTTAATAACAATGCAGCCGCAGTATTAATTGCATTACAAACCGTTGCGAAAGATAAAGAGGTAATCGTTTCACGTGGTGAGTTAATTGAAATTGGTGGTGCATTCCGCATTCCAGATGTCATGGCAGCCAGCGGTGCAATTTTGAGAGAGGTAGGAACAACCAATCGCACACACCTACGTGATTATGCAGATGCAATAAATGAAAACACTGCACTCATACTAAAAGTACACCCAAGTAATTATAAGATATTCGGTTTTACCTCAACACCTGAAATGCATGAATTGACTGAACTCGGTACAGAACGCGGCATCACAACTATGGAGGATTTAGGTAGTGGTGCATTGATAGATCTTTCACAATATGGACTACCTTATGAACCGGTTGTCGCAGAAAGAATTTCATGCGGTGTGGACATTGTGACATTTAGTGGTGACAAGTTACTTGGCGGTCCCCAAGCGGGAATAATCGTAGGAAAAGAGAAGTGGATACATCGCATACGTAAGAATCCTTTGATGCGTGCGTTACGTATAGATAAACTGACTATAGCCGCACTTTCTGCTACGCTACAAGCATACCAGTATCATGACGCACTCACAGAACATTTCCCTATGATTCAACGGTATACTCGATCTATTGACGAATTACAAAATACTGCTGAATATATTGCAGACAGACTGCAGGTTATATTTGAGAACATTGTTACAATTGAAGTATCTGAAACTCAATCTGAAATTGGTAGCGGATCTCTACCCGTAGAAACATTAGCAAGTAAGGCAGTTGTGCTTACACCACAAACAGTTTCTGCAGAAAGACTTTCAGAACATTTCAGACACGCCAACACACCCGTCATCGGTCGGATTGAAACTGATCAATTATGGTTTGATGTCCGAACACTTTATGAAGAAGAACAGAAATTGCTGATCCAGACAGCAGAAGAGATTACATCAAAGTTAGTAAATTCATAGTAGAATCATAATGTGGTGTATATTAATCATTTTACTTTGTATGTTATGTGGATGCACGGAGACTTCTCAGAACACCGATGACCCAATTGTATTACCTGAACAAATAATATCTTACATTGACAACGCAGAAATGAAGTTAATACCATCTGGATCATTTCTGATGGGTAATCACCACGATGTTATCATAGGTGATGATGATGAGTTACCTGTTCATGAAGTCTTTATTGATGCATTCTACTTGGACATTCATGAGGTTACAAATGCACGCTACCAACAGTTTGTTATTGCCACAGGATATCCACTACCTCCATTATGGCACAATAGTAAATTCAATCAACCAGATGAACCTGTTGTAAACGTTACATGGCGAGATGCTGTTGCTTATGCAAAATGGGCAAACAAAAGGTTACCTACTGAGGCGGAATGGGAATATGCAGCACGCGGCAATCTTGTTGGAAAAATGTATCCATCCGGTGATATAATTACACGCAATGATGCCAATTACAACGGTGAAGAGGGTAAAGATATTTGGAGATGGACTGCACCTGTCGGTAGTTTCACACCAAACGGATACGGTATATATGATATGGCTGGTAATGTTTGGGAATGGTGTTTTGACGAATACAAAGCAGATATGTACGCTACATCCCCTAAACAAAACCCACGTTTCGGAAGAACAACTGCTCCTAATAACGAAAACTTCCGTATATTACGAGGCGGTGGTTGGAATGGCAGTAGTGCTGACATTCGCGTTTCTGATCGATGGTATCATCTAACAACAGGAAGCACGGTAGGGTTCAGATGTGTCAAGGACATACAGCCATAACATCCTTTGAAGTAAATCTATCTTAAAACAGTAATATCTGTCTCATCCACTGATTTTTCATGAGGTAATTTTGATATGTCAGTCAGTGTACAACTAAACCATATTACAAAAGCTTTTGACACCACATTGGCTGTCAATGATATATCATTGACTATTGAATCAGGTGAACTTTTTTTCCTTCTCGGTCCGTCTGGATGTGGGAAATCAACGTTGCTCCGTGTAATAGCAGGCTTTTACAAACCTGACACTGGACGACTCCTATTTGGTGAGAGGGAAATGAATAATGTTCCACCACATCAACGTAACACGGGTATGGTTTTCCAAAACTATGCACTGTGGCCACACATGACTGTTGCAGAAAATATAGAATACGGTCTGAGACTACGAAAACTCAGTAATTCAACCCGTGAAGAAAAAATCACTTCAGTCCTTGAAATGGTGCAGATGGCAGAATACAGAGACAGACCTGTAAATACGTTGTCAGGTGGACAACAACAACGAATTGCTTTAGCACGTGCGTTAGTCATTGAACCCAGTGTCTTACTTCTTGACGAACCACTTAGCAATTTGGATGCTGCATTGCGTCAGAACCTTCGCGACGAAATCAAAAACATTCATAGACGCACGAAGATTACAACGATCTATGTAACACATGACCAAGTAGAGGCTATTTCTATGGCTGACCGAATTGCTATTATGAATGATGGTGTTTTTGTTCAAGTCGGCACACCGCGTGAAATATATCAACAACCTGCTAACCCTTTCGTAGCAAGTTTTGTAGGTGAGACAAATTTTATCTCCGGAAACATCAAGGAGAATGTTGATGGTAATGTTACAATTGATACACCAATAGGTGTCCTTCATTCGGAAAGCGGATCCTATAATTTTACTCCCGGTGAAGAAGTAAGTTGTTCTATACGTCCAGAGACAATTCAACTCAATGGTAATACATCACCAAACCAATTGACAGCGAAGGTTGACACTGTCACATATCTTGGTAGTGTAGAAGAATACGCCCTCAGTATATCAGACACACTGAAACTGAAAGCAATTATACATAACCCTGACACTGAAACAAAGAAACCTGGAGATACAATTAAAATCTCAATTTCTCCAGATGCCATTGTTCCTCTCCCAATTAACAATCAGTAACAAATGAAACTAACATCGAATCAGCAAAATGCTCTTAATATTGACAAACATATCTGTGTAACAGCTGGTGCTGGATCTGGAAAAACGACAGTATTAGTTGACCGTTACCTCAATATTTTGAAAGAAGGTCGTGGGTCTATCGCGCCACGTCATATTGTGTCTATAACATTTACAGAAAAAGCAGCCGCAGAGATGAAGGGGCGAATTATAAAAAAGCTAACTGATGCCACAGATTTAGACGGAAAAGAAGCTTTTCTGGAGGAAATGAACGTCGCGCCAATATCAACAATTCACTCATTCTGTTCCCGTATTTTAAGAGAATTTCCGTTTCAAGCAGGTGTTCCAGCAAATTTCAATATCATACAAGGAATTGACCAGAAACTACTGGTGAAACAAACTATTCATAAATATCTTAGAGAGATAGCAACGGATCCAAACCACGTCCATTACGATAATTTACGTGTTTCACTTCAACGTTATAAAAACCGATCCGATTTAGTTGAACTATTCTCTATGATGATAGACAAGCAAGATATAGTTGCACAACTTATTCAGAATGTATATTCCACTGATGAAGGAAATATACCTGAGGCGTGGATCAAATTCTATAACGCAGAATTACCAACCGAAAATGATGTGACTGAATTCATCAATTGCCTTGACACTATAATGGAAGAAGCACGAGGGAAAAATGTCACCGAAGTAAGAATCTTAATCTCAAAATTAGATTTGTTGCCAGATCGGAACCCAATCTCACAAGGTGTATTGACCATACTAAAAAATATTGCAGACTTAGTTACAAAAAGTGACGGAGATATTGCAAAACGTGATTTTATTGGAAGTGGTGTTGATATAACCAATTATCAGGACGAAATAGATTTACTTGTTTCAATGTCAGAAAAAATAAAAAGTGCACATCTACCTGATGCAGATGACTCTGAAACAGATGACCACTATCTTATAGACACCACCCATCATATATTGACACTATATGAACATATCCTAAATGAATACAATTCTGTCAAACTATCACAAGGTCTACTTGATTTCGACGATCTCCAGATGAAAACTTGTAATCTGCTACAAAAAAGCAAGGACATTAGAAAAACACTGTTAGAACGTTATAATTACTACATGATAGATGAATTCCAAGATACAAACGAAATTCAATATGATTTAGTTATGCTTCTGACGAATGCGTTACAAAGTGCAAACCTATTTATTGTGGGTGACCCTAAACAGAGCATATTCGGATTTCGCGGGGCAGATGTCCGTGTCTTTGATAGAATGAAACAGCAAATAATTGACAATGGTGGTGAGGATATCAAACTCTCAGAAAATTTTCGTTCACTCCGAAAAAATGTAGGTTTCGTCAACAAATTTTTCAATAATTTAATGGGAGATGGTTCGCAGAGCGAATTTGAAGTGGAGTTTGAACCACTAACGCAAGCCAGAGTTAGCGATGGTGATGGGGCAATAGAAATCATCATCGGAGAAAATAATAACGAAGAAGCAAACGAAGCTTTAATCATTGCACACCATATAAATAAATTAATCTCAGATAAAGAAAAGATTTGGGAGAAAGATAATGGAGGCACTGAAACACCACGTCCAATCGAGTATGGAGACATTGCAATCCTAATCCGATATAGAAGCCACCTACCTAAGATTGAAAAAGCCTTACTCAGTGCAAACATTCCGCACCTCATTACAGGAGGAGTCGGGTTCTACCAAAGACAAGAGATATACGATATTTGGAACTATCTCAACTTTCTTAACAGACCCAAAAAACATGACACTTCACTTATCGGAATTCTACGAGGTCCTGCTTATGGGATTTCCGACACCGAATTATATGAAATTTCTCTCCAAAATAGAGAAAGTTTTTGGGAAGAATTAAATAATTATCAAACACCTTCAGACCAACTCAAGATAGCAATTGCTACAATTAAAAACCACCTACAGTTTGCACATCGGATGCCGATTAACCAACTCATACGGACAATCGTTAATGAGACTGGCTTAATTAGTAACCTTAATAATGGAAATCAAGGACAGCAAAGATGGGCAAACTACCAAAAATTATTAGACCTTGCACGGGATTATGACAGCGATGAAAATAAACAATCATTATCTGATTTCATTGAGTTTTTAGACATATTAATCAATGAAGAACCACGGGAAGGACAGGCTCCGATTGAAAACACAAGCGGTTCTGTGGAAATAATGACTGTACATTCTGCTAAAGGAAAACAATTTCCGGTTGTTATACTCCCATACCTAAACCGTAGTGGAAAACCGTTAAGAGAACCGTTTATCGATGAGGAACTTGGCATCGGATTCAATCCATATAAACCAGATGAGGAATATTCTAATGCTGAACCTGAAATAATAAACCTGATGAAAGAACGTGCTTCTACAAAAGATGATGCAGAAAAGAAACGTCTTTTTTATGTTGGGACAACCCGTGCAACAGATCGGTTAATCCTCTCAGGGTCTCTCAGATATGATAAACCATACAATTTGCTAAAATGGCTCATTGAACATTTTGGTATCAACAAGGATGCTGATTCTCATAACACACAAGCAAACGTTAGCATATACAACGACAATAGCATATACAACGACAATAAATCACCTGCCCAGACCATAGAATTAAACATACCTATCATAAAAGAAATATATACCACAGATGATGATATTCAATTAAACGATGAGAAAAAGGTAGGTGACTTTCCTGAACTTCCAATTGTTCAACTAAATCCATCTACCATAGATTCTTCATTTTCTGTAAAAGAACTTGGAGACTATGCGCGTTGTCCATTGTGCTACCAACTTGAACATCTTCTACAACTTCCACGAATGGACAGCAGACATACTGAATTACAGGAAATAGACATTGATGCCATTATACGCAATGTTCTTGCAAAAGTTAAACACGGTTCTAATCCAGACCACATTGATAATTTGATACTACAAGCAATGCATAGTCTATCGAATTTAACAGATGGCTTAACTCCATCAGAAAACCTGACTAAAATTAGAAAACATGTAAACAATTTTCTGAATTCAGATATTGGGAAAGCTGCACTTTCTGCTTCAGACAGTTATATAAACCATCATATTTATGCGGACATAAATGGACATATTATATCTGGTAATTTTGATAGACTATATATAGACGATGCTGGACAATGGATAGGATTAAATTATATTACATCTGAAACATATAACTCAGATTACTATAAACCTGAAATGGATTTTCTCGTTCTACTAATCCATAAATATATTCCAGATCAGACAAATATAACGATCAATTGCTTTCATACAGATCTAAACCAATGTTTTAGTAGGAGTTTCAGAAGTAATGAAATTCAAAATATTGTTGACCGATGTGAACAAGTGATTGCATCACTTCAACTGGAAACGTATAAGAATAATCTTACACATAACAGTTCTTGTCAGTTCGCGGATACTGAAGAACGGTGTATAATTCAATAATAAAGGAGCAAACAGTGAAAAACTCAATAACTTATACCTATTGTCTCTTTATATTATGCTTTTCAATATGTACGGTCTTACCTGCATTTGCAGGAACATGGAGAGATGATTTTGAAGATAATATCACACGAGAGTGGGAGATCTTTAACCTCGACCGTCAAGTCGAAAAATGGTGGATAAACGATGGAGAAGCCGTTGGTGAAATATTTTTCCCCGGTTTTATGAGTCTCTGGCTTACTGGTGAAATGGATTGGAGATTCTATAGTGTTTCCTGCAGAGTAATGTTAGAAGACGATAGAAATGATCCACCATACATTGGTTTAACCCTACAGGATAGAGGACATGAAGGTAGTCGATATCTATTTATGATTTATTTCGTTTCTAATTCTGTTAGCATCATAAAAGGTGTCGCTGGTGGAGGAAGTGTAAATCAACCTTTTGTGGTAGAAAAAGAAGTCTGGTACGATATTACTGCATCTGTATCTGAAGATGGAACACTCAAATTCAAAATAAATGACTTTGAATTTACTGCTGTCGATCCTTCTCCTCTAAGAGGTGGACAAGCAGGACTCGTCGTTGGTGATGCACGGGCAAGATTTGATGATGTAGAAATAAGTGGTGATAACATCCCAAATGGAGGACCCGGAAAACCACGCGACGTTGAACCACAAGCAAAACTTGCAACTACTTGGGGAAAACTTAAAATCAGGTGACCCTTATTGCTCAGATGTATTCTATTCAGTCTGGTTTTTTCAAGGCAATGTTATCTATAGTATCATGGATCATATTGCTTGGATCACCATTGATAACACCGTGTCTTCATGCAGAAAGCCTCCTACAATTTACAGAAATCACTAAAGAAGCGGGGATTGATTTTGTGCATAATAATGGTGCATTTGGTGAGAAGTATTTGCCTGAAACTATGGGATCAGGCTGCGCAATTTTTGATTACAATGCAGATGAATGGCAAGACATCTTGCTCGTAAATGGAATGGATTGGGAGGGACATCCTACTGGAAAACGACAGACTTTAGCACTCTATAGAAATAATAAGGATGGAACTTTCACTGATGTGACGAAAACTGCTGGACTAAATATACCGGTATACGGTATGGGGGTTGCAGTCGCTGATTACGATAATGATGGGGACGACGACATATATCTAACATGCTTATCCAATGACAAACTATTCCAAAACAGAGGTGATGGTACTTTTCTTGATGTCACAGAAAAAACAGGTATTGATAACCCAAGTTTCGGAACAAGTTGTGCATGGTTTGATTACAATTTGGATGGTCATCTTGACATATACGTCGCAAATTATGTTGAATGGTCCATTGAAACGGATATATTTTGTACACTTGATGGCAAGAACAAATCGTACTGCACACCCGAATCATATAAAGGACAAGCGAGTAAACTCTTTCGCAACCGAGGTGATGGAACATTCGTTGATGCATCTCGTAGTGCTGGTATAATTGATCCAAACAGTAAATCATTAGGAGTGTGTATTCTTGATTACAATCAAGACGGTTTACCAGATATATTTGAAGCAAACGACACACAACCAAACAAATTATACCAGAATAACGGTGATGGTACATTTATTGAAGTAGGAATGCTGACTGCAGTCGCTTATGATGAGGAAGGTGTTGCTACAGGAGCAATGGGTGTAGACGCTGCAGATTACGACAATAGCGGACGAGAAAGTCTGCTTATCGGGAATTTCTCAAATGAAATGTTGAACCTTTACCACAATGAAGGAGATTTCTTTTTTGACGTTGCCCCAGTTGCACAACTGGGTTCTACAAGTTTATTGACACTAACATTCGGCTGCTTCTTTTTCGATTTTGACCTTGATGGAAACATTGACATTTTCACTTCAAATGGACATGTGGAGACAGATATAAATAAAGTCCAAAGTGAAGTTACCTATGCACAACAGCCGCATCTATTTCGCAATATGTCTGATGGGACATTCACAGATGTGATTAAGATGGTTGGAAAAGATTTGGCACAACCTGTTGTTGGAAGAGGGACTGCTTACGGGGACATAGATAATGATGGTGACCTGGATTTACTCGTTACCACATCAAATGCAGTTGCTCATCTATATCGTAATGATGGTGGAAACAACAATAATTGGATTAAGATAAAACTGATCGGAAGTGAGACAAATCGCAACGGTATAGGTTCACGTATACTACTCAAATCTTCAAGTGGCACTCAAACAAAAAAAGTAAAAAGTGGATCAAGTTATTGTTCACAGAGCGAATTAACCGCATTTTTTGGTATAAAAGACGATACGATAATTGAATCCATAGAAGTATTCTGGCTGAGCGAGCAAGTTACTAAATTGAACAATATTGAACCGAATCAGACAATAGTAATAAATGAAGACTAAGGAAGGATGCATTTTACAGGTTTGATTACAAATCGAAAATCACCTGTGCCTCCCAATCACCTTCAGGATTCTGTTTGACATATAATTGGTGGTAGGTAACTGCCTTAATCTCTGTGTATACAACATGTTTATCGTAATTTGTTGGTTCACCATAAACTTTCGCACATAGCTCTGTAGAACTAACACTCAGAATCTCTGCACGTTTAAAAAACATGTCTTCCGTTTCGTGTTTAAATATCAATTCATCTAACCAAGCAACAAACAACGCTTCAATCGTTTCAACTTGAACATGGATATCCATTACCGATACTTCATCAATTGTATCTACAACTGCGATCATTTCAAATAGACCGTGTGCAGCATTGGTAAAAAGGGATATAACCGTATCTCCCCGAACAAGCATACCAGCATCGGCTGTATGTTCTATGAATTCAAAAGGTTTTACTTCCATCTAATAACTATCTTTTCAATACTTGTCAACAGTATGCATTCATATTTTAATTGTGTTTGATAATTATACTAATCCATACATATATTACACGAATTCACATTATTATAGTTAATATACTTGATAGTGTCATCTATTATTTACCGATGTCTAAACATACAATTCAACTAAAGTATCCATCACATATCTCACAATATATAATAAGAATTTGTACTATCCTTATAGTTGGTTGGTTAGGTTGTTACAATTTCATGCTTCACGCAGAACCTTGGAAATGTGGGACACCGTTGTTGTGTCAAGATTTACCGCTAACTAACATACAAAAAAACACAAATATAAATAGTATATTAGCTGCACCTGCAGCACCCGCCATAATTGGACAAATTGACCGATTTTTCATTCATATTCCTCCAGCATCAATCAAGGCTAAATGTATTGCCGTAGGTGTACATTGCTATATCTATATTGACGAAACTGTTCAGGATATGCTTACCGATAATGAAGCAGAAGCAGTAGCGGATACGTTTGACACAAAGATATACTCAGAAGTACATCACTGGATGGGATCAGAATTTCAACCGGGTTTAGATCGTGACAACAAAATAACTATCCTGTTCCACGATGTCGGAATGAATATGTCTGCCAAAGACTACGGTGGTTATTTTTCACCAACCGACCTACACCCAACACATCCTACAAGTAACCGCAGAGATATATTATATTTGGATATTTATCAATTCAAACAACGTTCACGCCATACCTTCTATAGTAGTCTCGCACACGAATTTGCACATCTTGTGAACTGGTATCAGAATGGCGGAACAACAGATCAACGCTGGTTAGAGGAGGGCATTGCTTCACTTGCAGAATGGGGAGTTTATGGAACTGTTCATACACTATTTGTGGACGGCTACCTCGCAGAACCCAGCATATCTTTGACGACTGCTAACACTTTTGAATCCTACTATGGTGCAGCATTTATGTTTCTTCTTTACCTATACGAAAACCATGGTGGGATTGACTTCATACGTCAACTTGCAGCAGAAGATACTCTCGGACTTCCAGCGATTGATATTTCATTAGGTAATAATAACATTGTTGATATCTTTCTATATTGGTCTACTGCGAACTGGTTAAACAATCCTGTAAATGGGAAGGAACTTAGTTATCAAAACTTACCAAGACGTAAAGTAACAAAACCCACACCTCGTATCACACATTATCCCGCTACCTCAGCAGATATTCCTATTGATAGTTGGGGTGTGAAATATATTCTCTTCCAAAATCTACCTGAAAATCTTGAATTGACTTTAATTTCAAACAATACATCAAAGTTATATGCAAATATAGCATATTTTGAGCCGAATAGAAACCGTCCCATAATCACACCTTTTCCAGATGCTCCTGTGCCTAACAATCCAAATATACAGAATTTAAATAGGATGGAACTCTCGAATTTAAAGCATGAAGGAGAAGTCCTTGTAATTATTACTTCCGAATATCCGCAGTCATTCCGTTATACTGCAATACAGGGACAGGGAAATGACCCAATCAATATATTAGAAAATACACTTGATAGAAATAGACTTCATTTGGATAATCAGTGGCTTCCCAACACAGTTACATTTCCTTCATATCGGAACACAGAACAGATAAGTAGTCCACAAAAGGTAGGAATAACCTTAGTATCACCTAACCAATCAACAAGACTTGAACCGATGACACAAATTCATCTTTCAAGCAACTATTACGCTATCGTAATACAGGAAGATTTAGCTTTTGCTGCCAGTGATTGGGGACTTGAGATCTTCTCTTTAAACCCATCACCAATACATATTGGTGAAATTGAAACACCAGGGATTGCTCAAGCCATTGCCGTGGATGATGGTAATGTTTATATAGCAGATGGGGAATCTGGTGTACATCTCATTGATGTTAATCATCCAAATTCACCTCGTTGGGTGAAAACACTCGCAGGGTTACAAGATGCACTTGATGTTTATATAGCAGACGGGAACTTATATGCTCTTGATACAGTGCGCGGTCTCTTGATATATAATCTACAAGATATTCGCAATCACGACAATCCACATCCAAGACGTACATTTCAAACAGCAGGCATTCCATTAAATGTCTCTACATTAGATGATGGAACAATCTATCTAAGTGACAATGCACAAGGTGTATACATATTGACTCCAGATCAACTTGGAGGGTTCACAGTTAATGGGATAATTTCCATACTCGCAACTGATTTCACTATATTGGGAGATTTTGCGCTTGTTGCATCAGGAGATCTCCGGATAATGAATTTTGCTAATCTTATTGCACCAAGACTTCTATCACAAGCAAACACACCAGGAAAGGTCTCATCAGTTCAGTTGTTCCAAGAATTATTATACCTTACGGACAGACAATCTGGACTTCAAATCGTTAATGTCAATAATACAAATGCCCCGCGTATGATTTCCTCAATTCCAACTACTGGAAATGCTGAAGATGTTGCCCTACGGTATTCAGATACAGATAAGGAAATATATGCCTATGTTGCGGATGGAAAAGGTGGCATCCAAACCATAGATGTAACACAACCAAATATACCAAAATGGATTAACCATTACAATGCTACAGGTATCGCATATTCGCTGGATGTGGAAGTTGACGGTGATAATACGACAATTGCAATTGCAAATGGGATAGGTGGATTAAAAACTGCCGAATTGACTGATCCATACAATGGAGAAATTTCTCAGGTAATACGCTCTTCCTATGGAGAACAAGGTACACTTTGTGTAAAAATTCGAAAGCCACATGCATTCGTGGGATTAGAAAATGGAATGGATGTCATAAATCTACAAACAGGAGAAAAACTTAAACATATCCGAACTACAGACCCAGTATGGGATATCGCATTGATCCAAGACTACGCATATTTATGTGCAAAATCCCTTTATGTTGTAAATATCAAAACTCCTATCAGCAGTCATATAGTATCAAATCGAATGTTACCCGGATCAGCATACAAAATCACACATAATGCATCACATGTATATATTGCTTCACTGGACGGTGGCGTTCAGATTATAGATATTGAAGACCCAGCACAACCGCGTCCCATTTCACAATTTGATACACAAGGTGCTGCAACAAATGTCGTTCTTCAGGGAGATCAACTATATGCTTTAGATAATATGAACAGTGTATTACAAATAAATATACATAATCCTTTTCAACCAACGCTTACGCGAGAATACACTGATACACGATTACCAATCGCAGCGGAAGTGATTGGACATAATCTTTACCTGCTTGACATTGATTCACTACAAATAATTAATACTCGCACCATGCTTCGCCAATTCCGCTATACACAATTGCATTCACCTACTGACCTTGTAGTCAATGACACTGCAATATATATTACTGATAGTTACCAACTCAAAATATTAAGAATTATCACTGATACAACCAAACTGGCAGTCGAAGAAATTCCAACTGACAATCTTCATCAATCAAAACCTTTAATCTCATTACCAACAAATCAACTCTTTCAAAATCATCCAAATCCATTTAACCCCGAAACATGGATACCATACTCACTTGCAAAGAATAGCCAAACAACTTTATCCATCTATAATTCACAAGGACATCTTGTATTCAATCATACATTGGGTTATCAAAAAGCCGGGAAACACATTGCATATTGGAATGGTCAGAATATGCAGGGTGAACCTGTCGCAAGTGGTGTGTATTATTATACGCTTACTTCTGGAGATTATTATCAAACGCGGAAAATGGTTGTAAGACGTTAGGATTGATTTGATTTGATATGATGACAGTAGGATTATTTTCCGTGAGATTAAACTGAATAGAATCAAGATATTATCTCCTCTTTCAATGATTTTCTGTTAGACCCACCATATCAATAAACGTGTTTCTGTAACCCATCAGAAATAGTCACGTTAAAATCAATAGAATAGGGAAGGATATTATACGCGAACACCTTGTTTCCTTAACATATACCTATAGTAAGATAACTTCCACATTTGTGGTCTTACAGCGTATGTGTCCTTAAAGTCCGAACAGTTTTTATACACTTTTTTGGGTAGGTTAGTTCAACCGTTCGGATCCCTTTCATATCCCAAATAACAATATACAAAGATAAGAAAACGACGTTGAAATTGCAGACTTATTAAAGGAGACTTACTTATGACAGCGAACAGTGTTTCTGGTAGTTTTCGGGGTATTGAAGTCAGTTTTGCACATAATGGACCCCACATTGTCATGAGTGTATTAAACACAGGAGAAGAAGGTAGAAAGTTACGCGTGATGTTCCAACAGCACCCACTTAGTGGTCGTGTTAATTGGACATCATTTCAATTAACAGGATTAATACAAGATGTGGTCGTTCCAGCTGAGGTAATACACTCACACAAGTTGGCATTTTATGTTGACGACCATGAACCTATTGCCACTTATACTGAGAAAATATTAGAAGAGTTAAAACAGATTGATAACTCCAATACAGAGGAAGAGATTAAGACATCATCCGAATCCTTCCCGCAAAAACAGACACCTGAACATCCACTTGAAACACCCGTTGATGATGAAAATGATGGAATACATAATCAGCGACAGCAAACATTTGATGATGTTTCACAAGAAATTCAGAATGATTCATCAATTCCACAAAACAATGATGCCGCTGCATTAGAAAATATACAAGACAGCGAAAATGTAAATGCTAATCCGGTAATGGATGTGATCCAAAATGCAGATTCTGATATACCTGATGATATGGTAGACATTGAAGAGAACACTACAAATAGTGATATAGAACAGGACGTTACTGAGGTAGAGCCGTCTGAAGATTACGAAATTCCAAAAAGTAACAAGCAATATATTGGCAATTATATACCAGATGTAAGTACTGAACTTCAGTTTAGAATAAAGGTGCCTACAATGCCAAAAAGTGCTGCTAAGAAACAGGCTAATTTCATACCACCACGCACTGCTTCTATATCAAACGGAAAAAACAAAAAAAATGGTGTCTTATCTCAATTAGTAGGCGCAATTGGATTCAATTCTCATATTAATAAAAAGCAATACTATATTGAGCAAAACAAACATTTACATGAAAAATTTCATGCAGATCTGGAAAGGTTGGAAACTGACTACAATAACGGTTATGGAATATCACTTGACAATTGGGACCTTGACTCACTGAGTGAACAACAAACTGCAATCCTACTTCTGAATCTCATGGTGAACGAGATTAGTGAATGGAAGAAAGATGCAAAAAAGAATAACAAAACTAAGGAAACTTTAGTTAAGAATCTGGAGGAGATTGAGGAAGAACTGAAGCAAACTCTGAAACAGACAAGAGGTATTGATGCGCCTTCACCAACTCTTTTTCCAGATAGAACTGCAGCATCTGACAAAGATTTAGAAAATATACAGAAAGACTGTGATAGTTATCTCAGCCGCTTTTCTAAAAAGTTAGCTTTACTTGAACAGAAACATGCAGAAAAAGTTAGAGTATCGGTCTTTAAAAAGTTTTTGCTCGAATTCATTAGAGACAGACTATTTCCAAATGTTGCTGAACACAGTTCACTGAAGTCTGTCCAAACGAGATTAAATTGGTTTCTTAGTTTAGTAGATTACGAATTGATGCCTATTGAGCCAGGTAAAACAAAGTTTTCTCCTAAATATCATGAGGCAAAAGAAAAACGAAGCAGCGATTATGAATCCGATACGATAGTTGAAGTCATTTCACCAGGGCTACAAATAAAAGGTGGAGAACGGATAATTCAAAATGCTGTCGTGGTTCAAGCGGAGTAACAAGTGGTTACCCCACAAAATTTATTACATAACATCTCAAAGGTGCCACAAGTGAATATTGGACATTTCCCCACTCCTCTTGAGGAATGTCCACGCCTATCTGAAGCACTTGGTGGTCCACGAATTTATATCAAACGCGAAGACTGTTCTGGGTTAGCTATCGGTGGAAATAAAGTCAGGCAATTGACTTTTACTATTGGTGAAGGCGTACATCAAGGTGCAGATACAATCGTACACGGTGCTGCATCACAATCCAATCATTGCCGACAAACTGCCGCTGCATGTGGTAAACTTGGTTTAAATTGTTATCTACGTCTTGCACGAGACCATAAAAGTATCGTGCAAGGCAATTTGCTGTTAGACCATATCGCGGGGGCAGATGTTGAAATCGTGGATATTCCATTCGGACCTGAATTAGAAGAACACAAATTGAATTTTGCAGAAAAATTAAAATCAGATGGACTAAAACCCTATGTAGTAACTTCTCCTCGTTCTACTGCACTCGCTGCGGTTGCATTTACTTGGTGTGTTGCGGAAATTCATGAACAACAAAAAACACTTGGAATTGATGCAGACTGGATTTACACATCATCAGTAGGTGGAACACAAGCAGGTTTAGTCCTCGGCACAAAGGCACTCGGTATGAAAATAAAACCGTATGCATCTGCACCGATTATCTGGGAAGGAAAGATTGATCGAATTAGAAATGCCGCAAATTCCGCTGCGGATATGTTAAATCTTGATACTCATGTTATAGATTCTGATATACAAAATACAGATGATTATATCGGTGAGGGGTATGGATACTTAACTCCAGAATGTATCTCTGCTCTCAAATTAGTAGCAAGCACTGAAGGTATCTTACTTGATCCTGTCTATACTTCCAAAGCAATGGCTTGTCTCATTGACCATATCAGAGAGGGAAGATTAGATTCCAATGATACTGTCATCTTCCTACATACCGGTGGAACTCCAGCACTGTTTGCATATAATGAAGAGTTATTTGCAGAACAGAATATATAAGATTGTTATTTAACAACTGTTTCACCAATTCATTTATTCTGATTTTTTACCTTCTCAAAATGTACAAACTCAGTAGAGTCCAATCTAACTGAATCTCCATCCTCCGAACTGACATACCCTAACCTCAATAACGTCATCACCTCATGTGTGTCAGGGATATTGAAATGTTCCCGTATGTTATTTCGATCCGATTCCTTTTCCAAAGGGGCACTGACAAATTGTATACCAATTCCAAGTGAAGTTGCTGCAAGGAGCATATTTTGTATCAACATTCCCATACTCAACCACATCCATCGAGGTGCACCTTCTCCCGGTGGTCGCCTCTTAGTATTCATCGTTATCAAGACTAACAGTGGAGACTCTCTCACCTGTTTTGAAATCTCATTGGCAGGGATTTTACCTGCCCCCAAATGTCCTAAAATTGTCAAAGACTTAGCTTTTTTTAGCAACCCTTTCAGAATGCTACCAGTCATTTTGTTAGTTCCGTCTTGAAGGAACTTTGGAAGTGAAACATGGTCAGCAAGTAGAACACCATCACCCCGTTCTTGCCATTCTGTTTCGTTAAGACACATCCACACGCTATTGTCATCCAAGAACTTGGAATCCTTGAACTGCTCCACAATGGCTTGCTTTGTCATATCTGCAAGTTTCTCTTTCCCCTCTAATTCCTGTATAAATATTAATTCCCACGGTTGCACATTAAAAGGAGAAGGTGTCCACCGTGCCGCTTCAATTAAGCAATTCATGTCAGATTCATCAATAGGACGATTCTCATATTCACCGCGATGGCTTCGTCTTTGAGTGATTGCTTCAATTACGTCCATAGACACTCCTATACCTTCGCAGAACTTCATCTGGGGATGCAGTTCCTGTGGTTCCTATTTTAGTTACGGTAATAGAGGCAACTAAATTCCCAACTAATGCGGATTCAACTACATGCTCTTTTCCTAAGGAACAGAGTGTAGAAACAACACCTGCAGATACGCTATCACCAGCACCAACAGGATCAGTATTTTCTTTTATATCAATACCTGAAATATGTGTAAACTGTTCATTGTAATAGACAAGGATTCCGTCTTCACCAAGGGTTATGTATACGGGTTCATGTGTTTGTTTGGAAAGTGATATAGCACACTGTTTTGCTGTATCTATATCAACAGTTTTCCCATCCCAATTTGAAACTACAGCGCGTTGTGCTTCAAAACGATTCGGTTTGATGATAACATTTCTATATAAACCTATTCTTGTCCGTGAGTCTGCCAGAAATATCTTATCTGGATATGACAGAGCTAATTCACACAACTTTTCTCTAATACGGTCAGTGATTACCCCCAAGTTATCATGTGTCATCTGATCTCCAATAATTATTCCATCTACTTGAGAGATACATTCATTTAGCGCAGATAATACTTTATTTTCCACATTCGTAGGCATCCGATGTTGGTTTTCAATGTCAAAACGCGGTCCTTCCGTTGCTACATCTTCATACCCACGGTGTATCGGTTTAAGGTAAGTAGGGGTGACCCAATCCGATACTTTGAACATATATTCGGTAATACATCCTCTCTCCTCTAAACAAGAAAGAAGCGTTGTACCGAATCCATCCTCACCGATCACACCCAAAGAATAGACTGTTCCAACTCCCAATGCCTTAAGATTATTGGTAACTGTACCCGCTGCCCCAGGACTATAACTTTGGTTAACAACTGGGTTATTATGCCAAGGTGTTTCCAATGATAATGATGAACGTGTTTTGTCAATGTACCAATACGCATCAAGATAATAATCCCCAACAACAAGTATACGGACATCTTGGAATTTTGAAAATATTGCTTTTAACGTCTCTTCACTTATCAACATATTACCCCAAAATAGTTAAATAAATCATTGAATCATTATAGCATAGTCTCTATGAATATATGTGTGAAGATTTGCACGGGTTTTCTGTCAGAATCACAGAAAAAATACAGAAAACACGGAATTCCCTATCTATTGAACACAATATTCATATACCAAAACCTTTCTGTGTATTCTGCGTCCTCTGTGAATTCTGTGATTCGGATAAAATAAAAATAGAATAGACAATGTTCAAAACTTTACACACCCGTAAGAACACACCAAATTTGCAATATCACACCAGATATGTTAAAATAAAATGAGGCATTAATTAGACTAAATCCATTGGAGGTAATATATGTATAAAATCGGTCTCATCCCTGGCGACGGAATTGGCCCCGAAGTAACACGTGAAGCAATGAAGGTCTTCGGGGCTGCTGCTGCACAGGAAGGTATAAAATATGAAACAGTTGAATACGATGTCGGTGGAGACAGATATCTCGCAACTGGTGAAGTATTACCTGATTCAGTACTTGAAGAACTACGTGAACTTGACGCAATTTATCTCGGAGCAATCGGACACCCAGATGTAAAACCGGGTATTTTAGAACAAGGTATTTTACTAAAAGTCCGTTTTGAACTTGATCTCTATATTAACCTACGACCCGTCAAACTCTATCCTGGTGTGCCAACACCTTTGAAGGATAAAGGACCAGAAGACATTGATTTCATCATTGTTCGCGAAAATACCGAAGGCTTATATTCTGGTATCGGTGGTCATTTGAAACGTGGAACAAAAGATGAAGTAGTAATCCAAGAAATGATAAACACCTATAAAGGTGTAGAAAGATGTATCCGTTACGCTTTTGAACTTACACGAAAACGTAACAAGGAAAACACCTTAACTCTTTGCGATAAGGCAAATGTCCTTACTTATGCACACGACCTGTGGCGGCGTGTATTTGATGAGGTAGGTGAAGATTATACGGATATTAAAAAAGAATATGCCTTCGTGGATGCAACCACTATGTGGATGGTGAAAAATCCAGAATGGTTTGATGTAATTGTAACCTGTAATATGTTCGGGGACATCATCACTGACTTAGGGGCAATGATTCAAGGTGGGATGGGAGTTGCCGCTTCCGGTAATTTAAACCCAGAGAGTGTGGCAATGTTTGAACCAATACACGGTTCTGCTCCACGGTATACCGGAAAAAATCAGATCAACCCAATCGCAGCTATCGGTGCAGCAGGAATGATGTTAGACCATCTTGGACACGCTGATTCTGCAGCTAAAGTTGAAAACTCAATTAGTAATCTACTGGGAAATGGAAAGATAAAAGACTTAGGGGCAGGACGTATGGGATATACGACTGAAGAAGTAGGAGACCTAATCGCAGAAGGTTTATAGAATATACAAAATTCTACGTAATTTGTGCTGTGAAATTAATACGATCTGAGGAACGATTCCACCGATTAAATGTATACATATCGTATGCACTCAGCATCTTATAACCGGTTGCATTCAAAAGGTCGTGTACCGTAGACACCTCAAAAATACGTTGGTGGTGAACCTCTTCATAACGTCTAAACAAATCACCTTCACGAATAAAAAATGTCAAGAAAGTTCTGCACAACTTTGTATGAGTTAAGTAGTTATTCTTCCAAATATAGGAATAATCTTGGTGGTTTTCTGAAAAAGTCTTGTTGTGAAAATGTTCTACGATATTTCGTTCAGTGGTAACATCAAAAATAAATAGACCATTTGGGGAAAGATGGTTTGATACTGTCTTGAAGGTACTTGTAAGTTCATCTTCATTAGCAGCATAGTTGATGCTATCGTAGGTACATAGTATAGCATCAAACTTACAGTCTAACTGGAAATCAAGCATGTCTCCTTGATGAAAAACTATCTCTAATTGTTGTTCTACGCTTTTTTCACGGGCAACATCAAGCATTCCTTTTGCTCTATCTATACCGGTCATCTGGTATCCTTTTGAGGCTAAGAGCAATGTTAAAGTACCTGTGCCACACGCGACATCAAGAATTGTTTTAGGTCTACATCCATATCTTTTGAATAGCAGCTCAATATAACCACACCATCTTTGATAGTTGACATTCTTCATCATCTGGTCATAAGCAAAAGCAAATTTTTCGTATGGGTGTGTAATTAACATTTAAACCAATTCTCAATTTATTGTTTGTAACCGACAGAAGCATTTAATAAACTCAGGAGAGCATTTATTTCCTCTACATCCCAACTTTCATCCGAATTCGCTGCAATTGCATAGTCACCTGCAGCCTTGATTTTTCTAAGGTTTATTTTACCTGTGATAAAACTAAAAGGTATTTGTTGTGCCCGTTTTTTAACTCTTTCAAATGTCATGACTATATCATCACGGTTTACACCTTCTGGTGCTTGTCTGACCATAGCTTCCATTACCATTTTCGTCCCAAACCCAAAAAGGGCTTGAATTATAAACCATTGTAAAATTGATAAACATACCATGAATATTAATAATATAGTCAATGCTTTAGTAAGATGACGCTTCCAATTAGGTTTGTCTGAAGACATTTAAGATATACCTCATATAAAATAATACAATAATTGCTACTGAGATATATTACCATTTTCAATGAATAGTGTCAATCTTTAACCGTGTTTTGGGTATGTAGTGTTTAAAGTCTGAAAAATCATCCATAAAATTGTAAAATATAATTTGACAATCATTATTCACTTATGTTATAATATATCTCACGAACAGATTTAAATAAATAGGTGAACCAATCATGTCTACATTTTACAATACCAATATTCTAATGAAGCATCTAAAATTAAATGGAATTACTATAAAAAACATGCTTTTTCCGAGCATATACAAACTGTACCAATTATTAAATTTCTTAATTTCAAAATTGCCGTTTTTTAAGCCTATAAACCCAGACAGGGACTATATTTACATACAATGTACCAAACTGTACCACTGAACGAAATTAATGTACCAATTGGTACACTTTAACAAGCAAAAAAATCAAGAGAAATTAGAATATCTCACATATAAATCCTGGTTCAAACATACCCCGTGTTTCGTGTTATAAACACACAACCAAATGATAAGAAAACGTAAACTAAATGAAAATTGGAATTGTAGGTAGACCGCACGTTGGTAAAACGTCAGTATTTAATTTATTAGCACAATCAAACGCAGATGTTGGTGATTACACCAGCAACAAACAGTTTAATCTTAGCACTGTCTCTGTACCTGATGATAGATTGGAACCATTAACAGAGGTGTTTCAGTGTAATAAAACCGTACCTGCCACTATAGATTACATAGATGCAGGGGGTGCTACACAATCAACAAGGGGCACTAATGTTGATCGACCTGACGATCTTGAGTTAAATGCGAGTGTTCTCGCAGAACTTCGGACCGTTGATGCACTTGCACATGTGGTCAGATTATTTGAAGATGAATCTGTTCCACATGTTGACGGAAATGTTGATGGTGA
The DNA here is from genome assembly GCA_026710795.1 of Candidatus Poribacteria bacterium. Taxonomy (GTDB): domain Bacteria; phylum Poribacteria; class WGA-4E; order WGA-4E; family WGA-3G; genus MSPOR6. The sequence goes on from JAPOQK010000098.1 coordinate 22,899, forward strand.
AAGAGATATAGAATCTGTCAATTTGGAATTTACATTCGCAGATTTACAAATAATTGAAGCACGACTCAACAGATTAGAAAAACTGTTAAAGAATCAGAAAACTCCTGAATATCAGAATGAATTTAGGATATTAGAAACATATAAACAATCCCTTGAGGATGGGAAACCGCTGCGTTCTATCGAAATTTCCGATACCGATGAAAAATTAATACGCGGGTACGGATTCTTATCTCAAAAACCACTACTTCTTATTTTTAACATCGGTGAAGACCAACTACAGGATATTGATGACATATACAAGCGTTTTGCTGACCTTGAAACTCAGCAACAGACTGCGGTAATAGTTCTCGCAGCCCAATTGGAAATGGAAATCGCTCAACTGGATCCAGATGACGCAGAAACTTTTTTGATCGAAATGGGATTGAGTCAATCTGCATTAGACAGGTTTATACAGACATCTTACCAACTTATGGGATTAATTACATTTTTTACAGGAGGTGAGAAAGAAGCAAGAGCATGGACTCTCCGTAATGGACAAACTGCTGTTGAAGCAGCAGGTTTGATCCATACAGATTTTGAGCGAGGTTTTATACGTTCAGAGTGCATTAACTGGAAAGACCTGACTGAATGTGGAAGTTTCATACAAGCAAGAAGTAAAGGATTGTTGAGGACGGAAGGAAAAACATATCAGGTTCAAGAAGGTGATGTATTAAACATATTAGCGAACCCAACAAATTGAGACAATTATATGCAGTTTTTCTCGTTGCTTACCCGTTTCATGGGGATGCAGACCCTTGCTAATCAGGTGGAGAATCACGGAGTTGTGTAATTGAATCAATCATCCTTATCCCCATCTCCTGATACATTTCACGTTTTACCTTAGTTTCTTCTAAACCCGAAAAATCAATTGGCTTTCCAAATCGGACAATCAGTTTTGCACGTCGAAGACGCATACTGCCACGAGGTAATAACTTTTCTGCCCCTATGTGAAAGACAGGAATAGTAGGCACATTTGCCCTATGGGCAATAAAACATGCACCATCACTTGCTTTTCCTAAATTCCCATCCATACTTCGTGTCCCCTCTGGAAACATCAGAACGGCATTACCTTCTTTCAATAGTGAGACTGTTTTACGTATGGCACCTAAGTCAGCACTCCACCTATTAACCGGAAATGCATTGAATGCAGTTATAAGTTTACCCAAACCCGGTGTATTGAAGACATCGCTGCGTGCCATATAATTAATTTCACGACTCGCAGCCGAACCGATAATAACAGGATCTAATAGACTAATATGATTTGCAACAATCAATACTCCCCCTTCACGTGGAATATGATTCACACCATATCCTTCAAGATCCCCTATCACTTTGCAAAATAGATTTGTAATCCTATGTCCCCACCGATACAATCGATTTGGGGACCAGAACTGATTGTTGGTATACCACATAATATTATAGTCTGACGTTGCTACACTAATCTTCGTTTAGACATTCATCTTAAGTATTAATTTGCTTTACTATAAAGTCTACGACTTCATCAATCGTTTTTCCGGTTGTATCCACACGTATAGCATCTTCAGCTGCGCGCAAGGGGCTGTGTTCCCGTGAGGTATCCTTCTCATCCCGGGCACTTATTTCAGCTTCAACTGCATCTAAAGTCGTATTAACATTCTGTTCTTGAAGATCAGCAAACCTACGTTTTGCACGTTCTTTGACTGAAGCATCCAAGTAAAACTTATAATCTGCATTTGGAAATACAATAGTTGTTAGATCTCGTCCCTCAGCGATAATGTTTCCCTCTTCACCGATTCTCTGTTGGTGTCTAACTATCTCGTTACGTATTTCTGGTATTTTCGCGATATCCGCAACCAATTTATTTACTTCAGGGGTACGTATCTGAACCGACACATCATCAGTATTGAGAAATATTCTCTTCCCATTATCACTAAATTCTATATTGCACTTTTTTACAAGTCCAATAAGTTCTGTTATATCTTCCTCAACACTATTCTGTATTGCGAGGAGTGTTACCGCTCTATACATTGCACCTGAATCGAGGTAAAGCAGTCCGAGTTTTTCTGCAACAAGTCGTGCTACAGTGCTTTTTCCCGATCCAGCAGGTCCATCCATTGCAATCGTTATACGAGGTGCAATTTTTGTCATTTCTCTCCTATTGATTTTCTCTGTTTCAATACAATTTCTTGCGCATCAACGAGTAAACGTTCTATTTCTGTCCTATCTTTTGTTTTTAACAAGGTCTTGAATCTGTTCATTTTTTCAACGATTGAGTCAATAGCGGACAACATAACATCTCGGTTTTGCATAAATATACCTGTCCATAATTCTGGGGCACCGGCTGCAATTCTCGTGGAGTCGTGAAAGCCTGTAGCAGTAAATTCTAAAGCATTTCCTTCTGGTATTTTCATTTCTGCTACTGTATTTGCAAGGATACTTGCTATTAGATGTGGAAGGTGACTCGCAGTACCTACGAGCAGATCATGAACTTCTGGTGTACATTGATATGTTATAGCACCGACAAATTCCCAAAGGTTCTTGACCAACTGTAACGAATCTTTATCAGTTTCATCTGTAGGTGTTATAAGACACTTTGCATCTTCGAAAAGATTTGCACGTGCCGCACCGACACCTGTCTCATGTGAACCTGCCATCGGATGTCCTCCGACAAAGGATATCCATTGGGAATTCGTTGATTGTATATGTTCCTGAACAGTATGGACTAATGCCGATTTCGTGCTGCCTACATCTGTCACAACAATGTGTTTCTGCCCTGATCCAATAGTATCAATGACCTGTTTTACTAACGTCGGGACAAGAGTTACAGGCGTGCATACCACCACTATATCACTGTTGCGAATACCCTCATCAATTGCTGTTGTAACAGAATCAACAGCATCATGCTGTAGAGCGGTTTCCAGTCTACCAATATTCCGTCCCAAACCGATGCGCTCACCTTGGAACCCATTTTCTTTCAATGCCAACCCAAGTGAACCCCCGATTAAACCAACACCCCATATTGTTATTCGAGTAAGTTGGGAAATCTCAAGCGTAGCAAGTTCCGGTTTACGTTCAGTAGACATAACAGAAATTCCTTATACAATCTTCTTTCTATTTTAAGTATATCTTCCCGTGTATGTCAAGTGAAAAATTCGTGATGCCTCATCTGGTAACCGTCCGATTTTTCTTGATAAATTAACATATATCAACTACAATTATATCAAAGTGTAGTTTTATTCATCTATCTTGGTATGTTAATGAAATGAACGCTATCATAACGGCACGCTACAATCTTGCAATCGCATATCTAAACGATTCACAATACAGTGAAGCGATTCCAGAATTTGAAGCCATAACCAAACTGGACGAAGATTTCATTGATGCACACTGTGGACTCAGCCGTGCATTCCTTGAATTAAATGAACTTGATAAAGCAGAAATATCTGCCAAAACAGCTATCAGTTTAAATTCTGATTATCCTTCAGCACTTACACTGATTGATGCAATTAAAAATGCACACTACGATAATGGTATTGCTTCCCTGAATAATTTAAGTTATAACGATGCAGTCTCATCTTTACGTAAGGTAGAGGATCTAGATCCAGAACATAAAAATGTAGGCTATAATCTCGGACGCGCTTATATCGGTTTGAAGGAATATGACAAAGCAATCAACTCACTACAACATGCTCTCTCTGCTAACCCAGAACTAGATGGTATTCATTTCAACCTTGGACACGTTTATGTAGAACAAAGACAATTTGATAACGCAATTCGGCATCTTGAAAGGGCGATTATATCTGACCCAAATAAAATTGACGCGCACTACGACCTGGCACGTGCATATAGAGAATTAGGTAATCTTGAAGCAGCCACTAATGCAGCCAGTGAAACATTAAGATTAAATCCAAATTTCCAACCAATACATGATTTAGTTGAATCAATAAAACAAACACATTACAATAAAGGAATTGCTTTCCTAAACGATGAACGGTATAGTGATGCAGTTGCCTCATTTCATAACGTTATAGCACTTGATTCAGATTTCACCCCTGTCAATTACAACCTTGGGATTGCGTATCTCAAAATGGAAAATTATCCTCGTGCTATTGATGTGCTTCAAAAAGCTGTAAAACTTGATACCACCCACAAATCAGCATACCATGCACTTGCACTCGCATTCTTTGGACAACATGAATTGGAAAATGCCAGAAATGCAGCAAAGGAAGCATTAAAAATTGATTCGACATTTCAACCTGCACGATCTCTATTAGAAGCAATTGACCCCAGTTTTTCACCTGAATCTACGTCTTCAACTATTGAATCCAAGAGTACACAGAAACCAGAAATAGATGAAGTTGATCAGCAACATTTGGAAGATACCGTTTCAGTTCAGAATAAAGATAACCAATCTAAACCCAAGGATGTAGAAAAGGAGACGCAAGAAACTCCCAATGTAGAAAAGGATTTACTTCGTGGATCCGTGTTTCTTAATAACAAGCAATATGATCAAGCCGCGGCAGTATTTAAGCGAGTGATAACAGCAAATCCAAATTCTGTAGAAGCATTCTACGGTTTAGGACAAGTTTACTTTTGTCTAGCTGCTTATGAAGATGCTGTTACAGCCGCAAATGAAGCATTAAAACTAAACCCAAAACATCATCCATCACGCGAATTACTCACGGTAATAAAGCATGTCAGAAACTATGAAAGAAAAAAGAAATATAGGAAGAAGATCTTTATTTACACCTCAATTGTCATAATAATTGCATTAGGAGTGTTTACTGCATATCGTTATGGAGTGATAAATATTCCTGATTTGTTTTCATCAAGCAAACCAGATAATCAAGTGGACCCACCAGATAAACCTAATGTAAAAACACCAATACCTACGAAACCAACACCACCAATACTCTCAATTTTTCCATCAATAGAAGAACCATCAGGAAATGGTTTCATTGATGCTGGAGAAACTGTAAAACTAATGTTAAATATTACAAACACTGGTGGAATTGCAAGAAATGTGACCATCCGTATTACACCGACATCAATTCAGGGGTTGCGATTTGAGATTCCAAGAAATAGGTTTGAGGTGAATAAAAATAAACCAAAACACTATGAAATACCAATCACTGCTGATCAGAATGTTAAAGCTATGCCAAAAACATTAACGATTCAATTGATAGGCGAAAACCAAAAAGTTTTGACTGAGAATAGTTTTGTGATAAAAACCCAACCGGATAATGATAAACTAAAACCACAAATTGTAAGATAAGGAGTCTAACAAATGGACACGCGTAGTTGGGGTATTATTGGGGGAGTCGTTTTAGTTATAGCACTCTTATCCCCGCTTTTTATGGGAAGTTCAAAAAAGGTTCAACAATTACATAATGAAGGTAACGCTTTATTCACACAGAGAATGTATCTGGAAGCAATTGATAAATATAAAAAAGCTATCAAGGAATCGAAAAAACCTGGAGCAAGACCAGAAGTAATTGATACAGACTTCCCCGCTTTAGCAAACTATAAAATTGCACGATGTTATGATAAAATGGGTGAAACCACAAATGAAGAAAAATATTATACTAAGGCAATTGAACTAATTAAAAAGACTTTCTATGGAACCGATGTCCACACACATAAAGAGAATCTAACATACCTATGGGCACAAATCTTATATAAAACTGAGAGGATTGAAGAAGCTAAAGCAAAGTTCTCATCTTTCGTAAAATTTTACCCTAACAGTTCATCTATAGAAGAAGCACTTATTCGAATAGGAACTATTAACACTAACCTAAATAACCATGGAGAAGCCCTTATTGCATTCCAAAGGGTGATTGATGAATTTCCGACTTCAAAATATCGGAGCGAAGCAGAATATTATATTCCTAAAGTCTTAGTCGCTGAGAATAATTATGCTGGTAATGTTAAGGATGAAGCTGAGACAATGTACAATACAGCTCTTGACAAAGTAAATCTGAATCAAGATTATAATGCATATCAAATTTTCATAGGTATAATAAAACAGTACCCAGAAAGTGATTATGTCTCTCTTGCTTATGAAGGTATAGGGGATATTTACAATAGATCTAATAATCTGGTTAATGCTCGATTGAATTACGAAGAAGCAATGTATAGTACTACAGATCTAGAAAGAAAGCAGAAATTATTGAAAAAATATCAAGAGACTTATCTTATCCCTGAACAACCTGAACATGTTGAAACAAAACAAAATCATAACTCTGCCCTCTTCGTAAGGGCAAATCTACTAAGAATTAAAGAAAATTTCACAGAAGCGGCTACACTTTATGAAACTCTTTCAAAAAGTGATATTCCAAAGGATGATATCGTTTACTCACTTTATTGGGGAGGATATTGTTATCAACAGGCTAAAAACTACAAAAAATCTGAAGAATTACTGATGAGAATCATAGGTGAATTCGCTAATAGTCCAGAGGTGGTAAAGACGTACTATCTACTTACATTGACTTACTCGAAATGGGCAAAGTCTGATGACGGGAACTTATCAAATTATCGGTTAGTTATTCAAACTGTAGATGAAGCAATTGAGAAAAATCTTTCTACTGCGATTAAATCTGATTTGAGATGGTTGAGTCAAATGCGTGCAATCAAGGCCGATGCAGTTAAAAATTTACCAAATTCAAATACTATATTTGTACCTGATCTATCACCAGAGGATATAAAACACAACCATTACGATCAGGGATTAGTATTTCTTGAGGGAAACTTGTTTGAGCATGCAATTTCTGAATTTGAAAAATGTATTGAAATAGATCCATACTTTACAAAAGCATACTGTAACTTAGGAGTTATTTATTTAATTAAAGAAAACTATTTACAGGCAATAGATGAACTTAATGATGCAATTTACATAGACGTAAAATTCAAAGAAGCACATTTTAATATTGGGTTAGCATATTTGAAACTCGGTAGATATAAAGATGCTAAAATTGCTGCTAATGCTGCATTGCAAATTGACCCAAATTATGAATCAGCAAAAGCACTTAGAGACTCCATTGCAGATTAGTTTAAACATACCTTTAATTATTGATGTCATATAAATTGTGAAGTAATAAAGATTATGCTCAAAACATGATAATATTGAAATACTGGATTCCTATAATCCCACTACAAGGAGATTGTGTAATATGAAGAAGTTATCCGTAATTCTTACGACTATTATAATTACCACATTCCAGATTCTGATGTGTGTTTTTGCTCAAGATACTAAACAGCATCCTTCAGAAGAATTCGTTCTTACCCGATTAGGTAAAGGTTGGATAAAGGATATTGAATTTTCACCTGATGGCGAACAAATTGCTGTAGCAACTACCATTGGAATATGGATTTATAATAGTCATACCGGAGAAATTGAGAATCAATTTGAAGGATTCATAGGAAATGCTAATGCAATTTCATATTCACCTGACGGTCAGCAACTTGCAGCTGCACATCAAGATCTAACTATAAGGATATGGGAACCTACTAAAAAAGTTCAAAAAGACAAAATAATAGCACTAAGAGGACATCAACGAATAATACATGATATAAAATTCTCATTTAATGGAAAAAAGTTAGCAAGTGCAAGTTCTGACAAGAGTATCAGACTATGGGATATTGAAAACCTTGAAGAAGACAATCAATCAAAAAGATTACCATACAAAGATATCGTGCGAACTGTCACTTTTTCTTCAGACAGCCAATTGGTTGCTGGTGGAAGTGATGATGGAATTATCCAAGTTTGGGATGCAAATACTGGTGATAGCGTATATAGCTTTTCTGAACATAAAGCTTCAGTGCAAGTTGTTGACTTCTCTTTTGATAGAACCAAACTTGCAAGTGCAAGTTTGGACGGATCTGTAATATTATGGAGTCTTGTTGGTGAAGGTGGGAAAATCCAGTCCACAATTACACATGACACTCCTGTTTATACGGTAAAATTCTCTCCAGATGGGAATACATTTGCAACAGGTACTGCAGATAGACTGATTCGTCTGTGGGATACGAAAACAGAAAAACGTAATTTTACTTTAAGAGGGCACAAAGATGCAGTTCCTAATATTGATTTTTCTCCAGATGGAACATTACTTGTTAGCGGTAGTCCAGATGGAACTGTGTTTGTATGGGATATACTTGGTGAAAGAACAAAAGTAGAGATTCACGGACATACTGGTGGAATCAAGGCATTATCCTATACACAAGACAATCGCATTCGAGCCTGCGGTACAGGTTTAGATGGAAAACTACGGATATGGGATGCAGGAACAAGCAGCGAACTCTCCATACTTAAGGATCATATTGAATTAACACAAGCGGTTGCTTTTTCTAAGGACGGTGAAAGGATTGCGAGTGGCGGATCTGTAGATGGAAATATATTTCTTTCCAATGTGTTAAATAATCTTAATTACACTACCAACAATGACAATCGTTTAGAATCTGTATTTAAGGGAAATCCACACGGAATTACAGCATTGACTATTTCTCCTGCTAACACAATTCTGGCATCAGGCGGATCAGATGGAAGAATTCATTTATTGAATATTGCAACGGGTCGGCAATTAAAAATATTACGTGGAGCTCAGAGTACTATTACTGCATTGACCTTTATTCTTGACAGCACTCATCTTTTCAGTGGAGAGGAGAACGGAACTATCCGCTATTGGAATGCACTTACTGGAAAACAGGTGGGGGAGGAAACAAAAGGTTCGTTTAGTGAGATAACTGCTTTAGCATTTTCTCCTAATTTACGTATACTTGCTATAGGTGATAAAACTGGTACAATAACTCTTTTTGACCATCTAAAAGACGAAACGAAAACAGTTCTTTCTCTACACACACAGAAAATTACATCAATTATTTTTTCTGATGATAATCAAAGGTTTGTTAGCGGTAGTGAAGATGGAACGATTCTGATTTGGGATTTGAACGAAATACTGAAGGTAGATGACAATCAAGATAACAACCAAGGTAGGGCAATCATAACACAAGTGAATCCCGCCACACAAAATAACAGTAAGTCTGAAAAAAGTGCCCAGGAGATTGCACGAAAAGCATTAGCATCAACAGTATTTCTTAAGATACAGAATGCAAACGGTGATGTTATAAGGTATGGTAGTGGTTTTTTCGTTGGTAATGATAAACTCGTAACAAATTTTCATATAGTAGATGGGTCTACATCAATTCTTTTGAGAAAAATTGGTTATGATAAATGGTATCAAATTGAAGACATCCTTGGTACAGATGAAGAACATGATTTAGCAATACTAAAACTATCAAGTATTTCTTCACCTTTTTTACCTATTGCAAATAGCGAAACTGTCCAAACTGGGGAAACGGTGTATGTTATTGGAAACCCCAAATTGCTTGAAGGAACATTCTCAAAAGGAATTGTTAGTGCTGTCCGGACTGATGGAAAAAACAAATGGATACAAATAGATGCATCGATTTCTCCCGGAAGTAGCGGTGGTGCGGTAGTTAATGGAATAGGCGAAGTCATAGGTGTTGTAAGCTGGAGTTACAACGATCCTAAAGCTCAGAACCTAAATTTTATTGTTCCTTCAAATTATCTCAAAGAACTACTCAAAAGAACAAAATAAACTTGCCATAAGAAAGGTGACAAAGCATAAGGTTACACATCATCATATGTTGCCAAATGTAATATGTGTATCACAAATTTATCTTTCCAAACTACTCCTTAATCACAAAGAATTTCTCCTCTTTAATCCGTTCTTCAGGGAAGCGTGCACGAGCCCAGATTGATTTAGCATTTTCAATCATCTGTGGATGTCCGCATGCATACACCACAGAGTTCGTATGGTCAAACTCTAACTGGTCCCCATATTTCCGTATTACATCTTCAGCACGACCACTTTCACCTTGCCATTCCGCATCTTCCCACGGACGACTCACCGTCGGAACAAAGGTAAACCACTCCTCCTGAGCAGCAAGTTCATTCAGTTCATCCAAGTAATACCCAAGTTCCCATGAACGACTTGCGCCAACAATTGAGATAATCTGGTGTGGATTTGATTTGCCCTGTTCCTGTTCAATTTTCAGCGTACGAGCAATGCTAATATAAGGCGCAGCTCCTGTGACAGTGCCTGCCATGATATGTCGTGTCATTCCACTCTCAGTGTCCATAACAAATTTACCCACAAGTCGGTCTCTGATGAAAACAGTATCCCCAAGTTTCAATTCCCAAAACAGTGGGGTCGTAGCACCTTCAGGGACTAATTCAACGAACACTTCCATAAAAGGTTCGTGTGGAGAGGAAACAATAGAATAGGGACGTTGGACAATTTTTTCCCCAATTTCAAAACCAATAGTTGCGTATTGACCAGGGATAAATGGGAGTTCTCGATCCACTTGGAATTTAAAAGCAGCTAAATCTTCAGAAAAATCTTCACGTTCAATGAGTTCACCAATACAATATCGCGATCTGGAACTTTTTCTTTGCATAATCTCTTCCTTAATAATAAAAATTGTCGGTTTGGTTACCTACAATATATTATACTTGATACCAGAATCCATATCAATAACTTTTTCAAATAGTCTTGTTTGTTGAAGTGTCATCTGATATACTCAGAAGTAGAATATGAATCTCTGTCAATTGTATACCACAATGAAACAAGGAAAACCATTATGATAAAATCGTATGTAGTAAAAATATTGGTCATACTTCTGTTGAATGCAATCAACGTTGTGGGGTTTACTCAGGACTACACTCAATGGAATTTACCCGAAGGTGCCAAAATACGATTGGGAAAAGGAAGGATAAATGATGTTAAATTTGCACCGAATGGATCCAAACTGGCAGTTGCAACTGATATTGGGATATGGATTTATGATGCTCAAACTGGGAAAGAAATTACACGTTTAAAAGTACAATCACATGGGGGACACAGATCAAACACTATTACATTCTCTCCAGATAGCATAACACTTGCAGTTGGCAATCGGATCCTCGGTGGTAGTGTTGAATTATGGGATACTAACACTGGTGAACGTATCACCGTCTTGAAACAGAATGTAGGCAGCATAAAAGCTTTAGTTTTTGCTCCAGATGGCAGAATACTTACATGTGCCAGTTTGTTAGGAAAAGTTGAATACCACATGTGGGAAGTTGCTTCTGGACGTGAGATGTTACACTTCATTGCACCTCAAGAGTCTCTTCTCAACGTGTTGACACTTTCTCCAGACACACAAACTGTTGTAAGTGCTGAGAGAGACAAGGTTATATTATGGGATACATTCACTGGAGAACTTAAACATACGTTGAAATTTAGTACATCCCGGACTTTAGCGTTTTCAGTAGATAGCAAAACGATTGTCGGTGGCGAAACGACACTTCGCTCATGGGATACTGAGTCAGGAAATGAATTACCTGGATTCAAGGGACATACTCGCGCTGTTGAAAGAATCACCTTTTCGCCAGATGGCAAAACGTTTGCTAGTGGAGATACAGGAGGTAATATCATATTATGGGATTTTGATTTTTCCAATCAGGAAATAGATGACGTAGCTGACGGTGACAGGAAACTGACATCGCCAAAACATTTACGTTCTCTAACCGATTCTAAGGACATAAAGAAGGAAAAGAAAAATAAACAGATAGACCGCACTCTAACGAGACATATACTTCCCATTAAAGGTTTAGACTTTACAGCAGATAGTGAAATGCTTGCAAGTGGTAGTGATGATGGAACACTAAAAGTATGGAATGTTGACACTGGCAAAGAATTGTTAACTATTCATGGTCATACAGGTTCAGTCAAGGCGTTAAAGATGTCCGAGGATGGTAAAATGCTGTATTCTTGTTCATCTGATGGCGTAATAAGGATGTGGAATTTTGAGAAGAATACCGAACAACTCGTACATACAAAACAACCTTGGTATGCTTTTGCATCAGCATTCTCCAACGATGGGAAGATTGTTGCAACTGGATGTTGGGGTGAAGTTAGATTATGGGATTTAGAAAAACAGAGCTTCTATGATCTCATGGAAAAAGACGGCAATTTTGTTGTGGCATTGGAATTCTCACCCGATGATACAATTGTTGCAAGTGGTCATTGGAATGGAAAAGTCAGATTATGGGATGTTAAGAAACGTCAATTATACAAAGAACTTGATGGACATACTGAGGACGTCAATAATGTTGCATTTTCTCCAGATGGCAAGAAGTTTGCAAGTGGAAGTAAAGATGGTACAGCCTACTTATGGGATCTTGAGACAATGCAAGAAACTCATCTCCTTTTAGTACCAGAACGTGATGTTAAAACTTTAGCATTTTCTCCGGACAGCAGTATTCTCATCACTGTTCTTCGGGATGGCACAATGCAGATATGGGATACTGACACACACCAACACATAGCAGACTTTGCCAACACGAGAGGTGCTGCCAGTGCTATGAAATTCTCCCCTGACGGAAGAACTGTGGTCTGTGGACATGCTGGCGGTCTAATCCGAATTTGGGATGTGGATACAAGATCACTTCGTCAGGAATTCCGTACAGGTAATGCAGGATCGCAAACAAACTTTGAGTTTTCACCAGATGGTAAAGTTCTTGTTAGTGGTAGCTTTAACGGATCGATTCTCATCTGGGATTTAGAGAAAATCTTTGAGTAGGTTTATTATCATAAGCAATCCATTTGTGATAAATATGGTTTTGAAAAAAGAGTAACAGATGGTATAAAGATCCAGTTCTACGAGGCGTTATATTTGCATCTCAGCTAACTTTTTCTGCAGCCATTGACGCATAGGTGCATTCCCCGGATCGCATACCTCAATGAAATGTCCCGGTAGCGGTTGTCCTATCAATGCCTCAATATCACGTCGTCGTTCTGAGACAACTTCAGGGTGATCGCTCGCAACGTTAGTTTTTTCTTCTGGATCGTTCCGTACATCAAAGAGTTGATCGCCTTTTTCATCTTTATAACCGACAGATGTGCAGAAATTCCAATGATAGTCGCGTACACTTACGCGTCCGACAGCATTACCTGTTGTAAATCCTGCCCAACCATTGATAATCCGTTCGCGGAGATATGCCTTCTTCTGTGTTACCAGTTGCCACATATCCTCACCATCTGTCCATCCACATGGAACACCAGCAAAATTCAATAAGGTTGGCATCAGATCGTGGTTTTGGACAAATGCTGAAATGTCTTTATCATGAGGTCCATTCGGATGCCGTATCATCAAGTTTAGTTGCGTGTTGAAAGGATGGAGTTTATTTGCTCCTTTTCCAAAACTACCGTGATCGCGCAGCTGCGTGCCGTGATCTGACATTACAACTATAAGCGTCTCATCACGAATGTTAAGTGCCTCAATCTTATCCAATACTGCACCGACCCATTTATCAACGAAAGTCACCTCCCCAAGATAGAGTGCCTCAATACGGTCGCGTTCCTCTTCAGAAGGTCCGCCACCTTCATTAGCACTACCTGGTGAGATGAAGTCTTTTCCTTCATAGTCAGGCATATAAATATCTGCATAAGACTTAGGTGGATCCCAAGGTTCATGTGGATCGAAACTATCTACCCATAAGAAGAATGGACCGACGGTATGATTATCTTCAAGCCAATCTGCTGCAGAACGGAAGACACGTGCACAACTATAGTCATCATCCGATTTCCGATGGCGTTGGGATAACAAGTAGTTCACAAGTCCGGCATGTCGTTGCCAATTGATTGGTTCTCGGACATGATTGCGTAGTGTTTCCTCGATTAACCTCGGATCACCACTATGCCAGTTATCCGATTCTTGTCCACGGATAAAGTCGAAATGCGCGAAACCACGTGAGAAATTCATTGTGGGTTTGAACATGTGGTATGTATCCGCAATGAGTGCAGTCAGATAACCACGTTCCAAAAGCACTTCAGCAATGGTATCTTGTTCTGGTGGGATTTTATGCCAACCGGGTGCGTGATGCCAATGTCCACGTCTATCAAAGTTATATTTCCACGGAAAACTACGCATTCCAGTAAAGTTGCCGCGACGAATCTGAAGTGTCGGTTGTCCTTCTCCAAAGGCGTTTGTAAAGCGCACGCTTTCAGATGCAAATGCATCCAGATTAGGTGTCTGTACGTGGCTGAACTTCTTGCCTTCCCCAATGATGTCTGCTCTAAAAGTGTCTAAACATATACAAACAATATTCATAAAGTTACATTCCTCTCATTTCGTCCAGTATTTTTTCTGCAGCCTCCAATGGGTCTTCTGCTTCAATGATAGGTCTACCCACAACGATGAAATCTGCACCGCGATTTATTGCCTCCGCAGGCGTTGTAATACGACGTTGGTCTCCTGGATCTGCCCATTTTGGACGTATTCCTGGTGTGACTATAAGAAAGTTGTCACCACATGCTTTACGTATCGGTTCTATTTCCAACGGTGATGCGACAACACCGTCTAATCCAGCTTCTTTTGTCAGTTTCGCCAAGTAAACGACCTGTTCTGAAAGTTGTCGTTCAGACCCGAAGTTTGACTGAAATCCCATCTCATCCATGCTTGTGAGGATTGTCACTCCAAGTAGGATAGGATTGGGTATTCTTGCTTTGTATGCAGCATCATCTGCCCTGGATCTCGCAGCCTGCATCATTTCTAATCCACCGGACGCATGCATGTTTATCATGTTCGCACCGTGTTTTGTCATTGTGCTAACATCGCGTGCCACCGTGTTGGGTATATCATGGAATTTTAGGTCAACAAAAGTATTATGTCCGTTCTGTTCGAACCATGGAAAAGCTTCCATACCAAGTGCACTGAATGCTTGAAACCCCATCTTAAACCAACCGACTATATCCATAAGCGTTCCAGATAACCAGATAATCTCTTCATCATCATCTGTATCCAGAGCAACTATCAATCTGTTGTCCACTACTTTATTCTCCAACTGAAGGTTCAGCTGAACCTTTCAAAACATTTTTAACTATTCGTTGTGATTCTTTATAAGCATCATCAATTTTTGTCTGACAGGAAGACACATGCATTGCCATTTCATTCAGTTGTTGTTCAAAATTATCTATCATACGGGAAACTTCTGTAGGCGATGTGCCACCGAGACTCTGGTTATTTTGAATTGCCAATTCCGCGTCCAGAATCTGTTTCAGTTGTGCAATCGGTATGTCCATATCTTTTTGTTTCAAGAGATTATGTGTTAACTCCAAATCAGTGAACGTCCTTTCATTTTCAACCAGTTCTCCGACAAGCCAACCTACAATTTCATGACTTTCACGAAAACTGATTTGATGTTTCTTGACAAGATAATTCGCTAATTCTGTTGCTGTAGCAAAATTCGCATTAACCAATTCAGACATCCGTTCAGTCTTGAATTCTGTCGTCTTGAGCAGATTAGGTAAAATACCGAGACAGGACTTGACAATATCAAACGCTTCCCATAAAGGCGGTTTATCTTCCTGAAAATCTCGGTTGTACCCCATAGGCAAACCCTTGAGATTGGTTAGCAGATCTATTAAAGCACCGTAGACACGTCCAGTTCTACCACGCGTAAGTTCTGCTATGTCAGGATTCTTTTTTTGTGGCATGATTGAACTTCCCGAACTATATGCATCGTCAAGTACTGCAATTCCGTATTCATAAGATGTCCAATAAATTATCTCTTCGCTTAGTCTTGATAGATTTGCCATCACGAGTGACAACGCAAAGAGGGTTTCAGCAATAAAATCTCGACTACTGATAACATCAAGCGCATGTTCATGTGGAGAATCGAAGCCAAGCAGTTTTGTTGTTAGGTTGCGGTCAATTGGGAATGTTGTACCAGCCAGTGCACATGCACCAAGTGGATTCGTATTAGCAAGTTCGTAAGCAGATTGAAGTCGCTTTTGGTCACGCAAAAACATACTGACATAAGCAGTTGCCCAGAATCCAAGACTAATCGGTTGTGCATGCTGTGTATGTGTGTATCCAGGCATGACGGTGTCAACATGGTCTTTGGCAATGGTTAGGAAAGCATCGCATAACGTTGAAATGCCGCGTTGGATAGTTAGTATCTCATCTCGTATATAGAGACGCGCATCAACGAGTACCTGATCGTTTCGAGACCGAGCAGTATGTAGTTTGCCTCCTAATTCAATTCCAACGTTATCTATGAGATAGGACTCTACGTTCATGTGAACGTCTTCTTTATTCGGGTCAAGGGTGAAGGTGCCGTTTTGATAATCTTCCTCAGCCTTACAGAGCCAACGTAGTATCTCTTGCAAATCAGTATCAGAGATAATCTCTTGCTGAGCAAGCATTATTGCATGTGCTTTACTTCCCCAGATATCGTATACGATGAGGCGTGTATCTGCTTCAATTGAATGTGTGAAGGCAACGGATTCTGAGGTGAGGTTTGTGCTAAAACGTCCACCCCAAAGGGTTTTTTTTGGGTTTCCCATATTATGATATATTCTATGATGACTAATTTCATACCAAATTGTTGTATGGATTAATAACAGTTATGACCATGGATCAATAAGTTCAACTCCAACATTTTCAAAATCAGGCACGTTTCGAGTTGCAATGGATGCTTCTTGGGAACAGGCAATTGCAGCGATCTGACAATCGGCATGGCTTATCGGTCTCCCAAGTGCGTGTCTCTGAGCATAAATTTCAGCATAATATTTTGCTGCATTACTATCAAAATTAAGGATGCGATTTTCAAATAACACAGTAAACACGTGATTTGCAGACACCGCAAGACCGTTCTTTCTCTTTCCATTTGGTAAGAGTGCGATACCAGTCAAAATTTCTGCTTCGGTGATAGTTGTCACGAACAAGTTACCTGTAGGCTGGGTATCAAACCAAGTCAAAACCGTCTGTTGTGGTTTGTCCAGCATGAGTTCTGAGATTACATTGGTGTCAAGAACAATCATAGTTAATCTTTTTAGTCAAACCGCGGTAATTCTCGCATTGGTTCACGTGGAGGTATGTCAAGC
Source organism: Candidatus Poribacteria bacterium (assembly GCA_026710795.1). Lineage (GTDB taxonomy): Bacteria > Poribacteria > WGA-4E > WGA-4E > WGA-3G > MSPOR6. Next base: position 39,869 of record JAPOQK010000098.1, read on the forward strand.
TCCACTCCACCGAAAGGTTTGAATATTGTGTGGATAACTGTTCCGAGACCATACTGTGGAATTTCTTCACTTTTCAAAGAATTTCGCACTTCCTGATCTTGTAGACAAGAAAGATAGTCTAATGCCTCTATAAGTTTTTCATTGGATAGTTGTCCAATTAAAATATTTGCTTGTTTTTGTAAGTCTATTTTTCTCATTATCAAACCCTCCTATTGGAAATAACCCAATATTTTCTACGCGACTTGTGGAGGTCGGCGCGGAGCATTTGGTTGAATAATCCTACGTTGGTCAGGAGTCAGTCTTGCCAACAATGCATCTGAATGTGGATAATCAAAACGTTCACGAACATATTTTGGTGAATATCGGTAGACAATGGATCTTCGATAACCTGGATTGGTTCGTTCTGCCGAACCGTGCGTGATTGCATCTGTGAACATAACCACATCTCCCGCTTTAAGATGTACCTCCTGCGTTGCAAATGCTGACCCCGCTGGTTTGCCAGTGTAACCATCGTAGACTATACCTTTACCATCATGTTTCAAACGCGGGTGAATCTCAGAGCATTTATGACTTCCCGGTATGAGTACAGGTGCCCCATCTCCTGGACCGATGTCGTTAATTGCCATCAAAACATTTATCTGACCTACAAGCCATTCTCCAGTATTTATTTGACGGAAGGTTAGATAACTCAACGGAACATGTCCACCGCAGTGGATGTGGATAAAACCACCTGGACCACGAACATTCAAAAAATTCTCATGGATAGAGAGTCCATTTACCTCATGGACATATTTCCGAATCATATTTATCCATGCCGGATAGTCAATTAACTTTTCAAATACCTCACCACCCTCAATGATATTCTGGAAATTGACACCATTTTCTATATTATAGGTATGTGTTTCAATATTGCCAATCCAACGAGGAATCCGTCTATCACCCGTATTAGACTCCCACGGTTGATCAACATAAGACCAATGGTTATCAATCCATTCGTTAATTTGATTCAGATCTTCATCCGAAATTGCATTCTCTATAATCAGATATCCTTGTAGGTCAAATAGGTAATCAAGTTGTTCTTGATCCATGCTTCTCTCCTGGTTTATTCCATAGTTGATGCGAGAACTGTCCTCATCTCATCTGAGTTGCCATCACATATAGAATAACCCAATTTTATATTACAGATAGGCATTTAAATCTGCTTCTGAAGGTGTTGGTGTTGAAAGACCATCTTCAGGAATTTCTACTTTTGCTGTCCAAGCAATTGCGTTGAGAATAAACCTTCTAAGATTGTCGTCTCCCCAATTCTTATGGTAATGTCCACCAGTAAATCCGAATCCGCGCCCACCATCCTGTCGTTCTTTACACCAACCGAGATGTTGTGGTTCACCATTTGCCACAGATGCACGAACATGGGGATTGCCACTATGTGGTCCGTCAGGTCTCTTGAGTGTAGACTCCGGGGCGACTGCACTCAACACAGGTACTACATCTTGCATATTATTAGGAAATCGCATGTGGTAATACCATTCGTCATCTAATGAAAACGGTACCATTCCGCGTGTCACAGGATGTTCCGGAAAACCGGTAAATTCTGCTGTCCAATGTGGGTTTACTGAGAGATGTGTTTCAAAATAACCACCAATCCATTCCAAGAAACGATCACCCGGTTCTCCTTTAGGTACTTCAACTGCATAGTGAAGCATGGCAATTCCAATACCTTGTGCAGCGAATTTTGAAATCTGTTCAAGATGCGGAATGCACAAATGACCTCCACCACCATCGGAATACACTATAATAGCATCTGTATTTTCAAAAAGGGACGGGTCTGAGGGCCATCCTTTACTTACAACCGCATCCATGTTTTCTACTGCATCATTCAATTGGTCAGCCAAGAAAGAACACCCTCCAGGATGTTCATGAGAGCCGCTTCCATGACTTGCCCCACCAGCAACGAACACAATTCTTGTTTTTGTTGACATATATTCTCCTTATCTGTTATTGTTGATGTTATACTATACCTATAGTTAGATTTTTACAATTCTCAACACACACCAAACTGTCTACATCATGACCATTATTTTACTTGTTAAATTTACCATTGTCAATCTTTTATTTATAGTGAGTAGTTGAGTGTGTCAAGTCTTTTGCATGTGATTCTGAGACAAGAAAATCAAATTATATGTTGACGCCCTCTGTAATTCATTTCTTTGTAGATAGTAGTTGAATTTAGAAGTTTCCAATCCTTAACTCATTAATTGTGACTTTTAGCATATTAATTGTGACTTTTTTAGAGGTCACAGTGACGTGTTGAATCCAGTTAGGACAAGGAATGTGACGCGAATTTCACTTTTTTATTTTTTACCTCTTTTCTTATGTTCTGTTTAATCCATTGCTGACAATTTTACTACAAATTCTATGCTTTCAACGTCTGCTAACAATGTCCATAGATCCGAACGAACGTATCGGACTACTACACGTATATTCTTAATTGGTTACCAATGTTGAAGGTATCTTTTCTTGCTCCAAACCTACTGTACCTGTTTTTGATAAGTGTTGCATTCTAAACACATGTTAATTATATAGTATTATTTTGTGGGTGTCAAATTAATAAGTGATATTTTTTATTGGGTATCTATTGGGTTTTTATTGGATTATTATTGTTTGAACCAGGAATTACGAATTTACGCTAAATACTTCTATGGTATTTGGTCGGATTACAGGATTTTCAGGATAATGGATATTGAATCTCGCTCACGATGGAAGGACTGGTTTTGATTAAAATATATTATGTAATGCAATTGGTGTAAACAGACGGAGATATACTGACGTTAAATGCTATGAACTATCAAATAGTCAGGAACTACAACAAATATAGGAGAACAGTGATGAAGCGGACATATACATTATTAAGTATAATGCTATTTCTATCGATTGCATTTATATTAAGCGGTTGTGAAGAAACTACATCTGGCGGAAGTGGAGCAATAGACATTGGACGTGCTGAACCTAAAATAATAGATTCTATGCTTGCGGTATCTGTTGTAGATGATCGTCCTTCCGATATCACGGATACATTTGATTCTGAATTAGATGATAAGGTGTTCTTATGGATTTTATGGGATAATATTGATACTGGACACCAAGTTGAGGTTAACTGGATCTCTCCTGATGATGACTTGGAGGATCCTCCATATCACAGTGAAAAGATTACTATATCTTCAACAACAGGTGAGAAGATAACTTGGTTTTATATTGATGCACCAACCGGTGGGTTAAGTGGAGAAAGATTTGCATCAGGTTATTGGATTGTTGAGATTTATCTTGATGATCTCTTTGAACGTGGTCATCTGTTTTATATGGAGTAAAAAAGTATATTCTTAATAAAAAGATATGTCAAGGAAACTACCCTTTCACAACACCAATTGGACGGAGGCGTGCGACGCGGCGTGAGAGTCCTGCTTTATCAACAACGCGGACTACCTCATCAACATCTTTGTATGCCTCGGATACCTCCTCCTGCAAGGTGCGTTTGCCTTCAGCGCGAACATAGATACCTTTTTTTTCAAGATCATCCTTGATGGATCTCCCTTTTGTCAATTCTATTGCTTTACGTCGTGAGAGGACTCTCCCCGCGCCATGACAGGTTGTACCCCATGTCTCTGCCATCGCTCCAGGATTACCAACCAACACATAAGAAGCAGTACCCATATCTCCGGGAATTAGGACAGGTTGTCCGACCTTTTGATATTTATCTGGAATTTCAGGATGTCCTGCAGGAAAAGCGCGTGTTGCTCCTTTTCTGTGGATAAACAACTCTCGTTCTTTTCCATCAACTTTATGCTTTTCAAACTTTCCGATGTTATGTGATACATCGTAGACAAGTTCCAATCCGAGTTCATCCTCGGTTGTGTCGAAATACTTCATAAATGTTTGCCGAACAAGGTGCATAATGCATTGCCGATTGTTCCATGCATAATTCGCACTACATGCCATTGCAGTGATGTAATCTTGTCCTTCGGGTGAGTTGATTGGCGCAGACGCAAGTTGTCTGTCGGGTAGGTTTATTCCGTATCTCTCTGTTACTTGGACCCAGCTCTTTACATGCTCATCGCAGATTTGATAACCAAATCCGCGTGAACCTGTATGGATCATGACACAGATATTTCCCTCGCTCAATCCCATAGCGTTAGCAGCTTCACGGTAAAAGATACGGTCAACAACTTGTACTTCAAGAAAATGGTTTCCTGAACCGAGTGTACCGAGTTGGTTTTTGCCGCGTTCTAATGCACGTTGGCTTGCAGCATCAGCATTAGCATGTTGAAGGATTCCTGATGCTTCTGTAAATTGTAGGTCTTTGGGGTGTCCGTATTCACGCTCAATTGCCCAATTTGCACCCTTTTCTAACATATATCGCTCTTCATTAAGAGAGAGTTGGATCTTTCCTTTGGAGCCAACACCACATGGAACATTATCAAAGAGTTCTCCAATGAGTCCTTTTGCCTTGCCTTCTAATTGTTTGGCATTAAGGTTAGTTCGGATCAACCGCACCCCGCAATTAATATCGTAGCCTATACCACCGGGAGAAACGACACCATCTGCCTGTGGGTCAGTAGCAGCAACCCCTCCGATAACGAAACCGTAACCCCAATGAAGATCTGGCATTGCGAGTGAATGTTTCACAATGCCGGGTAGATGTGCGACATTTGCTACCTGCTGTAATGCCTCATCGCTTTTTGACTGATTCAGTAATTTTTCATTTGCATAAATAATACCGTCTACACGCATTCCCTTCATGTGACTTTTCGGTATACGCCATCGGTACTCATCTATTTTCTCTAGAATTACTTTTGATGCCATTTGATGTACTCACTTCTGTAGAAAAATCATACAATAGGTGATAATTCAGGTAAATCAATCCATTTTCGTGTTTTCCAAGATTCCATTCCTATTTCTGCTAACTGGACACCTTTAGCACCTTCAAGTAGAGTCCATGGGAAGGGTTCATCTGCAACGACATGCCGAAGGAACAACTCCCATTGTGCTCTGAAAGCGTTTTCGTAGGTCTCTTGTTCAGGTACTTTTAGCCAACCATCAAAGAATTTAATCGGTTGTTCAATATCAGGATTCCAAACAGGACGTGGCGTGCCAGATAAGGGTTGAATCCAACAATCTCTTAAACCGATAACAGCGGAACCTTTTAATCCATCGATTTGTATCGTCAACAGGTCATCTCTGCGAACACGAACCGCCCAGGATGAATTAAAATGCGCAATAATTCCACCATCTAATTCAAATGTAGCATAAGCTGCATCTTCTGCAGTGCATTGATACGGTTCATTAGACTCGTCCCAACGTTTGGGAAGATGTGTTGTTGCTATACAGGATACCGCTTTGACTGAACCAAATAGATTATCTAACACATATCTCCAGTGGCTAAACATATCAAGAATAATACCACCACCATCTTCTGCACGATAATTCCATGAAGGACGTTGGGTTGGAATAGCATCCCCTTGAAAGACCCAATATCCGAACTCCCCACGAACAGCGATAATTTTCCCGAAGAAATCAGCATCTATCAATCTTTTTAGTTTCTGTATACCGGGTAGCCAGAGTTTATCCTGAACAACACCGTTCTTTAGTCCTGCTTTTGCAGCCTGTTCATATAGACTATATGCATCCGTACTCGTTGTTGCAGAGGGTTTTTCAATATAGATGTGTTTTCCGGCAGAAATTGCAGTTTTGACGGCATTAACACGGCGAGAGGTAACCTGAGCATCAAAATATACTGTATATGAATCGTCTGCAAGGGCAGCGTCAAGGTCTGTGCTCCACTTTTCCACACCGGTGGTTTCAGATAACTTTTCTAATTTCGCAGGATTTCTACCAACAAGAAATGGTTCAGGCATTATCACTTCACCATCACCTATTGGAATCCCACCGTCTTTTGCTATTGCTAATATGGAGCGAATGAGATGTTGATTAGTTCCCATCCTGCCGGTAACGCCATTCATGATGATACCGACACGATGTGTTTTTGAGGTTTGGTTGGTCATTTACAATCCTTATTTATTTCCAGGGAGACTTTACATTCAATTTAGTATTATAGAGAATTATACTAACAATCTACTCTTTAGGTTTGTCTGTGCATTGAGGAGCCGCGCCTTCTGGGAGTGGAGGCACATCAATACCTGCTTTTGGGAGTGTGCCAGCGAGTTCCTGTTTCCAGTGGTCAACATCACCTGCTGGACCATAACAGTAGACCATGTGCATTGGAGTGTCGCTGGTATTCGTTAACTGGTGGAAAACCCAAGAAGGAATGAACACGGTTTGTCCAGCAGAAATCGTTTGACGTTCTTCACCAAGACACATTTCACCTTCACCTTCAACAATAAAGTAGATTTCTTCCTGTTCGTGATTATGCCATGGGACTTGTCCTCCGTTTGGCTCTAATACCACGAACCCCATACTGAATTCATTTATCTGTATCGGTGATGCTCCACCGACAAGATTTCTTGTGCGTCGACGTGCTGGGTATGTTCGTCCTTCAATTTTGCTTACGTCTGCGATTAACATTTTTTATCCTTTCAATGAGAACATGTGAATAGTTGAATACTATTCGAAAAGTTCTGCTACCTGACACGAGAATCCTTCAACAACCTCTTCTCCGCTGAGTGTGTCGTTTCGTGTGAGGAGTGTTATATCTGTTTCTGAACGATATACATTTACAGTTTTTGAACGCTGTTTGATAACCCATACCAACTGTGTACCTGCTTCAAGATATGCAAATACCTTTTCTTCAACTCTGAGGATTGTATCGGTTGGAGATATGACTTCAACTGCAAGATCTGGCGGAACCTGAAATGCTTTACTTTTGTCATCTGGGATTCCGTCTGTTGAAATGAAGGCAATATCAGGTATTAGTATCCTTTCACCAACTTGGAAACCTGTATCTGGCACATAGACGCGTCCCAAATGATTATCACGAACATACAAATTTAATGGTGAAACTAAATTCATACTAATGTCACCGTGTTCTACAGACGTTGGCGGCATTGGCACTAATTCTCCTTTAATATATTCATATCCCTCTAAATCACTTTCAAGGAATTCCTCTAATGTCATCTTAGGTATCTCAGAGGGTATTTCTTCAGAGGATACTTGGTGAACTTCATGAACTTCCATTCTTGAACCTCCTACTGTGTACATAAAGGATTTGCTATTCACAATTTACCATATAACGCATGTGTAATTCAACCGATTTTGTATCATGGAATTTGGATAAAGTAATAGGCGTGTGAACATAAACTGAACACACGCCTATAGTTACAACATCTATAATATCCGTTATGCTTTTGCTTCAATGACAGCCTGTGCTGCAGCTAAACGAGCGATTGGTACACGGAATGGGGAACAGGAAACATAGTCGAATCCTAAACCGTAGCAGAACTTCACTGAATGTGGTTCACCGCCATGTTCACCACAGATACCAACTTTCAGATCAGGTCGTGCTTCGCGTCCTTTTTCACATCCAATCTGCAATAAAGTGCCAACACCTTCCTGGTCCAAAACTTGGAATGGATCATATTCGAGAATTCCATTTTTGACATAATCGTCAAGGAATTTCACTGCATCATCCCGACTCATACCGAATGTTGTTTGGGTAAGGTCATTTGTGCCGTAAGAGAAGAATTCAGCTTCTGCAGCAATTTTGTCAGCAGTAAGTGCTGCGCGGGGTAGTTCAATCATCGTTCCGATGAGGTATTCAACTCGACTACCTGTCTCCTTAAAGACTTCTTCCGCAGTATCATCAACAACTTTACGTTGTAATGAGAATTCGTTGACATGTCCAACGAGAGGAATCATAATTTCTGGTAATATTTTGATGTCGCGTTTTGAAACATCTACTGCCGCTTCAAAGATTGCTCGTGCTTGCATCTCTGTGATTTCGGGATAAACAATACCAAGTCTACATCCGCGATGTCCAAGCATTGGATTGAATTCATGTAACTCCTCTACGCGCTCACGTAGTTTTTGTGCATCAACATTAATCCTTTCAGCGAGGTCAGTAATTTCAGATTCATTTTTCGGTAGGAACTCATGTAATGGCGGGTCAAGTGTGCGAATTGTAACCGGATATCCAGCCATCGCCTCAAAGATACCGATGAAGTCTGATCGTTGGTGTGAAAGTAGTTTTGTCAGTGCTTGTTTACGTTCAAATGTGTCATCTGCAAGGATCATCTCTCGGACCGCATCAATCCCTGTTCCAAAGAACATATGTTCAGTTCTACAGAGACCTATACCTTCTGCTCCGAATCCGCGTGCATTTTTCGCATCTTCTGGTGTGTCTGCATTGGTTCTAATGTCCAATGTTCGGACTTCATCTGCCCATTCCATAAGAATCCCGAATTGTCCACTGAGTTCAGGTTGAATTAAGGATACTTGTCCACTAAGCACATCTCCAGTAGAACCGTTGAGGGTAATGAAATCACCTTCTACGTAGCGTTTTCCACCAACGATAAATTCTAATGTTTTCTCATTTATAAATAGATCAGAACATCCAGCAACACAACATTTTCCCATACCGCGTGCAACAACAGCAGCGTGACTTGTCATACCGCCACGGGCGGTCAAAATACCTTCAGCTGCATCCATACCACCAATATCTTCTGGTGAAGTTTCCGCACGGACGAGAATGACTTTTTCACCTTGAGCGGCAAGTTCTTCTGCTCGGAGTGCAGTGAACACAACTTTCCCAACTGCAGCACCTGGGGATGCTGGTAAACCTTGAGCAATTACTTCAACAGAGGCATCAGGGTCAACACTCGGATGTAACAATTGATCAAGATCGTTGGCTGGGACACGCGTTAAGGCAGTTTCTTTATCAATCAAGCCTTCTTCAACCATCTCAACAGCGATACGTACTGCTGCTTGTCCGGTTCGTTTTCCATTACGTGTTTGCAGCATGTAGAGCGTACCGTCTTGTATTGTGAATTCTACATCCTGCATGTCGCTATAGTGCTTTTCTAATTTCAATCCGAAAGCGACTAATTCATCATACGCCTCTGAATTGATATTTCTTAATTCCGATATTGGTAATGGCGTTCTGATACCAGCAACAACATCTTCCCCTTGTGCATTCATAAGGAATTCACCATAAAACTGGTTTGCCCCTGTCGAGGGGTTACGAGAAAAAGCAACTCCTGTGCCAGAACTTCCCCCCATATTACCAAATACCATTGCCTGGATATTCACAGCAGTCCGTCCAAGTTCTTCTGAAATATCGTTAATACGACGGTAGGTGATCGCGCGTGGATTTCCAGATGATTCAAATACAGCATCGCGTGCCATATCTAACTGACGACGGGGTTCATCAGGAAAATCGCTTCCTGTTTTCTGCTTAATAACACCCTTGAATTCATTGACGAGTTCTTGCAGATCAGATGCTTCCAATTCCGTATCTAAAGTGACACCCTTGTTCTTTTTCTTTTCTTCGAGCAGATGTTCAAATTCGTCATGGTCAACACGTAACACTACATTACCGAACATCTGAACAAATCGACGGTATGCATCGTAAGAAAAGCGTTCGTTACCAGACTTTGTGATTAACCCCTTCACTGCATCGTCATTGAGACCGAGGTTTAGGATTGTATCCATCATACCGGGCATTGAAACAGCAGCACCGGAGCGTACAGAAACAAGTAGTGGGTCTTCTGTATCTCCAAATTTTGCATCCAATGCATCTTCTAATTTCTGTAGATTCTCGGTAATTTGTTGGTCAAGACCGTGAGGGTATTTCTTATCGTTATCATAATAGAATTTGCATACTTCAGTGGAGATCGTGAAGCCGGGAGGTACTGGTATGCCGAGATTAGTCATCTCAGAAAGGTTTGCTCCCTTACCACCGAGTAAGAGTTTCATGGTGGCATCACCTTCACCTTCACCAGCTCCAAAGAAGTAAACATACTTCGGTTGAGTCATTAAATTCCTCCAATTATTGATTGTGGTCTGAAAGCAGTCAGTGTATTGATTATGGTTTGTACTGAAAACTGGTTAACGTTTTCCACAACTGACTACAGTAAAAATTAGATCGAATAAATCATACGACTTGCTTCTTCAAATTCAGGTTCAAGGGGGTCTGTTGATAGATAGAGTTTTTGATACGGTTCATACAGTTGTATATAACTCCAGTTTACACCACAAAGGACTTTTCCATTATTTACAAGTTTGATAAATCTGCCGCGGAACTTTGCCCTTGTCCTTTCTGGAGGGGAATGCATCGCTCTACGAATCTGTGTGTCGTCCAAAATCCTTTCGGTTAATCCACGTTTTTCTGCTTTATAATATACACTGGTATCTTGACGTATATTGTGATATTCTAAATCCAAACGTCTTACTTCTGCGGAATTCCAGTCAAGTGAACGATGTTTGACATAAGTCTCTATCCATTTTCTTTTGATGACCCAATCAAGTTCACGATCCAATTGCAGCGGGTCTTTTTCAAGTCCATTCATTACGTATTCCCATCGTGTCATAATCTCGTCGGTCGTTGGGTCAGATTCTTCTTGTGCCAGATACCGTTTTGCACATTCGAAGTATAGCCACTGAAGTTCTATTGCAGAAAGCCGTTTTCCGTTTTCAAGTTCAATGAGTCGTTTACATGAAATATCTTCAGATATTTCGTGTATGGCTTGCACAGAGTTTCGTAGAGCAAAACGTTCCGTTATAAAATGGTCTTCAATCATACGGAGAATGATACCAGTTGTTCCGACTTTCAAAAATGTTGAAAATTCGGACATATTGGAATCACCTACGATGACGTGCAAGCGTCTATATTTTTCTCTGTCAGCGTGGGGTTCATCGCGAGTGTTTATAATACCGCGGGCGGTAGTTGTAGCGATTGAAATTTCTTCGCGGATGTGTTGTGCGCGTTGGGAAATCTCATAGAAACCTTGGTCGCTTCGTTTAATCTTTCCCGCGCCGGTATATATTTGTCTGGTGACGAAAAAAGGAATGAGCTGTGATGCTAACTGCCGAAAACTAACTTTTTCGCGTTCCATTAGATAGTTTTCATGACAGCCGTATGTATTTCCTACAGTATCTAAGTTATTTTTAAAAATTGAGATTCTTCCGCGAAAACCGTCAGCACGCATTCTCCGTTCAGCTGTTGTTGCGAGCCGAGTGACGATTCTTTCTCCTGCTTTATCGTGCGCCACAAGTTCAATGACATCATCACATTCAGGAGTTGCATATTCAGGATGGCATCCAATATCTTGATAAAACCTCGCACCGTTTTCAAGAAATACATCAGGATACATTCGTCCAGAAATTATTTCTCGGAATAGATACATTACAACATTCTGTACAGTTAATTTTTTGCCTCTATTTTTGTCTGGGGTACAGATGATTCCGTATTCGGTTTCCAATCCGTATATTCTACGATGCATGGTTAAATATCTCTGCTATCTCTTCAACTGAAAACCGACGAAATTTACGGCGTCCAGAAGTCGCATCAAGACAACTAACTTCTATTGTATGTGGTGTTATCTCATACGGTTCCGATTCGTCTACTTCAATAGATTCAAAAGCGCGTGAGGCAAGCTGCAGGGCATCTGCTAATTCTAAACCATCTGTGAAGGTTTCATTCAGTTTTTCAGTAATAGCATCTGCTCTTCCGCCTATTACAGCGAACTTTTCGCTTTCCTCATAGGTTCCATCAAAAGTGATCTTGTAAATCTGACTTCTTGTCTCAGGGTTACTGTCCACCTCACATACAAGAAGTTCAATCTCAAGTGGCTTTACATCCCATCCTTGTGCGATTGCACTCATGTGTTGTGAGTATAGGTTTGTCAACCATTTCCCGGTAACATCTTCCCGGTAATAGGTATATCCTTTAACCTCTGCTTCACGAATACCAGCTACTCGAAGTGCCTCATATTCTGAAACACGTCCAGTTGAAGCAAGCGCGATTCTATCGTAAATTTCAGAAATCTTGAATATTGTTCTACGTGGGTTCTCGGCTACCATTAGAAGGCCGTTGTTGTACTCTAATACAACCACCTCCTTTGCTTGTTCAATACCCCGATCAACAAAGACCTTTTTATCTTCCCAAATTTGATCGGGTGAAACGTAATATGGCGTTGACATTGTTCCCTCAATTATAAAACTAAATGAATACAGACTTACTATTGTTCTAAACGTGAGACTAATTCATGGAACATACCTTCAACAGTTTCGTCTGAGACATCCGATACACCCTCTTCTGTGATAACTGTCAAAGTAGGAAAGATTTTCCTAATTAAATCGGGACCGCCAGTAGCGATATCCTCATCTGCAGCATCCCAAATTGACTCTATTACAGCCTTTAATGCAAATTCTTGATTCATTTCTGGATGAAATATCTTTTTTAAGGTAGACCTTGCATCTTTTCCACCAGAACCGATTGCATAATAGGCATCTTCCTCATATCTCCCACCAAGAACATCATATTTAAATATCCGACCCTTCCCCTGTTTTAAGTCATAACCCGCAAATAAGGGTAGGACAATTAGACCTTGCATAGCTAAACTTATATTTGTCCTGACAAGGCTTGAAAGATAATTTGCTTGTCCATCCAAACTTAATGAAGTTCCTTCCATTTTTTCGTAGAACTCCACTTGAACTTGGAATAGTTTTGCTGTTTCAAAACAAGGTCCAGCAACACCAGCGATTGCAATAGCAGAATGTCTGTCAATTTTAAACACTTTCTTTATTCGTCTTTCCCCAACTTGGTATCCTTCTGTTGCTTGACGGTCACCAGCAATAATAACACCCTTATCATATACAAGTGCCAGAACAGTAGTTCCTTCCAAGAAATTGTGTGGAAAGTTCTCCTGCATACCGTTCAGTCGGGTCCAGTCAGCAACATGTTCAGGGGAACGACTTTTCAGAATTTGTAGAAAATCGGTTGTTCCATAGTCATGGGGTTTGAGCAATCCTATTGACCTCCACGTTGGATAAAGTTTTCAACGAATTCCTCGGAATCTTCTTCTAAAATCTCATCAATTTCATCAAGAAGAGCGTCTAAATCGTCAGTCAAATCGTCCACGTTGTCCTTAATTTCGGAATTTGGTTGGATCTCCTCATTTTCATTAATGTGGTGATCTCTGTATTCTTGCTGTTTTTCGCGTGGCATGTTGTACTCCTTTTAATATCAAGGTTACGGTAGTACCGTCTCCTGTATTATCTAACATAATTCCATCGGGTAAATCTCTTTTTCAACAAGATCATTAGTCATCAAAACGGATTTTGTTAACGAGTTCATCAACGCTACATGAGTTCAATAATTCACCTATAATTGCTTGTGTGCCAAAATGTGGACGTTCCATCATTATTTTATCAAATCCTGTGGGTCCATTGAAAACAATTGAATTCCAACTTACACTGTGAATGTTGTTTGGAAACTTTCGTAAACATGTTCCTCTAAAATATGCGCGTGTGTCTAAAGGAGGATGCTGAATTGCATGAACGACCTCCTCTTGTGACAATATACGTTCTACATGTCCGTTCTTGAGTAACCGAGCATAAAGTCCTTTTTCAGGACGAAGGTCATGATACTGAAGATCAAGCATGCGAACGCGCGAGTCTGTCCATTTAAAACCGTGTCTATTAATATACGCATCAATCAGTTTTTTCTTAATCACCCAATCTAAATGTTGTCCCATACTCATTGGATCAGATTTCAAACTGCTTAGTACAAATTCCCATTTTTCCAATACATCTATTACTACTGGAGTTCGTTCCTCATTTGATAAGTGTTGATGTGCAAGTTCCAGATATGCTTGTTGGATTTCTATAGCAGTCCAATTCCGATCATCTTTCAGGGCAATTTTGTTTTTGCAAGATAAATCTCGTGATACAGATTTTATCACTGCTACAGGATCTTGTAAAGCAAATTGACTACCAACAACACCTTTTTCGATTAATCTCAGGATGAGAGCAGTAATTCCGACTTTCAAGTAAATGGTGAATTCAGACATATTTGAATCACCAACAATGACATGTAAACGACGATATAATTTGGAATCTGCGTGTGGTTCATCACGAGTGTTGATTATTGGACGTTCAACCATCGTGCTAAGTCCCACCTCTTTTTCAAAGAAATCTGCACGTTGCGAGATTTGGAAATCGGTATCCTCAGTTCCGTTTTCTACCCCTACCTTTCCACTACCTGTGAAAATTTGACGTGTCACAAGAAATGGTGTTAATCCATCAACAATATCAGTGAAAGGGATTTTACGCGACATTAAATAATTTTCATGTGCTCCGTAACTATGTCCTTTATAATCTGTATTGTTTTTGTATATTATTATCTCCTGATTATCCAATAGTAGTTGTTCAGCAGTGAGACGACTTAACTCTAAGATAAGTTCGCCTGCTTTTTCGTATTTTACCAAGTCTCGTGCGTTTGTGCATTCAGGTGTACAATATTCAGGATGTGCGTGATCAACATAGTACCTTCCACCATTTATTAAAATATCGTTAATGACACTGTTATTTGCATCATCTGAAGTAGGATTTTCACCTTCAACCGTAAAACCCCGTGCATCCATCAATGGACTTTCTTGTGCATAGTCCCACAAAATTGTTGGAATATTACGGTTATTATAGGCATTTACAACCAGTGTTGATGCTGCTACAAGATCTTGTTCTCGTGCATTTTTGACTGAGATGCCGAACTCAGTTTCGGTGCCGATAATTGTTGGTGCTGTCATTATTTACTTTCGATAGATAATAAATTTAGTGGAATTTCATTCTTAGAGATATGTTCCACCCTTGCTAATTCGCATTTCTGGATTCCTACGTGTCTCAGGTTCATTAATCAAGGCTCGGATATTAACGATTTTTTCGCCTTTCCTACCGGAAATTTTTGCCCAATCATCTGGATTAGTTGTATTTGGAAGATCTTCGTTTTCCCGATATTCTTCACGTATAGCTGTTACAAGATCATCAAGCGAAATACCCTTATCCTTTCCTTCAGAACTGATTAGCCGCTTTATCGCCATCTTCTTTGCTCTTGAAACGATGTTCTTAATCATTGCGCCACTAACGAAATCTTTGAAAAAGAGGGTCTCGCGTTCACCCCGCGTGTAAGTCACTTCTATGAAACGGTTTTCTTCGGTAGTAGCATACATCGCTTGAACAGCTTCAGATATAAGGTGTTCTGTTACATCTTTTGTATTACCATCAAAATTTTCCATTTCTGTCTTGGCGAACGGTAAGTCAGGAGTTAGATAGATAGCAAAGATATCCTTGGCACCATCAATATTAGGACGATCTATTTTAATCTTCACATCAAGTCTACCGGGTCTCAGCACGGCAGGATCCAGAAGGTCTTGTCTATTGCTTGCACCGATAACAATAACATCTCTTAAGTCTTCAACGCCATCAAGCATTGAAAGGAACTGTGGTACAAGTGTAGACTCCATGTCTGATGATATTCCCATACCACGCGACCTAAAAAGAGAATCCATTTCATCAAAGAAAATGACAACAGGGAAACCTTCTTTTGATTTATCCCGTGCTTTTTGAAAAACTTCTCTTATCTTTCGCTCTGTTTCCCCAACATATTTATTGAGAAGTTCAGGTCCCTTAATATTTATGAAATATCCTTTAACATCATCCCTATCGTTCTGTTGACGCATCCGTTCGGCTAAGCAATTGGCAACTGCTCGTGCAATTAATGTCTTTCCACATCCTGGTGGTCCATACAGTAACACACCTTTTGGCGGTGTAAGATCAAATTCACGATATTCATCTGGATACAGATATGGCATCTCAATAGCATCTCGAATTGCTTCAATCTGTGTGTCCAGTCCACCAATGTCAGTGTAATTTATATCCGGTACTTCTTCAAGCAGTAAGTCATCCAGTTCACGTTTTGGAAGTTTTTCAAGAAGCATTCCACTGGTATGATTTAGCAAAACAGGGTCACCTATTTTTAAGGTTTCATTTTTTAACGCATCTGAGATACGTACAACCTGTTCTTCATCTGTCCGAAGACTAACAACCGCACGATCAGTTTCCAGAACTTCTTTAATCTTAACAATATCACCGTGTTTTTCTGGAGGTTTAATCGCAACGACATTTAAGCCACTATTGACTATGACTTCTTGTCCAACATGAATTTGGTTGGGATTTATTGAGGGATCGTGATTGACACGCCACTTTTTTCCACCGATGTCAACATCAATTGTGTTGTCATCATTTACACCGAGAAAAATGCCGTAGTTATTTGGAGGCGCGCTGAGCTGCTTGACCTTTTCTTTTAATAGTTCAAGTTTTTCTTTAGCTTCTTGAAGCGTATTTCTAAGTTTTCGATTTTGACGGTGCGACTGCATAAGTTCACGTGTCATTTCGTAAAGACGCGCATCAACATCATCATTAGGGGCAGTACTGAGTTGCCTTCGCAAATCGCTGACTTCGTTCTCAAGCATCTCTATCTGCCAATTCAACTCACGAATCCGTTGAGGATAATTTGCTTGATCCGATGCAGTTTCATCAATATCAGAATTTTTCAGTAACTCGGATGAGGTATCTCTTTTGCTAGCCATACAATATATTCTCACTTTCCATTGAAAAGATTGATGGTATGGTAGAATGTTGATAGGTTTGATGTACCAACATTAGTGCCTAAAAGTATAACATGTTCAAATATATACATCAAGAAAAAACATTATTGTGTGGTATATTTCCACTTACAAATAGGATTTCAATATTACTTGATATTGATTGATCAAAAAACCTAAATGTCATCATCGTCAATACTTGTGGTAGCAGACGTATCCTCAAATCCAGTGTCAACTTCTTCTTCACCTTCTTCACTTGGAATTGATCCTGCAACAGAGTCTAAAAGTGAACCGATGTTTTCTCGGATTTTTCTGTCAAGTTCAGCAGTAACTTCTGGATTCTCCTCCAAATATGTTTTTACATTATTTCTACCTTGACCAATTCTTTCATTATTATATGAGAACCATGATCCTCTTTTCTCTATGAATCCAGCCTCAACAGCAATATCTAATAGGGTGCCTTCTTTAGAGATACCTTTACCAAAAGTTACATCAAATTCGGCTTCTCTGAAAGGTGGTGCGACCTTATTTTTTACAACCTTTATACGGACTCTGTTACCGAGTACGTCTGTCCCTTCTTTAATTTGTGTAGAACGACGAATTTCTAATCGGACAGATGCGTGAAACTTCAAGGCAAGACCACCCGGTGTAGTATCTGGATTACCAAACATCACACCAATTTTTTGTCGGATTTGATTTGTGAAAATAACACATGTCTTCGATTTATTCGTTACTCCCGACAACTTTCTTAATGCCTTAGACATCAAACGAGGTAGTAAGCCTACATGTGCATCACCCATTTCACCTTCGATCTCTGCTTGTGGCGTTAATGCAGCAACCGAGTCAATGATAACAACATCTATGGCACCGCTACGGATAAGGGTTTCAACGATTTCTAATGCTTGTTCACCTGCATCTGGCTGTGAGATTAACAGATTTTCAAGATTGACACCTATATTTCGTGCATAAGTTGTATCCAATGCATGCTCAACATCAATAAAAGCTGCGATTCCACCCATTTTCTGTGCTTCAGCAACGATGTGGAGTGCCAAAGTGGTTTTTCCCGTGCCTTCATGCCCAAATACTTCAATTATTCTTCCACGCGGTACTCCGCCAACCCCCAAAGCCAAATCAAGAGATAGAGCACCTGTAGGAATTGCTTCCACAGGAACAACTTCATTATCAGTAAGCCGCATAATCGCGCCTTTACCATAAGCACGTTCTACTTGAGAGATGGCTTGGTCTACTGCTTTCTTTTTCTCTGCAGTTATTTGTGGTTCTTCTGAATTCAAATTTTCTTCCGACTTTTTTTGTTCGTCATTTGCCATTATGTACTATCTCCTGTCCAATAGAATATTTGTTTAACGGTGTATAGACAGCACCATCAGGATGCAATTCACTTCTAATGAGTGTAATTTTATCAACAGTATGCAATGTTCCGTCAACGATTTTGTAATTCTCAAATAATCTTGAAAATGGTTTCAAATTTATAGGTCTTTTCAACCGTGCAAGCGTAAAGTGTGGGTGAAATCGATCTTCTTTAGAAAAATTTATCTTGTGTAGTTCACTATTTATTGTATTTGCAAGTGATGTTGTTGGTAAAGCACCCCGGTTTAAGCCAACCCACAATACTCGTGGTCGCACAAAATTTGGAAATGCACCTATTCCACCAATTTCTATAGGAAATGGTTCATTCCCTTTAGCGACTTTTTCTAATGCAGATCTGATTTTATCCACGTTACGGTCTTCTACATCTCCAAGAAACTTCAATGTAATATGATAATTCCCAATCTTCGTCCACGAGGCAAAGCCAATTTTTGAACGTATTTGTGCTTGCACCTCACCTAATATCTCCTGAATTCTATTAGGTATCTCAATAGCGACAAAACACCTTATAGTATTTGATTTCATTTAATTTTTACCTCAAGTATGATTTATCGCGTTCGTGTTCTATACCGATAATGTCTTCAGGTTTCCATACAATATCTCTATACCTGAGACAACAGTCAATACTAAAGGTAGGTACATCATAAAATATATCGGTCCATTGTGATGTATTACAAATTCGGAAATACCATTTAAACTAAGTAGGACTAAACCAATAATTATGACAATAAGTTGAGCTGCGGTTTTATATTTTCCCCATCGATTTGCTGATATTACCTCTCCATGCATGGCAACAAATAATACACGAAAGACGGTAATTATTAATTCTCGTCCAAGTATAACTAATACCATCCAGATAGGGATTAGACCGACACCCTCAGCTAGATTTTCGTGTTGAAAAAGGTAAAAGCATATTAATGCCGCGGCAACTAAAATTTTGTCAACTACCGAATCAATGAAGCTCCCAAAACTGGTAGTGCCTCGTTTCCGGGCAATCTTACCGTCGTAATAATCTGTTATACCAGCTAAACTAAAAAAAACAGCCGCTGGTATCATCAATTTAGCACGAAAACATAAAAAAAACGGTAGTGTTAACAATAACCGGGAAAAAGTAAGGAGATTCGCCAGTCGTAATATGTCAGGAAATTTCATATAATTAATTTTCTGAAAGATCAATTATCTCGGCATCTTTAGGAATAACAAATTTGAAAACGTCATTAGGCAACTTCTTATCTCGTACTATATTTGACAACTTCATAACAACATTTCGACGACTTCCATCTTCATATACAGTCACGTATCCAAATTGAACGGGAAACCATTCACTTTTATTAACCCATATTTCAAGTATCTCCTTAACACCTCCACCCTCCTGATTTCTTTGTATATCATCACCTTTATTGTTTTGATTCGCAGATCTGTTTAACAGATTTTGCTTTGGAGTCAAATGTATTTGATATATACCTTTTTTATTCGCTGCTTCATCAGGCACTAATTTCATATTCCAGTTGCTTGATAAATCCTCCAAAGATGCCCCCGTTCCCGGTAGGATTTCTTGTCTTTGTTGGTTTGGCAACTTCTGTTTATTGACTTCATTTAGGAGTGGTGTGTAAGACCATACAAACTCACCATCTAATACGATTGTTTTCACAACCTTATTTAAATCTTTTGGTGAGACATATTCCATGTTTAGCAGGTTAGGTTTTCCGAATGTAAATCTACCCCGACTTAAACTTTTTCTGGTTTTATATAGTGTCGTTTCCTCAAAATCTGCACTGAAGTTACTACACTTACCGTATGCAGTTTTGAAATTCTGGAATACCTCATCTACCGTATAGGAATACCCAATATTCACAAAACATAGACAAAGCAACACTAAACTGAAATATACGCGTTTCAAGTTATTTCTCCCTAATTCATAAGGTCAGTGACGGATATTTCTAATGTGAATATAGTGTATCATACCATGAATTACATGTCAATGTTATTTTTTGTTTGTTCAGTCTGTATAGTTTTCTGAATATCAGTTTCAGTAGCATTTAACCTTGTCCAATCTGAAAGTTCTACATCAATACCATCAGCTTCATCTAATGCACAGGTCACGATCCGTTCCAATACTTGTGTAACTCCTGCTTCACGAAATATAGCTTGAAACCAGATGCTAAATTCTTTTAATCCTTCAGATGTAACGGAAAACACCCAGAAATTTACCCTACAAAAATCAATTCCCTCATCAACGGACTGTTGCGATATCCAAACACCATCGGGAAATTGATGAAAAAGTTGTAATAAATCTGCGATTATAACAACGATGTCTTGATTAAGATAAGAGATATTTGGATGAATATCAAAATGAATCGCGTATCTATGTGCACAAAGTGATGGCACAATTTCCTTAGTCATTATAGTCTTATTCCTTTCAAACACAAATATTTATTCCCTATAACTTGATGTACTTAGGTATACGATTGTATTGTTCATTCATAGGTTTTCAATAGTGGTAAAATACCTTTGCTGGAAGGATTGCAAAATCTTATGCAAAGCACAAATCACAATGGTCTTGAATAAAATACATAAAAAGTAATGCAGTGTATATAAGTATTTCTTTTTTCTAAAGCAGGTCACATGAGTTGTTAGCACAACTTGTAATACACAGGTTTTGGTAGGATGGGCGGTACAGGACTTGAACCTGTGACCTCTTGCATGTCAAGCAAACGCTCTAGCCACCTGAGCTAACCGCCCTTAGTTGAAGTTGGAGGTGGCGGTCGGAATCGAACCGACGAATAGGAGTTTTGCAGACTCCGGCCTTACCACTTGGCTACGCCACCGAATGGAGCGGGAGACGAGATTTGAACTCGCGACCTCCACCTTGGCAAGGTGGAGCTCTACCGCTGAGCTACTCCCGCATATTCTTCAGGATTGTATTTGGAATCCCAAAAGCATTGTTATTGTAACACATTATTAAAATAATGTCAAATTAAATTCTAAATCAATATCTTAATATCTCAGAATGATGTGTGTATATTTGGTTATATCTGGTCAATCATGCATTTCACGTTTCATTTCTATCAAATGTGCTCCATCTAATCCTTCTCGAACTTGATCATCATAGCTGGTAACAATTACTTGATACTCTTTTGATAGTTGACGGATATAGTCAACCATCAATGTTTTCCTTTCACCATCTAAATGCAACGTTGGATCATCAAAAACAAAGAAACCGGTATTGCCTAAAACCTTCGCGAGTGCTACCTTGAAGCAGAGATACAGGAACATCTTTTCACTCCCACTGAGTAACATAACGCTTCTATCCTCACCATCTATATTTAGGGATGGAAGAAGATGTTGTCGTTGTAAATCAATCTGTGATTGTCCAAACAATTCCATCTCACCAAGCCAACGTTGGAGTTCTGTCTCTACGGGTTTAAGGATTTGCCTTTGAAGGGTGTTAATCGTATTTTCCACACCAGCACAAGCAAGCTCAAGACAAAGTGTTGTCTTCTCAACATGTTCTGCCTCAGCATTTACTTGCTGAAGTCTATCAAATCTATCTTTTTGAACTGCATCATTCTGCTTCAACCTATCAAGTTTCTGGCGTTCTCTATCTATTTGTGTTTTCAGTTGCTTCTTATCTAAAGTGGTTAAATTTTGGTTTGATGTATCTGTGTCTAACTGTACTCTTCTCTCATTTAACCTCTCTGTGATAGAATCGAGTTGTTCTTGGATTTGCTTGATTTCCTCATCTATTTGTTCTAACCGAGTTAAGCGTGTTTGTAGTGTATTTAAGCGTTGTTCAAGTTCGTGTCTGCTTTCTAAATTATCTGTTTTTTCAACAAGTGTTTTCTTATCATTTTCTAATTCTGTTGAAAGTTGTGATCTCTCATTTTCCTTTTCATCAACAATCTTTTGGATCACATCTCTTTCAACCTTCTGATGACATGTAGGACATTGTCCATCATCGCTCTCTATAAGATTGCGTAGTGTATTACATACATTAGTTATAGCGTTGATCTGTGTGTCAAGACTACCGACTTTTTTAATTAATTCCTCACGTTCAGCTTCTAATCCTATGGTATCTTTAATAGCAGATTCAATAGTCGCAGTCATTCCACGTAAATGTGTGAGATCGTTAAAGCCACTTAAGTTATTTGTCTGTTCTTGTTTCAGTAAATCTAACTGTTTCTGTGTATTTTTTCTGTTCTGTTTCCACTCTGTAATTAATTCTGCATCCCCTGTTTCCATGTTATAGGCGATCTCAAGATTTTTCAATTTTGCTTCAGTTTCTTCAATGTCAGTTTTGTTGGTATTCTGTGCTGTGACCCGCAAACTACTTTGATGTGATTGTATCCTTCCTCTTTCGCGTTTGGCAAGTCGTCGTGCATCTATGAATCTTTCTCGTACCTCTATTAATCTATCGATACCTAAAAGCGCGTATAGTATATCTCGTCTTGTAGCAGGTTGACGTGCAAGGAATTCAAATATCTCTCCTTCACGAAGAAATGTTGTCAATGCCAGTTTATCATAGGAGAAACCAAATCGTTCCTTCAATGTTGCTTCAACGACTGTAATACGTTTATCATCAAGTAATATCTTCCATTCATCATTTATTTCCTGTCTAAGTTGGAATCGTTTATGCGTGCCTCTGAATAGTAAGTATCTCTCGTCGTCAACTTTGAATTGGAGTCCAGCAGTTCCGCTATATGCTTTTGCACTTTTTATTGATGTAGCATCAACTCGTGGCACTATCGGCTTCCCAGTTAAGGTGAAAAAGATCGCATTCACAAGTGTGCTTTTTCCACTAAAGTTTGGACCAAAAATGAGATTAATACCGTCAGACAGTTCAAAGTCCTGTTGTTGAAAACAACCGAATGTCTTGAGACGAATCCGTTCTAACTGCATATTATTTCTCTTTTTTTACTTGGATGAGATCGTATAGCATTTGTGCTCTAACCTTCTCACGACCATTTTTTAAAGTGAAATCAAATGCTTCTACTATGGCATCAAGTTCATCTGGACTAATTGATATATATTTTTCATCACGCTGAATAAGTGCTTCAATTTCAGTTTTATATATTTCTCTTGTTTCATCATCAAGAACTGTTTCCATTAGTTTTCCTTTACATATATGGTATGAAAATGAACCATTCGAAGATTATATTTTGGATTTAATTTTCATCAAACGTTCACCAGCTTCTAACAGAATATCATCTGCCATACTAAACATAAATCGGAACTTTGATTTTCCAAGGTCTGAATTACTATAGAAACTTGTTCCCGGCACACCACCAACACCAATTTCTTTTACCAACCAATGTGCGAATGTTGTGTCATCAGGAAAGCCAAATTCGGTAATGTCAGTCATAATGTAATATGCACCCTCTGGAGCGGCACAAAGGAAGCCAGCCTTCGTAAGAGTTTCAACAAGACGTTTTCGATTTTTGTCATATTTTGTTATCAAATCTTGATAATAACTCTGTGGCAAGTTAAGGGCAACAACACCTGCCCGCTGCAAAGGATGGGGTGCACCAACTGTAAGAAAATCATGCATTTTTCGGATAGCATTGGTCAATGTTTCTGGTGCTACAACATACCCTAAACGCCATCCAGTCATGGAATATGTTTTA
The DNA here is from genome assembly GCA_026710795.1 of Candidatus Poribacteria bacterium. Lineage (GTDB taxonomy): Bacteria > Poribacteria > WGA-4E > WGA-4E > WGA-3G > MSPOR6. The sequence goes on from JAPOQK010000098.1 coordinate 63,489, forward strand.
CTTAATCCCGATACAGTAATTGTTCGATCCTGCATATTAGGTAGACTTCCAATGCTGATATGCGGCTTTCCATCATAAATCATATGCTCGTATATTTCATCTGTTACTGCGATACAATCATATTCACAGCAAAGGTCTGCAATATGTTGTAGTTCATTCTGTGTAAAGACCTTTCCAAGTGGATTATTAGGTGTATTTAGAATTATTGCTTTCGTTTCTGAGGAGAATGCCCTATTTAATTCCTCATGATCATATGTAAACTCTGTTCCATCGCCATTTGTGGAAGTCTCACGCAGGGCAACATATACAGGTTTTGCTCCGGAAATAATAGTATCCGGACCGTAGTTTTCATAAAAGGGTTCAAAAATGATGACTTCATCACCGGGATTTATAATCGCAAGGAGGGCAGACAACATGCCTTCTGTAGAACCACAAGTTACGGTTACATTCCTTACAGCATCGGTTTGTATACCGTTGAAAGTTGTCATTTTATGAGCGATTGCTTCACGAAACTCTGGGGCACCCCACGTAATACTATACTGATTATAACCATCTTGAATTGCCTCTATTGCTGCAGCTTTCACTTCTTCAGGAGGTTGATAGGCAGGTGTTCCTTGCGACAGGTTAATTGCATTGTGCTGAAGACACAACTGTGTCATGCCTCGGATGACAGATTCTGTGAAACGTGTGGATTTATGGGAAAGTTTGGATTCAAGTGACATTGAATAATGAGGAAACGGAATACCTACCAACTAATCAGTTTTATAACTTAAAATTATACCATCATCCAGAGGAATGTCAACAGAATTAAGTAGTGGTGTGTTGAAAACAAAGTCTACATAATCCAACATTTCATCTCGCATGGTCACAGTATCATCAGCGACTACTAATCCACCCTTACGGATGTTTGGTAACACTAATTCAAGATAACGTAAATATTCATCTTTTTCTGCGTCAAGAAAAACAAGGTCAAATGTTGTATCACATTTATGGATTTCATCAAGTGCGTTCCCAACACGTATCTCAACTATTTCTTCAAGACCTACCTCAACCAAATGAGCATGTGCTTCCTCTGCTCTTATTGGATCAAACTCTAAGGTAATGAGTCTCCCTTTGGTCTCTTTTAACGCAGCAGCAAGCCATATTGCAGAATATCCATTGCTTGTTCCTACTTCAAGTACATTTTGTGCCTGAATTGACCTGATTAGAATATATAGAAATTGTCCGTTTTCTGGTGCTATATTGGTATACTGTTTTGCAGTTTTTTCAAGCCGTTTTAATGTTTGTTCGTATTTTACACAGAATTTAGACATTTACCGACCTTTATAAATAAAAAGAAAAAGGCGGCAAGAATTGCCGCCTTACTGAATTAACGAAGTTGTTTAATATTTCCCCATGAAGTAGCAAGTTTATCCTTGGGATTGACGTCCAAAAGTTCATCTCCACCTACGTTCATGCTCATTTCAATTTCGGCATCAGATAGAGCACGATTCCAAAGACGTACTTCATCTACGACACCAGGCCAAGCTTCACCTGACCATGTACCAACCTGAATTCTGCCAGTGGTTCCTGCAGGTGCTACAGGATTGGCGGAATCTTGGTCCGATGTGACCTTGCCATCTAAATAAATTTTAACTTTACCGTTGTTGGCAGTGGTGTGTGTATAAGCAAGGTAATACCACGTATCAGGTGTAAGTTTGGTAGCATTATCGTTGATATCCTTGAACCCACCACCAGCACCGTTCGTCCAAACTTTGATGCCATTTGAAGGATTCATACCGTAACCAAAACCAATATTTCTTCCACCACCACCCTCACGAGTGCCAAAGATAATAGCATGTGCACCAGGTAGACGATTGAGTTTAACCCATGCAGCTTGAGTGATTTCATCTTCAATATGGAAGGCTTTGTCGTCAGCAATCTCAACGAAATCTGCCGAGACGCTGAATTCCAAAGCATCACCAAATTTTCCTTCAACCCATTTTGCTCCGCCTTTGAGAGCACCTGTAAATCCGTTATCTGATAAATCCATTGCCTCATTGCCAGCACCTTCATCAAGTGGCATATATAGTACAAGTCCTTCCAATAAGTCTGCAGCAGCTATGGTACTACATATTAAGACAAGGAGCGAAATTACTAATACCTGTTTCATTAGATTCCTCCTAAATTAAAGATATTCTTAGATTATCATAAAGAACATTCTGTGTCAATTATCTTTGATACAACATCCAACTTCTACCGGGAAGGTCTGCACGAAATACCTCTACATTCCCGCGATCCGCCATCGTAACATAGCAGATGCAACCATCAGTACCACCGAAAGCAATATTAGTGCAATTTTTACCAGTCAATTCTACTTCTAATAGTTCCTCACCCTCAGGGGATAGTTTTGCTATTGTGCCTTTTCCGTGACGGGTAACGTAAAGATTACCTTCAACATCACACCGCATACCGTCCATACCGAAATCTGGAAATTGAATAAGCAATTGTTTATTACTTATTTCACCTTCAGACGACAACTCATAACGCCAGATATTCCGTTGGACAGATTCATTAACATAAAGCACTTTTTCATCTGGACTTACCTCAATACCGTTCGTTGTTCCCATGTCCCCTTCCAAGAGTGTAGCATTTCCATCTGTCTCTACTCGCCAAAGTTGTCCAGTAGAAGCACCCCATTTTGGATCACTTGCATACAGAATATCGTTAGCACCAATAGCGATGTCATTAGGTTGGTTCATTCTCGGTTCGTGTGAATGAACACTAATCTCACGGGTAAGCATATCCACCTTTAAGACATTGTGGTTCGTATAGTCCGCGATGAACATAGATCCACCGCTACTGAACCGAATACCGTTACCAATACTTCCATTTGATAATTCAACAAATACACTTGCTTCTCCATCAGGTGTAACTTTACCGATTGTATGTTGACGTTCATAGTTAACTGCGTATAGATTACCATCAGAATCACATGCAGGTCCTTCTATACCGGATGTGAACCCGTTGACGGGTGTAAATTCTTGACTGACAAATAATTCTTCGTTCATTACGTTCTCCTAATTCGTACCGTGGTTGGATTATAGTTGTATATATGTTATCATAATATACGCATTGATAATTGTAAATATAATTGACAAATGCTAATAGTATCGCAAAAAATATATGTATATGACCACATAAGCATGAAATAGTATTGTGGATGTCAAAAATTTTGACACATACGATATTGGGATAAGTAAAAGGAGCAACTATGCTAGGAGCAATTATAGGTGACATTGTTGGTTCCACCTATGAGAGGAAACCGATCAAAACCAAAAAATTTGAATTCTTTACAGACAAATGTATTTTTACAGATGATTCTGTATGCACCATAGCAGTCGCAGACATATTATTGCATGACCTACCAGCAGCAGAAACAATGCAAAAGTGGTGTTGTAAACATCCAGGGAGAGGATACGGAGGAATGTTTGGACGATGGATAAATGACAATCTTCCCAAACCATACAATAGTTATGGCAACGGAGCAGCAATGCGTGTATCACCTGCAGCATTCCTGAACCGTGATGATCTGGACGCTGCCCTTGCAGATTCAGACAAAGTGACAGAAATCACACACAACCATCCTGAAGGTATGAAAGGTGCACGCGCAACAACACATGCTATTTGGCTCGCATATCAAAATGAAAAACCGGAAAATATCCGTGAAATAATCTCAACCGAATATAGTTATGACCTTACCAAAACAGTAGACGAAATCCGACCGAACTACTCATTTGATGTGACATGTCAAGGAACCGTACCTCAAGCAATAACATGTGCGTTGGAATCAGAGAGTTTTGAAGATGCTATACGAAACGCAATCTCTCTTGGCGGGGACTCTGACACGCTTGGTGCAATCACTGGTCCCATTGCTGAAGCTATTTATGGGATTTCGTCTGAATATATAGATAGGATAATGACGAATTACCTTTCTGAGGCATCTGATATCCTTGGCATAATAAATAAAATGTATAACAATAGTTAGTAAAATTGAATGGATTAAATTTACATAGAAGTATTTTTATTGAGTGTGTAAAGATTTTGATATTGACTATTCGATCTTACATATTGGAATGTATATACCCGATTATATTTAGTCTGAATCACAGAATTCACAGAGATCACTAAAGACACAGAATTACTCTTTTCTGTTCAAAAATTAATCCTAAGATAACAACCTTGAAAAACCATGTCCTTTTCTGTGTTTTCTGTGTCCTCTGTGAATTCTGTGATTCAGACAGAAAACATGTGCCAACACTATACACACCTCTATATTTATCCTTTATTGACAAGACTTGTCAGATATGTCATAGTGTATACATACTTAAAAAACAAAATGAGTGTTATTTTGAAAGATTTTACAACCACAACAAGATCAGCATATATTCCTGAAACTGGTGAAAAATATCAGATTTTAGTTCCTGCCCTTGAGGAAATAAGAAAGGCTATCCTTGAAATTGTATTTCCTCCCAAAGGGATGACTATTGCCGAAGCAAAAGAAAAGTTAACAGTTATTTTTGATTTATCGGAAGAACAAATCAATGCAAAGATAATAAGTAAAAATCATTATATAGACCAGTTTTATTACCTTGTTGCTCAAGCATTTCGAAATCTCAAAAAACATGGAAAAATAGTACAACCTGGTGGTGATAGAACACCTTATTTCCTTGCTCAGGATGATAAACTAGATAAAGATGATACTGATGTATCCTATGAAGATGGTCCTGAAGAACATATTGAAGATAAGTTTACCGTTGACACCATTGATGAAATGTTCCATAGCATACATAAACGATTGGCTATAGAACTATTGGATGAAATAAAAAACAACACACCTGCTTTCTTTGAGGAACTTGTAATTGACCTACTTGTTACAATGGGCTATGGTGGTTCACGTGAAGATGCCGAAGCAGTTGGACGGAGTGGTGATGGTGGAATTGATGGAATCATTAATGAAGACAGACTCGGTCTTGATGTGGTCTATGTTCAAGCAAAACGCTGGGAAAATAAGGTTGGTGAACCTCCAATACGAGATTTTGTCGGTGCATTAGATGGTGAAGGAGCACAGAAAGGAATTTTCATTACAACTTCGGATTTTATTCCGTCAGCTGAACGATTTGCTGACCGTAGCACAAAAAAGATTGTACTTATCAATGGAGAAAAACTGACAGAATTAATGATTAAACATAACATAGGTGTTTCCACATCTAAAACTTACGAAATTAAACGTGTAGACTCTGATTATTTTGATGAAATTACATAAAAATGCTCCAACTGTATCACAACTGGAGCACTGCAGAATTTTACCTAAGCCTCCTAAACTACCTCCATCCATACTCCCGGCACAAATCCCGGATATTTACCTTCACTAAACGCAGGATAATACTCTCCCTCACTTGTAAAATCGTGAATGTCTTCACCTCCATCTTGATTTGGTATATGTACCCTACAAATATAGTCGCTCTGTTGTAATAATTGTTGTGAGGTTGGTGTAGATGGGTCAACACGATATTCAGCTAAGGCATCCTCGTCTATAGTAACTCCCAGACCAGGTGTATCAGGAACCTGAATTGTACCATCAATAACTTCAAGCCTTGTTTCAAGCAAATCAGATTCCCACAGTTCATGACATGTAATTGAAGGTAATTCTGCTTGTGACAGAATAGAGCCAAGATGCACACAGTACGCAGTAGTAATACCGGTGCCAACCATCTGTAACCAAAAAGGTTGATCAAATGAAGCACACAGTGCGTTTGTTCGTTGTAATGAATTGACACCACCTCCAACCACAAACCCACCACAACATCGCGCATGCAGACAAGATTCATTCCAGTGTTCTACAATCCTTTTTTCTACTGCTTCCTGTAATCTCGCTGCACCTTCTAAATCTGTTCCAAGATAGAATGGACTTTCGTAGATAGCTACATTGGGATGTTGATCTAATTTCTGTAACATTGGTATAGCATTGTCTGCATTTAGCAGAAAACCGTTGAAGTCAATATCAAGTCGATAGTCATCAGGAACTGCATCACCAACAGCGTTGACCTGTGCAATTATATCGCGCCAAGGTCTTGCCTTTAGCTTTGCAGATGTATAACCACGTTTGACCGATTCTTGTACCTCAGCAACCCAATCTTCAGGTGGCATGTCAATATCCCACCAAGATATAGGACATCTATCACGCACTTTAGGTCCTATCAAGTCAGAAACAGACGCACCTACTGTTTTACCAACGGCATCATAAAGGGACATCTGTATACCAAAACCAACGCCATCATTATTCATACATACATAAGGATTTTTCCCTATTAAACCGTCAACGTTACCTGATTCATCATACAGGTTATCACCATATCCAATTACACCATTACTAAGTTCCGTACGGTAAACATAGACTCTTTCACCATGTGTTGCTGCACGGTTCATATGGCGACTAACCCGATCACAGTAAAAGGGTATATTTAAGGGTATTGTTTCAATATTTTTGATGGTAAGCATCTTAATCCTCCCAACTATTTGTTATATCCGAATTGTAGCACATATTAAATAATATGTTAACATTCAATACCTTCAGGTCAAGGTTATTTAGTTCTTCGTAGGTCGGAGTGAGCAAATCGAAGTCCGACATCTTATACCATTTCTAATAAATAAAGTGCCATTTGCTGAGGACTACTTGTAGGAGCGACCCGGGGAATGCCTAAATGGCATTCATACCGTTGATTTGGGGGAATGCCTAAATGGCATTCATACCGTTGATTTACTGGTCGCGACCGGGAGGTCGCTCCTACAGAAGAAAGATTTCCAATCAATAACAATGGTTGAATCCAGTAATGGAACAATAAATATTAGAATTGGTATTACGAGTAATTTCAAAACTATCCTAATGAAACATAAATCCATTGAAAACAACTTTGAATGACCGTATATCCCTTCTGTGCCTTCTGTGATTCTGACAAAATCCTAAAAACATAATATTACCAATATATATCCAATATAGAATTCCATCTTTTAATTTGACATATACAAATAGATACTATATAATTAACACGTGTTTATAATGTGAGAATATATCGGCTGCTATGTTTAGTGTTGCATGTGGAACAATTTGGAGGATTAAATTGAACAAAACAAACAAAAAGGGAGCAAATAAAAAAAGTGAAATTCGCGTCACTTTCCTTGTACAGACTGGATTCTTAACGTCACAGTGACGTGCAAAAGGTCACATTTAAAAGCTATAGAAAATCTATAATTATGTCTATGAAAAAATCAATATCTTTTCTCTTTAATTGCGTCTGTATATATAATTGAAGAAAATTTCTTTTATATCAACAAAAGTTGTGGATGATTTATTGATGTTAAGCTTTCATGCTGTTGTAAGTACTATTCTTAATCTGACAAAATATTGTCATTCTATAGCATTTGACTCTGCCACTACTTTGTTGATATAATAACAATACCTTATACCTTTGTATCTGTAAATATATATTTATTTGTGTAGATAGAGCAGGAGTGCATTATGACAAGAATTGAACCATTTACTGAATCAAATGAATTCTTAAGTCAACCAGATAAACTTCGCGAACAAGCGCGTCAAGATGGATACCTCTTTTTTAGAAAACTAATTGATACAGATTCTATTCAACAACTGAGACAGAATTTTTTGGAAATTTGTCATCGTCATGGTTGGGCACAGGGCGGTGAAACGCTAATGGACGGAATCCGTATTGGTGGACCATTCATGGAAGGTGATGACGGTTATTGGCCCGTTTTAGATGAATTTCAATCTCTGGAATCATTCCATGCGTTTGCTCATCATCCTGCTATTTTGGATATGTGTGACAAATTATTCGGTGAAAAAACATTGGTGCACCCGCGGAATATTGGAAGAATTATGTTTCCCGAAAACACTAAATTTACGACACCCGCGCACCAAGATTTTATCCATATTAGAGGAACAGAAGAAACTTACACCGCGTGGATTCCATTGGGTGACTGTCCAAAATATTTGGGTGGTTTAACTGTATTATCTGGATCACATCGTTCTGGTGTATATCCTGTCAAACCGGCATTTGGCGCAGGAGGAGTCGGGATTGATACCGATCCATTAGAAGCTGACGGAATGCATTGGGTATCCGGTGATTATGAAATAGGAGATGCACTATTCTTTCATAGCCATGCCGTACATAAAGCATTACCTAATCAGACACCTGACAGGATTCGTCTGTCCGTAGATTACCGGTATCAAGGCAGTTCACAACCTGTCACGGAAGGATCTTTATTGCCACATTTCAATCGGATGCCATGGGAACAAATATATAAAGAGTGGAATACAAATGATTATCAATACTATTGGAAATCGTTTGATCTAAATATGGTGTAATTATTGATACAGATCTTTGTGTCGCTTCTGTTTAGGTAAGAGAATAAGATTGACACTACCATATTCAATCGTTAATCAAAACAAATCAACTCCTTTGAGAGGGATGTAAAACATTGACTAAAATAAAGCATCTTGCCTTTCTTGGTATTATATTATTCGTCGTTATGTCTGCTTCCGCGGAAAACTATACTGGTGATTTTCTGACTAACGGAATTGGTGCACGTGCACTGGGACTTGGAGGTGCTTATGTTAGCATCGCTGACGATGCAACCGCAACATATTGGAATCCAGCAGGAATAGCAGGAATTGACCAAAAGTATCAGGTAAGTCTAATGCATGCAGCGCGCCGTTCTGGATTAGGTTCATTTAGTAATGTTAGTGGAATTAGTAAAATCATTCCACACCTAACCATCGGTTTGTCGTGGATAAGTGCTGGGATTGATGACATACCCATTTACTATGATGTACCAGCATTTGACATCAATATCAGTGCAGAACAACGAAAAAACGATCCGAAATTCCGTCCAAGAGAGCAAGATTTCATTCCAGCAGGATATCTAAATGATAGTGAAAATGCTTATGTCCTATCACTCGCTTCAGGTTTCACCATTAGTCAGTCGTGGTGGGATAATTTTGGCAGAGACTCAATTCCACCAGAATTTTTGTTTGGTATAAATACAAAGGTTATCTTTCAAAGTTTCAACGGTGTTGGTGAACTTGACGAGACAACATCTCAATTTGCTAATTACGGTAGCAGTGGCTACGGTTTTGATGCAGGTATGCTTGTGCGCCTTCCTGACTTAAATGCAATATTCGGTTTGGAGAATGTAGGCGGGTTTGCTTTCGGTTTTAATCTTCAAGATATATCTCAAACGACATTGACTTGGAATACCGTCCCCGCACAAAAAGAGTCAATTCCTTCAAATACAAATATAGGACTTACCTATTTCACAAACCTGTTATTCAATAGAGAATTAATTGTCTCATATCAATGGCAGGCTCGTTATGGCGGTCAAACACATCTCGGTATAGAATATGAACTCACCCCTCAATTGGCATTACGCACTGGATTACGTGATAGTCGTTTTACAAGTGGTATCGGTATCCAACTGAAGCAGTTCCGTCTTGACTATGCCCTTCTCATAGGTGATCTAATTAACACACATTTTTTGAGTGTATTATGGGCATTCTAACTTTAATTGGGTTTTGATAAATCGGGTTGTTTTCGAAGAAAAAGCACGAGCGGAGAAACAATCAATGGTACCATTACTAACCCATCAAGCACAATATGTAATCCATACGTGTCAGCCATAGCACCAACAATCAAATTCAACAATCCACCAACTCCCCACGATGCCCCCATCATAAAACTTGATGCGATATTTTCATGTCCACGTAACATTATCTGTGCCCATATTATATTCAAAGTGATTGAACTTGAAAGAACTACATTTCCAAAAAATAGAAATATAAGTGAAGTTATTCCTTGGGTATGTAAAGCAGCATAGAGTAGTGGTGGTGCAATTACAAGTGAAAACAACAACAATACTACAGTATTAATTCGACTTAAGACCCATCCGCTTCCCATGATTCCCATAGACCCTGCAAAGATATAGAGTGCGACAACTAAAGAACGCATCTGATCTGTATATTTCAGGTCATCATAGTAGATGGAGAGAAAGTTTTCTAATCCTATCCCAGTTACCGTACGAAATGAAGCAACTACAAACAACACAATTAGCGGGAGCAAGTGAGGTCGAGAAACATACCAAAATGATTCTGGTTGGCTTTTTCCTTCAGTTGATAATACACGAGCAGAAGCACTTAAATCAAGTTCGTGTTCAAATTTCATAATAAATGGGACCATTAAAGCCACCAGTAACCCAGGTATCATTTCCCATATTAAGTGTCCGTATCCCCAACGGTATGGTATAAATAAAAGGACAACTGGACCGATAGCACGTCCAATGTTTCCACCTGTAAGAAAGATGGAGATACCCATACCCCGTGTTTCAGCTGCGAGTGCTCCTGCATAAGTCGTTGCTTGTGGATGAAATGCGGCTACGCCAGTACCACCTATTGCTAATAACAGTAATACAAAAGTTGTTGAAGGGACAATACTGACAAGACTTAAACCGATCACCGTAAAGGCAACACCGAATGTAATAAAATGTATTGTCCTGAATCTATCCGATAACCAACCGAAGAAAACTTGACCGAGAGAACTAAAAAGGCTATAGACTGAGATGAGAATTCCTGCAAAACTATTCCGTGTAGCTGCAGATGCAAGGTTTTCTAACAAACGTGGTTGTAAATGAGGAAATAAGTTTGCGTAAGAATCAAGGATGGTATGGGTGAATGTTAGGAAGATAAACTGGTTACGAGTTGAGGAGCTTGTCTGTTTTTGGTTGTTTTGCATTAGGTAATTTGGACATCAAGGTTCATATCTTATTGATTATAGCATAAACGAATTTAATCGTCTTTTATTTTTTGTAATTTCTTATTCGCATACCAATATGTTAACTTGCGTATAAAGTAACCGACATTTTTCCGTATATTCTGAAATTCTGGCACAAATTGACATATTCCACCAAGGACAACCAACTGCGATTTTGCTCTGGTCATTGCCACATAAAATACACGTCGTTCCTCTTCAAGGATAGTATCTTTACGAGGAAATCTCCGTTCAAGCGTATTATGTATTATAATGACCCTTTCCCACTCACATCCCTTCGCCTTGTGTATAGTCGTAACCTCAATCGGATAAGATGTTTTCACTTCAGATAATAACTCCTGAACTCGGTTTACCTCATAGTTTGTCCTGACAAGAATGGCTGTCTCAACAGAATCAGATATACACTTTAATAAATACTCAGATAATGTCGCTGGTGTTGTATCAACAATATCGATTATACATTGCATCGGATTATAGGCGCGTAAGTTTTTTCGAATTCTGGAACTGTTCTGTTCAATTAATGCCCTTGCATGTTCTACTATAGTTGACTTGGATCGATAATTCTGTGTAATCTCATATATTGTCACATCTGATCTGTCAGAGAATTCTAACATTATCTCGGAATTACCACCACGAAAACTATATATCGCTTGGTCATCATCTCCGACAGCAAACAGATTTTCAGATAACTGAGAAATCATACGGTAATCTGATATAGATATATCTTGAAATTCATCAACGAGTAGGTATGGATATTGATCTCGGTAGGTTTGTTTTACGTTAGGATGGGTCTCAAGCAAATTAGCAGCAAATATAATCATATCCTCAAAATCAATAGCATTTGCTTCTGATTTCTTTGTTTCATATTTCTTTGCAAATTCACGTGCGATACGGTGTTCTATTGTGTTTGGGTCAAACAGACCAGTTTTTACTTGACGTTTTGCTCGCATTACAATATTTTTGATGTCATAAAACTGCTCAGTTAGGCTTTCAAATTCAGTGTCTCTGTCAAGATGATCGGTATATTCTATTTCAAAATGCTGACAAAACATCTCAATCATAAGTTGATTACTATACTGAATTCGCAAAGGATCAACCCTATTGAAAACACCCCCATGATCCCTATAATATCTAATCCAATGCGATTCACGTAAGTTTGCTTTATTACCCGGAACTTGTTCTAACACCTCAAAAACGAATTGGGATTCTCCCTCCGAACGTATGGATTGACGCAGACGATCATTTGATGAATGCTCAAAATGTTCCCGTCGCCTTCTATCTGGATTTGTGGTTTGTCCAATATAACACTTACCTGTCTGTATGTTCTCAATTTTATATATAGCGACTTTAGATTTTGATGCTAATAGATCAAGTTGCCTCTTTTCCTCAGCAATAACTGAATCTATTTCACTTGACCAGATTTCAGGTGGATATTTAAATCCCGCATGTAGATGATATTTCGTAATAATGTCTTTGCAGAAGGAATGAAGCGTACGTATTTTGGGTAATTCAGTTTTTATTGATAGATTCCTAAGAATCCGATTCTCCATTTCTTCTACTGCTTTTCTATTAAATGCAATTGCGAGGATGTTTGATGGTGGGATATTGTGAGATTGAATGAGATTCAGAATACGTTCTGTTACAACAGTGGTTTTGCCACTTCCCGGACCAGCAACTACGATAGCTGGACCTGTGAAATGTTTTACAGCTTTATATTGGTTTTTGTCAAGATGCATATATCATAGTGAATATAGAATTAACCATACAGTTACGGAGGTTACATTGTGATTTTACTTAGGAATTCGTCTCACCCATAACAATAGGGCTACATTCATTGCACCTACAAATCCAAAAATGTAAGATTGAATGCCTACTAAATTAGCAGTAGTTTCAATAGTGATTGCCCCAAGAATAGGTAATCCAAGGGCAATACAAGTAAAGAAAGTAAGACTTTTAGCTCCTTTTGCTTCCCAGAAAGTTAACTCACGTTTTAATACCTGCAGATAGGAATGTTCCCATAGTCGTGATGTCCACTTCCCTTGCATAAACCCAAGCACAATTCCAGCTGCATATCCAAAACATGACCAACTTAGTAGATCAGTATGATTCCCTTTTGAAACTACGGTGATCCATAATACCTCCCCAAGAAATGTTACAATGATGAATGCCCAAAATATAGGCAATTTCATATAGAAAGGGAGTAACCTTCGTGAGAGTGTATCTTTCATGCAAAATTCACTTGAACATATTCGACAGCGTTTCGGAATATTGCGAGTCCATCACCTTCTTCGGGAAGGTTTTCTCGTGTCCATCGTGGGTGGTTCCATTTTGTCAGGTATCTTTCAGGATGTGGCATCAAACCGAATATTCTACCTGTACTGTCACATATTCCTGCAATATCTGCATCAGAACCGTTAGGATTATTAGGGTAATCAGTCTTATCTGAAGAGGAATTTGTCCTATTCTCATATCGAAATACAATTTGTTGGTTTTCCTCTAATTCTGTCAACACATCAGTTGAGGCAGTAAACCTTCCTTCAGCGTGTGCCACTGGGAGGTATATAGATGATTGTATTTCTTTTGTAAAAACGCATGGACTCTGTTGTGTGACCAAATCAACCCAACGACATTCAAATCTTGATGATGTGTTCATTGCCAAGGTCGTCTGTTGTGCAATTTCTGTGTTTTCCTGAGAACTATAGTTACCAATCCCTGGCAATAAACCTGTTCGGACAAGGACTTGAAATCCGTTACATATACCGATTATCAATTTGTTGTCAGAAACAAATTGTTCCAGTGCACTTCTCAATTTGTGTTTCATCTCTACAGCAAGGAGAATTCCCGCTGAAATATCATCACCATAAGAAAACCCGCCAGGTATAGCAAGTATCTGATAATCTAAGAGAGATGTCTTGCCGGATATTAGTTGTTGAATATGAACTAAATCTGTTTCGGCTCCAGCGAGTTGAAATGCAACATCGGTTTCAGTATCACAGTTTGTTCCCGCTGTCCGTAAGATACATACTTTTGGTTTCACTTAATTCTCCTATGTATCATAATACACTTGTATTGCTTGAAAGTTACGAATGTAACGGTGTTTGCCATGCAGATTTTAGTTTGTCAAATGAAGTATCTACAATTTGTTTTCCTGACAATCCAGTGACTATGAAATCTGGTGTGTCTGATATGGCACCTATACATCCGATTGGTATGTTAGCCATACGGTTTTCAAAAGCATCTATATTTTCAGCGTTGATCTCTACAAGAAAACGACTATTTGATTCAGAAAATAGTAAAAAGTCATCAGATGTAATGTTTTCACCAGTTGGTATGTTGGCAAGATTTAGTTCAATACCATACCCACCAGAAAATGCCATTTCTGCAGCTGCAACACCAATCCCACCTTCTGAACAGTCATGACAAGAACGCACCAATCCGTTGTTGATTACCTTACTCAGGGATTGCATCGTCAACTTTCCTTCGCTTGTACGAACAATAGGTGCTGTATTACCAATATAACCGTGTAGACCAAAATAGTGAGAACCACCCAATTCCGCGTAAGTGTTACCGACTACATAGATCAAGTTTCCTGCAGATTTTACATCCATTGTAATTGCCTTTTGAATGTCTGGCATAACACATATTGCTGATATTAGGAGGGTAGATGGGATTGCACGTTGTTCACCTGTAGTAGTGTCATGATATTCATTGTATAGACTATCTTTACCGGAAATGAAGGGAGTACCATAAGCAGTGGCAATGTCGTAGCAAGCCTTTGCTGCACGGACTAACTCACCGAGTCTATCAGGTTTATCAGGATTCCCCCAGCAGAAATTGTCCAGCAATGCTGTTTTTTCAATAGAACCACCTACAGCAATGATATTTCGAAGGGCTTCATCAATTGCTGACGCAGCACTAAGATATGGATCAACATCACTGTATTTTGGGTTGATTCCATTCGCAACGATAACCCCCTTCTCACTACCTATGACCGGTGTAGCAATACAAGCATCACTTGGACCGTCATTCTCTACACCCACAAGTGGTTTAATGACCATACCACCTTGAACTTCGTGATCATATTGACGAATAACAGATTCTTTACTTGCTATATTTGGACTGGCAAGGAGACGAAGTAAATCATCTGTATAGTCTTTGGTTTGGCTATCTTGTGACTGCATCTCTTGGTGAAGTGGTGGCTTCCATTCTGCTTTTTTAATATGTTGTGGTAAGCCTTTATGCAGAAATTCCATATCCAAATCTGCAACAATCATGCCTTCATAAAACACCTGCAGTCTGTGAGTATCTGTGAAATTACCGAGTACGGTTGCTTCTACCATCTCTGATTCGCATATTTCTTTCAGTTCCTGAATGTTTTCTGGTGGAACAGCGATTACCATCCGTTCCTGTGCTTCGGACAGCCAGATTTCCCATGGTGCTAATCCGTCGTATTTCAGCGGAATTCGTTCCAGATGCACCTCTGCTCCTGTATCTTCTCCCATCTCACCAACCGCAGATGAGAAGCCTCCAGCACCACAGTCTGTTATTGAACGGTAAAGATTACGATCACGTGCTTGTAACAATGCATCAACAATTTTCTTTTCCATTATCGGATTGCCAATTTGAACAACACTACCAAGATTCTCTGATGTGTCATCCAGTTCTGCGGATGAGAATGTAGCACCGTGAATACCGTCGCGTCCAGTACGTCCACCCACAGCAACAACCAGATCTCCCGGCTCAACAGATTTGTCGCATCTGTTTCTTGGAATTACCCCAACATTTCCACAGAATACCAATGGGTTTGCGGTATAACGTGTGTCAAAAAGAATAGCACCGTTCGCTGTGGGAATTCCCATACGGTTGCCATAATCGCGCACTCCTGCAACAACACCTTTGAAGACGCGTTTTGGGTGGAGTGTCCCTTTAGGCAACTCATCATAAGGCATGTCTGGCATACCGAAACAGAAGACATCAGTATTTAGAATAGGTTTGGCACCAAG
Source organism: Candidatus Poribacteria bacterium (assembly GCA_026710795.1). Taxonomy (GTDB): domain Bacteria; phylum Poribacteria; class WGA-4E; order WGA-4E; family WGA-3G; genus MSPOR6. Next base: position 79,369 of record JAPOQK010000098.1, read on the forward strand.
TCCAGTTCCGAGTGAGTCCCTGATAACCCCACCTATACCTGTTCCAGCACCACCGTAGGGTTCAATGGCTGAAGGATGATTGTGAGTTTCCACCTTGAAGACAAGATTATATGTATCATCAAATTCTATGATTCCTGCGTTATCAATAAATACTGAGACGCACCAAGGTTTGTCAATATCATCTGTTGCACGTTGTATGTAAGTAGGAAACAACCCATCTATTTTTTCTGTTTCTTTTCCTTCTTCTGAGTAGAGAATTAGGCTCTTAAAAGTTTTGTGAACGCAATGCTCAGACCAGGTTTGTGCAATAGTTTCAAGTTCAACATCGGTTGGATTACGGTGTAGTGACCTGAAATGCGTTTGTATAGTCTGCATTTCATTAAGGTTCAGGGACAACGTGCCTTCTCGACTTATACGCATTAATTCATCATCATCAGCGTTTAGAATCTGAAACTCATTGACGTTATTGGACATTACTTTCTCCGGTATGATGTATATTCAGAATAACATATAGATTACAGTAAGTGCGGTTTAAAACCACCCTTACAAATAAGCATTCTCATTTCTTAGATTTCTCTGTAATGGTTGTTTGGAAAAATACTTAAACCGCTATTTAGTGGTTACATCTGCATTGATACCGACAAACATACTCCATTTATAACCGTTCTGGCTGACCTTAACCATTAATAGATTATTACCCTTATTTAAATCTACTTTGAAGTTATCCTGAAAGTCTTTTGCTGCTCGATTGATAGCATTCTTATACACCACTTTACCGTTTAACCAAACCTTAATAGCATCATCGCTGCCGACGAACATCCATACATCAGATTGATCAATTTTAGAATTAAGCGTGATCAGGGCATAAGCAGAATGATCTTGGGAATACCTTGAGTAGTATTTATGTTTTGGATGACTTGTATCTATTATACGCTTTCTATTCAAAAGTTGGTTGATATTATCGTCGTTGTCATCATTGATTCTTGCCCGAATCCAAGCGCGTCTACCGACTATACTGCGTTCTCTGGCTCCTTTTCTTGAAACAATATCTTCGGTGACAACTCCTTTACTAAAAGTGGAAAGTGAATCAACATCAATGGATCTTGCACCGCCTTCTCCTTCACTTGTTGGGACAAACATCCAAAGCCAAGGACCTCTTATTTTATCGACATTGTAGATGAGATGCCAAATATCATGGTGGAAATCAGGATTTTCCTTAAACAGAATACGAATAGGTGACACATCATCAATAGGGTTACCTATAAGCGATACTTCTCGTAAGTTTGTCATACTTGTGAGTGGTTTTATGTTCTTGATTTGATTGTTATCTATCTTCAAAACACGTAAATTCTTCATCTTCGTAAGTGGATATATGTTCTTGATCATATTCATACTAAGATTCAAACTTGTTAGATTCGTTGCGTGTTCAATTCCAGCAAGGTTGGTTATCTGCTGATTACTGGCATCAAAATCTTCGTTAGCATTGACTCCATACAAGTTTAGCATATCCAATTGAGTGATGCTTTTTTCAGGGGGCAGGTTTAAAGTTTTGCGAATGGCAGACGCTAAACTGACATCTGGTATTGACACAACTTTAGGGGCAGGCATCAGAGAATGTGTCATTATTGTAAACTTTTTCTTAGTGTAAAAGCCGAGTTTATCAATGACACGAAGCGTTATAGATTTTGTATTAGGTGTCAATTGTGTGGTGATAAATTCAACAGTGTCTTTCTGACCATTCAAAAGTTTAAAATCATGCAATTTATGAAAAGGTGATTCATGAGATTCTGGAATTAAGAATTGTGCTTGATGCAGTCCGTCCGGATCCGTTACATCAAACACAAAACGAACGGAATTAGTTCCCTTTATGCGTATTGGGGTTTTCATCTTAATGGTTGCAGGTAAATTTTGATCATATTTTTTGGTATTAAAATATTGATGTACATCCAACCATTGAGCTGCACAAAAAGATGTTGTCATAGGTTCATTTACATACTCATTTACCCATGCTTTTAAATTGTTGCGGTAATCGTGTACTAAACCAAAAGCATGTCCAAGTTCGTGAACTGTAACTGCCGTATTATCAAAATCAGGACCTGATGCTGGAATGACAATTTTGCCACCATAATTACCAGCAGATATACCAAACCCACTTGCGTAACCATCAAGGATTTCAGAACTACTATCTAAAGCAGTCAGGTAGATGTTGCTAAAAACGTCAAATTGTTTATCAATTTCTTCCCAAATTTTCCGTGACTCCTTCTGATAATATATATCCTTGAATTGACCTTTCACGTGATGTACTACCGCTTTACCCGCGGAGTCAGTTTCAAACTTAAAGGTTTTTCTCCCAAATCCGTAGTATTCCATCTGTAATGCGTAAATGTCTTGAACGGTTTTTATTAATCTATCTAACTTTTCGTCTATATCTGGTTGTGGTGAACGATCACTTGGGAGAAAATAGATTAATCGGACTGTATTCGGTTCACCTTGGGATAGTTTTAGCTTTTCAATTCTATTGACATAGAGTGTGCCATCTTCAAGTCCACCGCTAACGATGGTAGATCCATCGGATGAAAAGGCAGCTTCCATAACCCAACCGTTGTGTTCGGAAAATGAAGTGACTCTTTTCCCATTTTCAACAGACCAAACAACAACAGAATTACCCGCACTGGTGATGCTTTTGCCATCCTGTGAAAAGTCAAGGTCTGATATCGAAGAAACATCTTTGCATTCCCTTATAGTCTTCCAATTCAACACCGACCAAAATTTGATGTTCCCTTCAGATCCTCCGCTGGCAAAGGTTTGGCTATCAGGTGAAAAGGCAATAGCACCAATCCAATCTGAATCACCTTCCAACTGTTTGATATTTCGGCGTTTCTTAACATCCCAAATTTTCAATAGTTTACCATCTACTGATGCAAGATACTTTCCATTAGGTGAAAAAACTACTGCATGGACCCAGTCATCGTGTCTAAACGTTGTTATCTCTCTATGGCTGCTGACATCCCACAAATTCACACTTTGATATCCAGCACTTGCAAGTACCTTTCCATCAGGTGAAAAGACAACTGAATTTATCTGTGACTGTCCTCCACCGGGTGATTGATGTTTAAAAGTAGCTATCTTTTGTTCGCGATGAACATCCCACAGTATTACGGCACGGTCATCACTACCACTTGCAAGTAATTTTCCATCAGGTGAAAATGTAACGGCATTAACCTTTTCAGTGTGTCCCGACAGGGTTGTGGCAATGTTACTCTTCAAATCCCATAATTTAATCGTAGGATCATCACTTGCACTGGCTACAAGCGCGCTATTAATTGGTGAGAATTCGATGGATTGAATAGAACTACCATGTTTTAAGTGCGTGGATTGTTGTGCGGAACTAATGATACTAAAATTCAGTAAAAGCAAACTAATAACAAATAAACACCTCGTTAAATGCATGTTAAAGTCCCCTACGATATGTAAAATAAATTGAATATAAACACAGTAATGTATTTACTATGATATTTAATCATCATTCCTTAAAGGATGAAGTAATACGTGGAATACTCTCCTCACATGCAAACCTTTCAATACTTGATGCCCCAACAAACCCAACGGTATCGGTATTTTCATTGATATATGCTGCATCTGGTGCTGTTGCAATTGGTCCTCCATGAGATAAACAAATTACATCAGGATTCTGTGACTTTGCTGCATCACATATCTCCTGCACACGCTCCGCTGCGTCTGCAAGAGTAAAAGCAGTTTCTGCTCCTATCGTACCACCTATAGTCGTGTTCATGTGAGCGATAATAACATCTGCTCCTGCTTTTGCCATGTCTTCGGATTCTTTTGGGTTGAATACATACACGATGGTAAATAGGTCCATCTCATGTGCTATGCTTATAGTCTCAACCTCTTTATAAAAACCCATTCCTGTTTCCTCAAGTGTCACTCGAAAAGTGCCATCTATAACACCAACAGTAGGAAAGTTATTGACTCCATCAAAACCTACATCGCGAACTTGCTTGAGAAAGTTGCTCATCCGACGTGTAGGATCTGTACCGTTTACACCGGCAATCACAGGTGTCTCTTGTACTACAGGTAAGACTTCGCGTTCACCCATCTCCATCACAATAGCATTAGCATCGCCATAAGCTAATAGACCAGCGCATGACCCAAATCCAGACATACGGTAGCGACCTGAGTTGTATATTACAATTAGATCCGCGCCACCCTTCTCAGCGAATTTTGCTGTAATACCTGTACCTGCTCCAACAGCAAGCAAATGATTACCTTTATCTATTTCAGTTCTAAGTCGTCCTAACACTTCATCTCGTGTATAATCTGGCATTCAAATTTCCTTTCTTAGTAGCTGTCAGTTCTCAGTTGTCAGTAAAGAGATGTCTAATTGAAGTGGAAGTCTCTTGCTGACAACTGATGGCTAATAACTGATAACTAATTTCTATTCCTCGCGTGATTTTGCCTGTAAACGTGCTGCCTCACCAGGATTACCAATGTGCATGGTATTGTATGCCTGATCGGATGATTTGAAAGGACCAATCCCTTTATGTCCATGCCAATCACCTTGGTTCATTATCGGGTTTGGCAAACCTGTTTCCTTCTCGCGTTGGAGTATCCAGTTTTTCATCCGTGTTTCCAACACATTCACGATGTCAGGATGTTTCTCAACTAAATTTTCGTTTTCATCGGGATCTTGTAATAGATTGTAAAGTTCAACTGGAGGTTTGTAATGAAAATCGGGTTCAAGCGCAACTATAAGTTTCCATTCAGGTGTCCGCCAACCGTGTTTCCGCATCCAAGTACATTCTGTAATATAGAACTCGCTCTCATAAGAGGCAATTTCTCCATTCATAAGAGGAATTAGACTATTACCGTCAAAGGAAATGTCTGTTTCAATATCTGCTAACTCAAGTATCGTTGGAACGAGGTCTTTATGTTGGTTATAACCAGACACACGTTTTCCAGAAGGCACATGACCGGGAAAACGTATAATCAGTGGCACATGTAGCGTAACATCATAGAGTCCATGATGATCGAACCAGCACTCGTGGTCATATAGCGTTTCACCGTGGTCTCCGTTGATTATTACGATAGTATCATCAAGAACTCCACGTGTTTCAAGCGCATTAAAAAGGGTCTGAATACATGCATCCATATAGGCGATTGCCCCATCGTATTGGGCAATCACATAGTCTTTATCAGTGATCCCAACTGGCATCCAAGATGCAAAGTAATCGCAGAACGGTTTGAAAGACATGACTGGTTCCATAGATTTATTATTCGGGTCACATTCATCACCATGGTAGAACGTGCGTTCATAAGGCGCAGGTGGTAGATATGGAGAATGTGGATCCATGTGTCTCAGAAACAAAAAAAATGGTTTCTCATCATTTTGATCTATCAACCGATTTAGTTCAGGGAGGGTTGTTTTGTTTAAATTTTCCGCTTTAGGACTCCGACCGGATTCGTCAGGTCCCCATCCAGAGAATTCGAGATAAGTGTCAAAACCTCGTCCACTTGGTGCCCCGAATCCTACACATGTCGTATCATATCCTTTTTCCTTAAGTATTTCCGCTAAGGTTTTTACCTCTTCGCGAAGCGGTCCCTGATGTCTAAGTGCAACAACTTGTGTGCTAAACGTGTCCATCCCTGTGAGCATAGACGCATAAGCACTTGTTGTTGGAATGTGTGCGCTATATGTTTTTTCAAATAGCGTCCCACCCTCTGCAAACTTATCAATATGGGGTGTTGTCAGTCTATCATACCCATAACAACTCATGTGTGTCGCGAGCAGGGAATCTACTCCCATTAATACTATATTTGGTTTTTTTGCCATGTTTAATATACTCCTTTACAAACTAATTCCAATTTCAAAGATAACTTCTTATATGTATTATTCCTTTTCCCAATCCTTGTGCCAAACAAGCGTATTTTGCACATCGTCGTTAAGTACATCTCCAACTGTTAATGAGTTAAAATACGGTTCAGGTAATATGTTCCTTTTTCCATTAAAGGTGCACCCATCAGGCATAAACCCACAAGTCATAGCTCGACGATGTGAAAATGTCATGTTTGCCCCAGCCCCATGTGCAGTTAATCCGTTATGCCAAACCATTGAACCCGCGGGACAAGGTGCTGAATGTGGTTCAAGTTCTTTCCACTCAGGATAGACATCAAATAAAGCACCGATATTTTCTCCGATTCCAACGTTATCAAAACGCGCTTGTTTATGTGTTCCGGGTAAATACCACATACACCCATTTCCCATTGTGGCATCGTCTAAAGCAACCCAGAAGGAAACGGCATCACGTGAGTCAAATGACCAGTATGGAACATCCAGATGCCAAGCAGTAGGGTTGCCGTTAGGTGGTTTTATTAACGCTTGGTCATGCCATATCCGCATACCATCTACACCTGCCAGTTGTGTTGCCATTCGACCAATTAATGGGTCATGCACCAACTTTCTCATACCAGTATGTGAATCCGAAAGTCGTAGACATTGTGTAAAGACCCTCGCATAAAAATTAGACGGATCTAATTGGTTTGTAAAAAATTCTACTGAATTTCCAAGCCGTTCTGTAACGGATTCATCAGTACATCTACGCCATTCAGTCAGTTCATCTTCATCAAGAAAATCTTCAATTACAAGAAAACCATTTTCCTGATAAAAATCTATTTGTTCTGCGGTGAGTTCGTGCCGCATCTTCGCGTTCTCCTTAATTAATTCAGAAGTTGGCTTAGGTATATTTTACCCAATTTCCGTATATCATTATATAATTATCCTATCATGCAAAGTGTAAATAGACAAGAGAATTTTATGTCTTCAGAATTCCTTATACAGCATGCGTTTAATTAAATGTACTATTGATAAAGAGATGATTCAGATCATAATTCTTTAACAGTATACAAAAAGTAAAAATGAATATAATGGTTTCTGAATAGAAATCCAGTCTATTTTTTTCAATAGTCTAATTGGTTAATTATAATTCTAAATGGTAGGAAGCAAAATAACATCAGATAGACATTGTAAGTATACAATCTGATTAGTTAGCATACAAGAAAACTCCTAATGCAAGTGATAAGAATTTTGCATCTATATTTTCAACATCTACTTGATGATCAGAAGATGGGATGTTCTTAACTTTAAATGCATTAGAAGATTAGTGTGATGTTTATATCCATGTTTGTCTGAGGATAATTGCTGGTCAAAGTGTCTTAGAAGCAGGATAATGTTTGTCACCAGGTGACACATCAGTTGGATCATTAAGCACTGCTGTGTCTGGTGGTATCATAATATTGTTATCGTCCACTGGATCGTTTGTTTCCTTTCGCCATTCCTCTAACCTTTCACGCATTTCTGACAGCACATCTGCATATTTCGGATTATCTGCCAAGTTATGTGCCTCAGACGGATCAAATACCACATCATATAACCGTTCAGATTCAACAGGTTGTTCTTTCCAGTCATTTTCTAACATATATGTCTTACTGATACTATCATCGCAGTTGGGAAGTGCCCACTGTTTCGCGTTGTCGTAGCGACGGATGTACTTCCACCGTTTCGTGCGGATTGCGCGCTGCGGTTCATAGCAACAGTGATAATTTACTTCAGCAAAGATTGCATCACGTATGTCCTCAGTTTCACCGCGAACCAAAGGAAGAATGGAGTTGCCTTGTAACCATTCTGCTGGCTCAATCTCAGCCAATGCACAGATAGTGGGAAACAGATCAATCTGACTGACCAATCCATCAACTACTTTACCACCATCAAAACCTCCTGGACCGCGAACAATTAGCATCACACCAATACCGTGATCCGTAACATGACATTTCATCCGTGGAAAAGCAAGTCCATGATCTGTCGTGCAAATCACAAGTGTGTTCTCAGCAAGTCCGTTCTTCTCCAATGAATCAAATACCTTTCCCATTTTCATATCAAGAGTCCGTGCAGAATCAATATATTCAGCCATATCTTGTCGTGTTGTTTGATTATCTGGGAATGTTGGTGGTGGTTTCACATAACGTGGATCGGTTTTTTCTTCTCCATCTGGAGGTGGTGCAAACCCCTTTGCACGTCTATGCGTCTCTCCAAATCCAACATCTAGGAAAAATGGTTGATCAGGTTTTTCATCAAGAAATATACATGCGCGTTCTTCTGCTCCTGCATTACCGTTCTCCCGTGCTAAGATTCGCTGATAACCTGTATCTTCAACGTTTCGAACTACATGTTGGAATCCTGCCAATGCAGTTACATAACCTGCTTTATTTAGCGTATGAGGGATGAGATGTTCTGGTACAGGTAGACTCCACCCTCGGTTTGCTAATCCTCCCATACCACAACTATGTGCCCACTGACCTGTCAGTAACGATGCGCGAGATGGAGAACAGGTTGGGTTTGCACAAAATGCATTTCTGAATAGAACTCCCTCTTCTGCTAATTTTTGTATGTTTGGAGTCGGAATTGCATGTCCATAAGGTTGCACATACCTACCCGTATCATGCGAATGGATATAGACTATATTAGGTTTCTTCATAAAACACCTTTATGCGTTTTCAAACGCAATCTATAATTGAATTTGTTGTCAATGATATAATGAAATAATAATACCATGAGTTTTTAGAATATTGTGATTATACGCACATAACGAAGACATGTCAAGGACATTGCTGTGTTGAAAAAATAGAATAACCATCAATTCTTGAAAAACTATGACGGAATAGGTATAATAATAAATGATGTTTATTTACTGGAGGAAATTTCGTGATTCGTGAAGCTATACAAAAGGTTATTGAGGGAGACAATCTGACTGAAACTGAGATGGTAGAAACCATGAATGAAATCATGGAGGGTGAAACCACAGATGCACAAATTGCATGTTTTCTAACAGCATTACGTCTTAAAGGGGAAACGATTGAAGAGATTACTGGTGCAGCGCGTGTGATGCGAGACAAAGCAACAAAAGTACCCACAAAGCACGAATTAGTCGTTGATACTTGTAGCACAGGAGGAACAGGACTGAACTCCTTCAATATATCTACCACATCTGCATTTGTAGTTGCAGGCGCAGGTGTTCCTGTTGCTAAACATGGGAATCGTGGTGTAACTCGGCAAAGTGGCAGTGCAAATGTTCTCATGGCATTGGGTGTGAATATTGAGATACCACCTGAACATGTTGGTCAATGTATCGATGAAGTCGGTATAGGATTTCTTTTTGCACCAATGTTGCATGGTGCTATGAAATATGCAATTGGACCGCGCCGCGAAATCGGGATTCGTACAATTTTCAATGCACTCGGTCCTCTTACTAATCCAGCAGGTGCACAAGCACAAGTATTAGGTGTGTATGCCAAGGAACTAACACCAGTACATGCAAATGTCCTTAAAAATCTCGGTGCAAAGCATGCCTATGTAGTGCATGGAAATGATGGATTAGATGAAATCACGACCACGACTACCACACGTATGTCCATCCTAAAAGATGGTGATGTGAATACCTATACATTTGATCCAACTACACTTGGAATTGAGAAAGTTAATCCGACATTACTTGAAGGTGGAACTCCAGAGGGAAACGCGGAAATTACAATGAATATCCTTAAGGGTGAGAAGGGACCAAAACGGGATATTGTCCTGTTGAATGCTGCAGCTGCTATAGTGGTTGGTGGAAAGGCTGAGGATATTGAATCTGGGTTGAAACTCGCTGCGGATTCTATTGATTCTGGAAGTGCATTAGACAAATTAGAATCGCTGAAATTAGTATCAAATAGATGATCTGTATCTATATCAATAATCTAACTTAACACAAGATATTATCCTATACAACTATAGAGGAATCGCATTGATATTAGATAAGATAATTTCTCATAAACTAAAGGAACTTCAGTTAGAACAAGAGCAAGTTCCTTTGTCAGACTTGAAATCAAAGTTGGATAGTTTGCCTTCTACGATGGATTTTAAGGGCGCGATTGCCCTACCTAATTGTATAAACCTTATCGCTGAAGTAAAGAAAAAATCTCCAAGCAAAGGTATAATTCGTGAAGATTTTGATCCAATAAACATCGCAGAAATATACTCTAAGAATGGGGCAGCTGCTATATCCGTGTTGACTGATTCCCGATTTTTTGATGGAAAACTTGACTATCTTTCATCAATTCGTGAGGTAGTTAATATTCCAATGCTACGAAAAGATTTCACCATTGATCCATACCATATCTATCAAGCGCGTGTTGCAGGTGCTGATGCGATACTGCTTATAGTTGCTGCCTTGACACAATCACAACTTCAAGAGTTCATGAAAATTGCTGATTCACTTTCATTAGAGTCTTTAATTGAAGTACATACAAAATCAGAATTAGAGATTGCATTGGATAGTGGAGCGGATATTATCGGTATTAACAATCGCGATTTGAAAACATTCGATACAGATATTGCCACAACATTCAAACTACTTGACTACATTCCCTCAGATAAAGTGGTTGTTAGTGAGAGTGGTATATATACGCGCGCTGATGTAGATTCATTGAAAGAGGCTGGAGTAAATGCAATTCTGGTAGGAGAATCGTTGATGCGAAGTCAAAATATAGGTGAGAAAGTGCAGGAATTGATCGGATAGGAATATGACAGAAATTCACTCTCCTATACTGATATTACCTCTATTCCGTGTCGTTTAAGTAGTGCTGCCGTTACTCCGTCTCCTGAAATAAGTGTCCCTGAAAACGATCCATCATAGACTTGTCCACAACCACAAGATGGACTACGTGATTTGAATATAACAGATGTCGCACCTTGGGACTGTGCCAATTCAAGTGCATGTTGTGCTCCTTCCAAAAACTCCTTTGTCTTATCCTGACCATCTGCAGTCTTCACTCTTGCTTTACCATCCAAAACGTCATTCCCATCACCACCAACTATTTCCACAGCTGGACGCGGTGTTGGAAGTCCTCCTGCTTCCTCAGGACAAACCGGTATAAGTTCGTCTGTCTCCTGCTGTTTCAGGGCATTTTCGTTACGACTGTTTCCCCCATCATAACGACAATTTACACCGAGTAGGCAAGCACTAACAAGCATTTTCATTCTTTTTCTTCCCAAAACCTTACACTGTCTTCTATTAGTGTGACATTCCCAGACTTCAAGGTTAGATAATGTTCTTCAAGCTTTTCCAATATGGCTTGTAGGACAGATAGACGACAGATTTCATTGTTATTTTTATCTGAAGCAGCGACCTGTAATGAGGTTGCAGTATTCCGTAATTCTATCGGAAATTCATTTATTGATATATTTACATTTACCCCAAAACCTAATACAAAAAATGGATGACGATGTAAATCGTATTCAATTTCAGTTAGTACTCCTGCGACCTTCACCTTCTCAATTCGCACATCATTTGGATGTTTAATTTTGGCTGATAGTCCAGTGACCGTATGAATCCCTTGAGCAATTGCAAGTGCTCCAATTAAGTTCGGTAGATGAACCTGTTCCTGCTTTAGGCGGTGTCTAAATACAACAGAAGCGAGAATACATTTACCCGATGGTGCAATCCATGTTCTCCCATATCTACCACGACCAGCGGATTGATAATCAGTGATGACAAGTGTTCCTTCTTCTGCTTCCTCGTTTTTTGTAAGGTCAATTGCAACATCATTTGTAGAAGTAACCTCGGAGATATATACTATATCAGGTTTCCCAACGATTCTGTTCTTTAGTTTCTCTCGGAAGTTTACAAAATCCATTACATTGTAGAATTATCCATACCTATGTTTTACCGATACAGACTATTACGATCCACCAAGTTTACTTAGATGGTCTTGTGCTTGCACTTTCCACTGTTCAGGTGGGTTTAAATCAAGAAAACGTTTCCATTGTGTTTTTGCAAGTTCATTTCGTTCAGTGTATTCATACATTAATGCAAGGTTGAAATTTGCTGTCAGGTTACGCGGTTCCAATTGAATCACCCGTTCAAATTGATCTGCGGCTGCACCGATTTTGTCCATACTGTATAACACATTAGCATAGACAATTATTGTATATACATGCTTGTCGTCAAGATCAAGTGCAATTTCCAACATGGTCTTTGCTTTGTTATATTGCAACTCAGAATTGTAATAGAGATCACCCAGACGTTGATACGCTACAACTGCTTTATCATCAATTGTAAGCTCTTTTTCATATAACTTTATAGCTTCTTTCCACTGCTGATTACGTTCTGCAAGTTTGCCAAGTTGAATGTGAACCCCTTTATATTTCGGATTCAGTCGTATCAACTTTTTAAAGGTGTTTTCTGCTTGTTCAAACTTCTCTGTATATATTTGAAGAACTCCAATGTGAAAATGTGCCTCAACATTTTTTGGGTCTAATTCAACGACCTGTTGGAAATCACCCAAAATCTGTGAACTTCTATATAGCGTGCCTTTAATATGTTTATATCTGTTGGTAATCATACCACGATAGAAATATGCATCGACATATCCCGGATTGAGTTCAATTGTTTTGGAATACTCAGTGACAGCCTTGTCAGCAGGGGTATTGTAGTTTTCAAGAGTTGCTGCGTGGGAATCTAACAACCGTGCATATTGATAATGCCACTCAAAATGAACCGAATCATGTTCGTTTGCTAATGCATAATGGTGAAGTGCATTTTTGATATTATCATCATAGTTTTCTTTCTCTTTGGACTTACTACGTTTGTCAAAAATTACTGCAAGGGTATGATGGACATTGGGATGATTCGGTTCCAATTCCAGTGCAGGTTGATAGAAACGGATCATATTATCCTCATCTTTACGTTCTTGGTAGATACCACCGAGTTGGAAAAAAGGTTTTGCATTCTCTGGATCTAACTCAGTAGTCTTTTCATATTGCATAATTGCGTTGTCAATATCGCCTCTTTTTTCATACAACAAACCTGCTTGATATTGAGCATCAACGTTATCAGGTTCAAGTCGTATAGTATCCAGAAATGCAATTAACGCAGAATCCTCTTGCTCTAATACCAGATAGGATTTTGCTGACATATAATGTGCTTTTGCATCCGTAGGATCAAGTGCAATAATCTTCTTCAATGCATCCAGCGTTTCTTGATGTGAACCTAACTCGTTGTAAATATGAACCATCTTGTATAGGATATCAGATCTATTTGAGTCTAACTGCAAGGTTTTATTATAATATAAAAGTGCATTATCTATATCACCCACACCTTCATAAGATTGACCTAACAGATCTGTTACTACAATCTCATCAGGATATAATATGTGGTGTATGTTTAAGGGTTCCAATGCATCTTTATAGTTACCAGCTTGGAATTCGGTTTTTCCCTGTTCTATGAAACGAGTAGCTATTGCTGGGTTCAACTCAAGTGCGCGACGATAATGGGTTGCAGCTTCTTCTAATTCCCCTTTACGACGATACAGGTCACCTAAATGAATATATGAATCAAGGAAGGTTCCCTGTAGAAGTTGCAAGTCAAGAAAACTTGGTTCTGCATTTACAATCTCGAGTGTTTTCTTATAATGTTCAATGGCTTTATCTACATTACTGGTATCTAACTCCAATTTACCCGTATAGAAGTGGGATCTTGGGTCGTTTGGCAGAACTACCATCGCTTTTTCCAAAAGGGCGCGCGCTTCATCAGCACTCATAATACCTGCAAAGTATGATTCCAATGGTTGATATATGCTGTTTTTGAGTATAGGATCGTTGTCAATAGCCCTACGATAATGAATTACAGCAGTTTTTACATCCCCTTGTATATAGAGTACATCTGCAATGGCAAAATGTGCTAAGGCATGCGTGGGTTCAATCTCAAGCGTACGTTGATACAACTGGACTGCACCATCCATATTCCCTGCTTCAGCGAATATAACTGCTAAATCATAAACATCGGTTGCTGTGTAAGGTTGATATTCTGCAGCTTTTTGGTATTCCTGCAGTGCCTCATCAAAAAATCTTTCATACGCTAGTACTTGTCCAAGTTTGATATAGGCTGGACCGAATTTACGATTGTTCTGAATCGCACGTTCAAATGTTTCACGTGCTTTATTCAAGTTACCTTGATCAAAATATACCAAACCTACGCCATAAACTGGGTATTCCCACTTGGGGTTTAAAGTTTGTGCATTATCAAACGATTGTAAGGCTTCAGTGTGGTTACCTTGTTTGAGATGTATTTCTCCGATGTAATAGTGCGCTGGATAGTATTTTGAATTGAGCGTAAGACTTGTCTTAAATTTGGTGAGTGCTTGATCGTATTTTTCCTGTTTCTGATATATCGCTCCGAGACCGAAATGCGCCCAAAACATTGATGGATCGAGTTCAAGGGCAGTTTCATAGTTGGTAATTGCTTTTGTTTCAGCATCCGGAATGTCTTTTACATTAGTAAGAGCATAAGCATATCCCAACCCGTATATTAATGCTGCATCATCTGGATGACTTTCACTGACTCTTTCATACAGTTGTCTCAGTTCAGCGAGATGTCCCTTTTTTCTCCATTCTATAATGAGTTCTCTATGTTTTTGTGGAGCATTCTTACTCGCATTCAATACCTTTGAAAAATCTTTTTGCATATCCTTTTCCCACTTCTCTTGTGCCAAGGTTGAAAAAGAAATTGCAATTATTGAGAGCCATATAATGAGTGTGGTTGTTAGTCTTTTCATTTCTTGTCTCCTTCCTATCTATTCTTAAAACATTAAACAAGGTCAAATTTGATTAAGAACTAAAAGATTGCTTTTATTTTATCGTCAGTCGGCATCGACGGTGTCGCTCCGAGTACTGTGACTGCTGCTGCACCTGCAGCTGTAGCATACTTTACCGATTCAGTTAAATTGTTTCCTTTTGCCAGTGAGGTTGCCAATGCTCCACTGAATGCATCTCCAGCACCTGTAGTGTCTACTACATCAACAGGAAGCGTAGGAATATGTTCGGTTTCCGTTGGTGTGCATAGCAAAACACCTTGTTCTCCAAGCGTTATTACAACAGTTGAAAGTCCATCTTGTGCAATCTGTACTTGTAGTGTCTTTGCAGCTGCAGTACTACTTTCTGCTGTGGTAACCGCTTGTCCTAATAGTACTGTAGCCTCCGATATATTAGGTGTCAATATGTCAATTTTTTCCAATAGTTCAACAGGCAGCGAACGCGCTGGTGCTGGATCAAGCAGGACGATAGTGTTGTTTGCTTTGGCAATCTCAGCAGCACGTTGCGATGCATCTATCGGTGTTTCTAATTGTAGCAGCAGGACATCAGCATTTGCAATACTATCTTCTGCGGCATCTATATCTTTGGGAGTAATACACATGTTAGCACGTGGGATTACGATGATACTGTTGTGACCATCTGGTTCAACGACAATCGTTGCAACACCTGTCCCGCTTTCAGCATCGGTTTTGACAAATCGTGTATCAATATTCTCGGTTTCCATTGCGGTTCGGAGCATCTCACCGAATGCGTCATCCCCAATTCTACCGATGAATGTGACTTCTGCTCCTAATCGTGCTGCAGCTGTTGCCTGATTGAATCCTTTTCCACCGGTGAATATGTCAAAGGCATCACCGATGAGGGTTTCACCTTTGTTTGGCATCCGTTCAGCGCGTATGACAAGGTCAACATTTGCACTGCCGAGGACGGTGACTTTGGGTTGGTGCATTGGTGTTTCCAATCTTTTGTAAGTTGCCTTTCTTGATTATTTTTGACGAGGTAGACGGAAAATGCACTTTTCTCTGATGTTTCTTATTCTTCCGACGTGTCTAATACCTGTAAGAATGCCTCTACACTTATGTGTCATCAACTGTGCCAAAGAATTGATAGCGAATTGTTTGTTTTTGTCTTGAATATTCACTGGATTATGCTTCTTTAAAAGGTTACCGTACGGTAACCTTTTTTTACATAACGGTAACTTTTAGTAAATTCGGTCTGAGTATAGTATCAGTATGGATTTGTGAGTTGTTTAAATCGGATTTTTCACGTTGAAAAAAATTAATTTTGGTAACTTTTGCATAGGTTGGGTATTGGTTGGTTTTGGAAGAGAAATTGTTTGTAAAATTTCTGTGCATGTTTAGTATTTTTTCTCTGACGGTATGATGTATTTTATTCATGATGCTGTGGTAAAGGTTGTGGAGTTAGATTAGCAGGTTTTTACTTGATTGTTTCCATAGTGCATTGGCATGTTTGTGATGTCGGTATCTGGATATGTTAGTTTTGTAGGTTCGTGTTTTATTATTCATAGTGGCAATATTATAACATGTGTTCGGGTGTGTTTGTAGTGTTTGTGAAATTTTAAACAATATATATCCAATAAGTTTCATGTATATTTCATGGGTGTTGTGTTTTTTGATGATTTTTTCTCTTAATCGTTGATGAAAGCAGTTGGGTTTTATATGAATCAAGTTGATTTGCACATCAATAAGTGTCTATAAAACTTTTACATTGGGTATAGCAAAGGATAGCATGGTGAAGGCATTGGCGAACCGATCCATCAGATGCTTCACGATTTCATCATATTGTGAGGTGCTATGTGCATTGCCTTAGGATTAAGATTGTTTTATTGATTATACTTGAGTGAGGTAGGTAAGTCAAGGAGAGATAATTGGTTTATGTAAACAATAACCGTCCTCAACAATGAGGTCGGATCACTATTGTTCAATATTCAAGCTTTACGGCTTCAACTCCTTTAAAACCAAGTCCCACTTGTCATATGTGGCGACAGATAAAGAAAGTTCTGCGATTTGTTGAAGGGTTGGTTGTGTCGTACTATCCCCTGTGAGAATTTCGCACACCCACTTCGCAGCAGAACCATCTGTATTAAAAACAAGTGCGGTTATTGGCGGTATGGTTTCCTCCCATTCCTTTTCAAGAATGTTGATTTTTTTTACTATGTAATCCAAGATTGTAATGTAATATGTTCCCTGTGACTCTCTTGATAACAGTTGCCGCATCTCTGTGAAATTGGAATAACCTTGCGATACGAGGTGTAACATAACCACATAGGCATGCATTGGCATATCGGATTGTTTTTCCATTGATGAAACTCCTTATTGATATGTCATATTGTTAATTTTTATACAGAAACAGATTGATACCTTAAGACATTATAAGGTCTACGATTCTCGGTAATCCCCTTGAAACACTTCTCTGACATGCCAACTGATAAAATCTTCCTCTGGATAATAGGATCTTCTCTGAGGTAGATTTATTATTTGCTCATGAAAATCCATAACCCATTCCTGAAAACCAGTCGTCCCGTGTGCCTCATCTGACACCAATATATGAAGTTCTCTAGACAAAGTGAACACTCCACGATCAAACAATTTATGATGAAGTGAACAAAGTGCTAATCCATTTACTGTCACATCAGGTCCTCCTGCCATGTGCCATTGGATGTGAGCAGCTTCTAATGCGACAGGTGAATTACCCAATCTAACATCAAAACCACAAATAGCACATCTATATTCATAAGCTCTGAGAATGTCTCTACGAAAATTAGAAGGACGTCTTCTTGGATCAATAGTTGGAGGTGGAAGTTCAATATCTATGGCTTGTAAAATATCATCATGAATTGAAGGTGGAAAATGAGCATTTAACAGATTCTGGATTATTTCAAAACATAGAACAGAATCGTTTTGAAGACGGTTCCAAAGAGTTTCATTGAAACCACCAGAAACGTTGTAATTTCTTAAATCAGTAATAGACATTATATAAATTTAAATTACAGTTGATTTCTGGCATAATAAAGAAAATTATGCTTTGGAGATTAACTCATGAACAAATATGATGAAATCAAGGATGATCCGGGTAAGTTCCAAAAACTAACGGGTTTTACGAC
>JAPOQK010000047.1 GCA_026710795.1 Candidatus Poribacteria bacterium
GGACATTTTGAGTTGTAGGAGGGAACTCCGATTCCCGACTATCAGTGAGTTTTGTCGCGATTCAGAGATCGCTCCTACAGAAATGTGTCTCTTTAATTTCAATGTTTACTATAGTTTTACAGACTAATACACCTTACAATTTCGTCTGTGTATAATCATTACAATCAATGAAAAGATTATTAGAAACAAATATCATTTTGGTATTTCTTTTTCTCTATATTCCAATCATAGTTGTTGTTATATTCTCATTCAATAGTGGGAATCAGATAGCAGTTTGGGAAGGTTTCTCGCTTAGTTGGTATAAGAGATTATTTACAAATTCAGATGCATGGCGTGCTTGTAAGAATAGCCTGATAATTGCTTGTTTATCAACTATTATATCTACAATTATTGGTACTGCTGCATCACTTGCTATTCATAAATATCGATTCCGAATAAGGACTACTTTAACCCGAACCCTCTATCTTCCACTAATTATCCCAGACATCGTTTTAGCGATTGCTTTATTAACTTTTTATTCACAAATCAGATTTTCGCTAAAGTTAACATCAGTAATTATCGCTCATATAGTATTCTGTATAGCTTATGTTACCATTGTTGTCCAAGCAAGATTACAAGGATATGATGACACTATAGAAGAGGCAGCACTTGACCTTGGCGCAAATGAATGGCAAACTTTTTGGCGAGTTACTTTACCACTAATCGCACCCGGAATTATCGGTGGTGCACTTCTGGCATTTACTCTCTCAATAGACGATTTTGTCATCACATTCTTTACTGCTGGTGTTGGCTATACAACTTTATCCGTCTATATATATTCAAGTATAAAGTTTGGTATGACACCAGAGTTAAATGCTATATCAACAATTCTGTTAGTAAATTCAATCGGTTTGATCTTACTCTTTTTGTGGTTCCGTAATCGCAACACACAAACGAACTAACGATTCTGTTTCATTTATGGTATAATATATTCGTCATGAAAAATATCAACTTAAGGATTCTACTCCGTGTCTTAGGTGTATTATGTATATTATGTATGGCATCTGCATGCGACACTGAGAATCTACTGAATTTAGATTCTGAGATGCTTGAAATAGATTTAGAATCCGATTCACAAACACTCAATATCGGTGATACCACAACCATCAAAGCAGCAGTTGACTACACTGCGGATACGAATGTACTCGTATACGAATGGAACACGACTGGCGGCAGAATAGTTGGAGAAGGTAGATCAGTAGTATATATTGCCCCTGAAAATGCTGGTACATATACGATCACACTTGAAGTAACAGACGGAACAGTAACGGAACGTCAGGAAATACGCATCACCGTCAATATTGGTCACGCAATTATTATTACTCCGAACCGTTACTGGCAAGGTAACACCTTTACACAGACTCTAAAATATAGGTTGAATGTAGAGGAGGTATTTCTTGATAATATCCGTTTGCGATATGAGATCTTACAGGAAACTGCCCGAACAGGTGCGTTTTTGACTATCACTATTGACGACATAACAATTGTTCGGAACCGTGATATTGGTGACGTACAGCCTGACGGACCGTTACTAATTGCAGACGAAGTAGATGTTTCATCCATCTTGCAGTCTCCCGGAGTATATGAACTTACACTTTCGCTTGAGATAGTTAACGTAATGCAGGATGCATGGTTGCTACAAAAACTTACGATAATTGGTGTTGAAGGATCTTTGGCTGAAATTCGTTAAAACACTGGATATAGTTGTGGATGTCACGAATCAAACACACGTAGAAATCAACCTAAAGGCAATTCAAGCAAACGCAATAACGTTAAAGAAACATACAGGTAGTAAACTATTTGCAGTTGTGAAAGCAGATGCCTATGGACACGGTGTTATTCCTGTTGCTGAGGCATTGCAAACTATAGCAGATATGTTTGCTGTAGCAACGGTGAATGAAGGAATTGAACTACGTCAAGCAGGAATTCAAACCCCTATTCTAATTCTGTTCAGTCCTTTACCTGATTTCGCTATTGATATTGTTAATTATGAATTGACTACAACGGTTGACAATTGGACTTTAGCAGAACAACTAAACAGAATAACAATAGACAGAAATAAAAACACTCAATCAACTAATATAAAAAAGACAAAAATACACATCAATGTAAATACTGGAATGAACCGTTGTGGAGTCGGCTACACTGAAGCAGACAAGTTTATAAAAGAACTAAAATCTCTAACTTTGCTTGAGATTGAAGGTATATTTACACACTTTGCAACAGCCGATGAAGAGGATAAAAGTTTTGCATATTTACAATTAGACAGAATTTCTTTAGTATATAAGAAAACACGTGACATTCCATTTAAACATGTGGCAAACAGTGCAGCTTCTTTAGCAATACCTGAATCTCATCTTGACGCAGTACGTCCTGGTTTGAGCTTATACGGTATATATCCAGGAAACGATAAACCAATTACATTGGAACCTGCTCTCTCTTGGAAGGCACGGGTCGGATGGATAGATTTTATTGAACCTGGAGAAGGTGTTAGTTATGGACTTACATATAGGGCTACGAATAGAATACGGATTGCAGGTATACAAGTTGGCTATGGTGATGGGTATCCGCGGGCATTATCTGGAAAAGGCGAGGTGTTGATTGGAGGATTTCGTCGTCCTATTCTTGGTCGGGTATGTATGGATATGATGGTGTGCAAATTGGAGTTAACAGACAAGGTAACAGTAGGTGATGAGGTGGTATTGATTGGAAAACAGGAAAACGAAGAAATCGGAGTTGATGAAATCGCAGATCATGTAAATACAATCTCCTATGAGATATTAACGAATATCAGCAAACGTGTGAAACGAATATATACATAAAGAAAAAAAATATGATAATTGAAATAAATAACGTCTCAGTCTTTTTTGGTACTAATCCTGCCATAGATGATTTATCGGTAGAATTAGAAGGTGGCGGTGCAATCGGATTATTAGGACCGAATGGTGCGGGAAAAAGCACACTGATAAAGATGCTTCTCGGTTTCATAATGCCCAGTAATGGAGATGCTAAGGTTTTCGGATTGAATGTCCATTCTGAACAAGTTTCGATACGTCAACAGGTTGGATATATGCCTGAGGACGATTGTTTAATCCCACAAATGAATGCTGTTCAACTTGTTGCTTATGCTGGCGAACTTTGTGGTATGCCTGCTCGCGATGCTATGCAACGTGCACACGAAGTCCTATACTATGTCGGTATAGATGAGGAACGTTACCGTACCATTGAGGGATATTCTGTAGGCATGCGTCAACGTGTTAAGTTAGCACAAGCATTAGTCCATGATCCTAAGTTATTGCTACTTGACGAACCTACCAATGGTATGGACACAACAGGTAGAGAGGAAATGCTTATTCTGGTTCAGGACATCGCTGTTGATAAAGGGATAGATGTAGTCTTGTCATCACATCTCTTACCTGATGTGGAGTCAGCTTGTACACATGTGATGGGGTTATCTCACGGTAGTCTTGTTATTCAAGGTGAAATCGAAGAACTTAGAAAAAACATAGGTCAAGCATTTGATCTTAAAATAGTAGGTGATCGTGACTCTTATGTTACCGCATTAGCGCGGCACCCTTATGATACTGAGTTGCGACAAGATGGACACATACGGGTTACATCCAGAGAAGAAAAGAAAACAGAAGGTACATTCTTCTTTAAATTGGCACATGAAACAGGTGTCCAACTTCGCCAATTAAGAGAGGTAAAACACTCTCTTGAGGATGTATTTGCTGATGCAATGGATATACAGTAATACTATTAATCTATCTCTCATGATAAATGAAGACGGAATAGTCAGAAATTAAGAAACAATGACAATTCAAGACTTTCAGAAACAGATTGAGGATATATATTATGAACGCGATACTGAACGTGGAGTGCCATTAACATTTACTTGGTTCGTAGAGGAGGTAGGCGAATTAGCAAAAGAGATTCGTAAACAACCACAAGATATGGAAAGATTGCGTGAGGAATTTGCGGATGTATTTGCGTGGTTATCTACACTTGCAAGCTTGCTCGGAATTTCACTTGAAGATGCTGCAAGTATATATGCTGAAGGATGTCCAAAGTGTGAACAAACACCTTGTGACTGTTAATCATGTTTTTCTACAACTTACATTTAGTTCCCACTCAGAAACTTATCGAAGTTGCCACCAAACAGATTATTCACATCCCTTTCAATTTCT
Organism: Candidatus Poribacteria bacterium; assembly: GCA_026710795.1. Lineage (GTDB taxonomy): Bacteria > Poribacteria > WGA-4E > WGA-4E > WGA-3G > MSPOR6. The sequence goes on from JAPOQK010000047.1 coordinate 4,227, forward strand.
GTCTTCGTAAGAGTCCATCCAACATCTATCAAAGATTGATATTTTTCCAACAATACGTCGGCTATGATTTGTCGAGAATGCTTCCACTTGTAAATAAGTTGATCTAATATCCTTGCATCCGAATGTTGTGGAATGACGCTCAAACCCAACAATTCGATCCGCTCGCGTGTTATCTCTTCAATAATACTCGGATTGTTCATAAACCACCAACAACCAAAAATCATCAGATTCTTGAATTTGCGTCCGATAACACACAGTTCATGCTGATTTTCTCTGGAAAGTAGTGTGACAAGAAATTTATTGTCAGGATTTTCACGGAGCAGCGTTTCAAGGCTTGTCAAATCTGCTTTTCCAGTGCCATCACCCGCCATCCGAAGTTCTGGATTGACGGCACGTTTCACACCTATCATCAAAGCAAATGGAACGTTGAATTCACGCGACACAGGTAAAATACAATTGTCAAACAAACGACCAAGAACACCATCATCAGGATATTGAAAGTCAGGAGGAAGAGAAACAGCCATATATTTAGGGTTCATCCGTTGTATCCAAGATTCCAAAAAACGACGCACCTCTTTGAAACTTTTTTCCGATGAAAGTATAGGGTCTACGTCATAACCAAGATCCTTAAGTTGATCATAACCAGATTCTTGGTATGTATTTATTAAAACATCCATACGAAGGGCAGCTTCAAACCGTGTATCTCCAGTATCACCTGATTCCCAAACTGGTGCCTCAGCAGGATCAAATGGGTCATTCGTCATTACAACATTAGAGACATTTGAACGATCAAAAACAGTATCAATAAAGTCCTCAACAGATGTATCAGAAAAATATGCTCGATAGTCATTTAGGTTGCGTGAACTGACATCTAACCCTAATTCGTTCAATGTTGTTACAACACCACGACAAGATTCACTGATTGGAGAATTTTCTATGAATAGTGTTTTCCAAATCAAATTAGCTTGTTGTGACTTTGACATTGACCAAAACTGCTGATACGTTACATCTGATTTACGGAATACCTCTGCAATGAGATAATGATAAGTTAATAGTTCATCAATACCCCATAACAATAGTTCACCAAATGGTGGACTAAAGAGATGTGTATGAATATCGGTTATCTCTTGTGCATTCACAACATCAGAAATGGTAGATTTTAATTGATCGGTAGTTGTAATCGTAATGTCGCTACTTGTATTTTGTAGGTTCATATCAGGACTCCGAGTTAAGCTTATCGCGTATATAATTTACGATCTCTTCAGGAGGGTGTATTCCAAAACGGATATAGGTGCCACGGAAGTTTTCAAGACGCGTTGGTTTAGCAAACGGACTGAGAAGGACACCGTTTTTGTCAACATAATAACTGCGGAAATCAGACCACTGTCGTTCTACTTTGTAACAACAAGCAGTAACAACAAGGTTGTCTATTCCACAACAAAATTGAAACGGTAAAAAAAATTTATAAAGTGGTCCAATAAGAAGAATAGCAGATAAAAGTAGAAATAGGATTGACTTAAAACTGATAAATATGATTACAAGAATAGAAAACAAGAATAAAAGTAAAAGTGTGGTACGTTTCCAATTCTCTACTAAAGGGTGAACAGTCCACGAAATATCAGTTATATTCTTATTATCATCAGACACAGAATCAACTTCTTGATTAGTACTGTGTAGGTCCTTCACTTACTACTCTGTTCCTTTTGGATCATCAGTAGGTGTTTCTTCGTTTGTATCTTCACTTGGTTCTTGTGTTGTCTTAATTGTTCCTTTTGGATCATCATCAGACGTGTCAGTTTCTAATTTCTCTGCGGTGTCTTGACCAGTTGCTTCCTGTGCTTGCTCTGATTCGTCCTCTAATGGTGTTAGGTTAGATGAACCTGTCTCACCATAAAAACGCATCAAGAATAGTGAAATCACCATAAACCCAACTGCAACCCAAGTAGTAAGTTTACTCAGAAAAGTTGCTGCACCGTGTCCACCAAGAATTGATTGCATCTCTGCACCACCAAATGCACTTGATGACAAACCTTCACCTTTGCTGTCTTGTAAAAGAATGATCAATGTAAGGATAATACAAACTGGAACGAAGATAATAAGTGCTATTGTTACAAAAATTCCCATAATATATACCTCTTTTAATGCCTAATAGGCACGTCGTATAAACTAAACCGTGTTCTCCACGATTTGTGCAAAAGATTCTGCTTGAAGACTGGCTCCACCTACAAGTGCGCCGTCCACATCAGGTTGTGCCATAAGTTCTGCTGCATTTTCAGGCTTGACACTTCCACCATACTGTATTCTCACTTGGGATGCAACTCCGTCTGAGAAGGATTCACTTAGTAAATTACGTATAAAGTGATGTACTTCTTGTGCTTGTTCTGGGGTAGCAGTTTTTCCAGTGCCAATTGCCCATACGGGTTCATAAGCGATTACACATGATAACAACGCTTCTCCGGTTAATCCTGCTGTCCCTCCGGCAACGTGATCCTTAATTATATTTTCAGTCCGTCCAGCTTCCCGTTCTTCCAGTAGTTCACCAACACAAATAATCGGTTTCAAGTTGTGAGATAACGCAGATTTTACTTTTTGATTGACAGTATCATTCGTCTCACCAAAGTATTGCCGCCTCTCTGAATGTCCAATTATAACGTAATCACATCCTACGTCTATCAACAGCGGAGCGGATACTTCACCTGTATAGGCACCACTATCTTCCCAATAAACATCTTGTGCAGCAAGTAGAATATTGCTGTCGTTTATGGAATTACTAACTGCCTCAAGTGCAGTAAAAGGCGGTGCAACGACAATTTCAACACCTTCAGTTCCGACAACTAATTTCTTCAATTCACTTGTAAGGGCAACTGCCTCGGAAACTGTTTTGTTGAGTTTCCAATTCCCCGCAATGATAGGTGTTCGCATAGTCCTTCCCATTATATCACTCGTGATGCAAGTTCCACGAGACGATTCGAGTAACCCCACTCGTTGTCATACCATGAAAGGACTTTCACCAGACCGTTTTCAATAACTTTTGTAAACGGGGCATCAAGAACAGATGATAATTTGTTACCATTGAAATCTGAAGATACAAGATCAAGTTCAGAATATCCTAAAATACCATTTAATGAGTTTTCTGATGCATCTTTTAAAGCCGCGTTAACCTCCTCAGCAGAGGGTTTATCGTTGAGTTCAACGGTGAGATCAACAACAGAGACGTTCGGTGTGGGAACGCGGATAGCAAATCCATCCAATTTACCGTTCAGTTCAGGTAAAACCTTGCCAACAGCAACAGCAGCACCAGTCGTTGTTGGAATCATCGACAATGTTGCAGCCCGCGCACGACGCATGTCTTTATGTGGAAAATCGTGGACGCGTTGGTCACCTGTGTATGCATGTACAGTGGTCATCAAACCACTTTCAACTTCAAAAGTCTCATGTAGTACTTTTGCAACTGGTGCAAGACAATTCGTCGTACACGAAGCGTTGGAAATTACATGATGTTCTCTACTATCATACTTATCATCATTCACACCGATAACGATTGTTATGTCTTCATCTTTTGCTGGTGCGGATATAACAACTTTCTTTGCACCACCAGATGCAATGTGTTTTTCTGCATCTTCTCTATTTGTAAAAAATCCTGTAGATTCAATAACGACATCAACTCCAAGATCACTCCATGGTAGATTTGCTGGATCGCGTTCAGCAAAAACTTGTATTTCGTTTCCATTAACGACTAATCCGTTGTCTGTTGCAGCAATATCGTCTGTCAAAATACCATGAACTGAGTCATATTGAAGTAGATGCGCAAGTGTATCTGGATTCGTCAAATCGTTAATTGCAACAAAATCTATATCCAATGCCGTATTCAACAATGCTGCACGAAACGCATTCCTACCAATCCTACCAAAACCATTAATACCTACTTTAGTTGACATAAGATAATTAAGTTCCCCTAATATATTACCTGAATAAGGCTTTATGCACTGTTTAATCTATAAAATAATATAAAATATACACTATAAATACTTATGTAATTATACTTCAAAAAGCGAAAAATTGCAAGTGTGTTAGTCTTTGTAAATATTTTGGCATTAACTATTCGTTCTTTCTGATTGAAGTCCTTGTACAACCGGTTTCATTTGTCAGAATCACTGAATGTACAGGAAACGTAGAAGTCACAGAATTTCTATCCCACCTGAATGCTAATCAATTGAATATGATCTTTTATAACAATTGCTCTTTTCTGTGCGTTCTGTGTGTTCCGTGCCTTCTGAGATTCTGACAGAAAATACTAAACCAAAACTTTACATACTCCATCTGTGTCGTAGTCTTGAAAACTAATTCAAGACACTGTATAATACACATAAACTTTTGTTTAGGTACTTTTAAATGAGTGATGTACCAAAGTCACATCCGCGTTATCTTTCATTAACATTACGTGATAGAATAGTAGAAGGTGTTGAGAACGGTATAACATCTATCCACGGTCTCATCGCACACGGTCGTGGGGAAGCCTTTGACTACCTTATTAGTGAGCAAACCCAATCCTTTGCAACAGATGCTGTCTGTGCCGCTGCTGCGATGCTGCAGCTATCGAATCATCCAGTCATCTCCGTAAATGGCAATGTAGCTGCTTTGGTTCCAAAGGAACTTATTGAGTTAGGAAACATCTTAAATGCACCTTTAGAAGTCAACATCTTCCACACAGAATCTGGAAGAGAGGAGAAAATCAGGCAACATCTTTTGAACAATGGTGCAAACGAAGTACTTATGCCCTCCATTGATACTCAACTCCAATATATTGATTCCAATAGAAAGTATGTACATCCGGAGGGAATATACAAAGCGGATGTTGTTTTTGTACCCCTTGAAGACGGTGATCGATGTGAGGCACTTCGAAAGATGGGAAAAGAGGTAATTACGGTTGATCTAAACCCTATGTCACGAACTGCAAAGCAAGCGAGTATTACGATTGTTGATAATGTTGTGCGTGCATTACCGCTTTTATGTGAAACCTTACAGAAGTCACCGTCTGCTTCAGATTCACAACAAATAATGACTCAGTATTGCAACGAGGATATACTGCAGCAGGCACTACAGCATATCAGCAGAGGTACAGATGGCTAACGGAAAGCAGCACCGTGTTAAGCCACATATCCTGTTGATTGGATTAGTCCTTGTTGCTTTTAATAGCTACTGGTGTCTAATGGGAACGGAGGTATGGCACTCCACCCAATTGACAATCGCATCGTTGTTCTTCAATGCTGTTTTCACTTTACTTGTTTTCGTCCTTCTCAATCTCCTGTTTCAAAAATTTCTACCCCAATTAGCAATGTCCCAAGCCGATCTTCAGACCATCTATGTAATGGTGGTGATGGTCACAACGCTCAGTGGACATACAATGATGGGATATCTTATCCCTGTCTTAGCACATACCTTCCAGTTTGCATCTCCTGAAAATGAATGGTTATCTCTTTTTGGTAATAACATTCCAGACTGGATTGCTGTCAAAAACCCACGCATTCTTGATGGGTTCTATAACGGAGATTCCTCATTCTATAATCCTGCTATTTTTAATGCTTGGATTCCTCCCGTTCTTGCTTGGTCATGTTTTGTTATTGCGCTATGGTTAACCTTGTTAGCAGTTACAATATTTCTCCGTAAACAGTGGACAGAAAATGAAAGACTCAACTATCCTATTGTTCAATTACCGTTGGCATTGACAAGTAACCCAAAACGCTTCTTCAGTTCACCGTGGATGTGGCTTGGATTCGCTCTGGCAGCGAGTGCAGAACTATTAAATGGATTGAGTTTCCTTTTCCCCGAAATCCCTTCATTACCAATCAGGAATAAAAATCTTGGGCAATTTAGTGCGAAACCGTGGAGTGCGATGGGACCTATCAACATCTCCTTCTACCCTTTCAGTATTGGGTTGATGTTCTTTACACCATTAGATCTATCGTTCTCCTGTTGGTTTTTCTGGGTACTAACCCGTGTTCAACTTGTCGTAACTGATATGTTCGGAGCGAGAAATATCTACAACCTTGAACAACAAACTGGGGCATGGCTTGCATTTGGGTGCATACCATTATGGATGGGAAGACGTTATTACGGACGCATTATTCGAAAGGTATTTGGTATTCCACAACCACGTGGAGTATCCCCTCCTGACGATTCTGGTGAACCGATGCGATACCGTTCTGCAGCTATATTGTTTGCCGTTGGACTATTGTTCCTATTCTTCTTCTGTTTTCAAATGGGAATGGCATTATGGGCAATCGGACTGTTTTTCCTGCTTTACTTCCCGATGATTCTGGGTATAACAAGGATTCGCGCTGAAATTGGACCTCCATTACATCAGCTAATTCTTGTGGATCCCGGACGCACAATGGTATTAGGTTTAGGTACAAGACGACTCGGTTTAGGAAACTTAACAGGTCTCACTTTTCTATATCCCTTTGTACGATGTTTCCGTGCACATCCCACACCCAGTGAGTTAGAAGCATTCCGTTTAGCAGATCGGAGTAACATCGGATATCGACAGATACTGATTGGGATGATTCTGGCTATCGTCTTTGGTATTCTCATAACGTTTTGGGCATATCTGCATGTCTTATATGATATGGGTGCGGGAAGCAAGGCACGCGGATGGATCGTCTATATGGGATGGGAAACGTTTAATAGGTTGAATACATGGCTTGTGAGTCCAAGGGAAACAAGTGTACCAGAACTAAGTGTAATCGGTAGCAGTTTTTTATTTACTATATTCCTTATGATTATGAAGATACGATTTCTGTGGTGGCCCCTACATCCGGGTGGTTATGTATTGGTCAGTGGGACAGGAATGGGAAGGTTGTGGTTTCCAATCTTCCTTAGTTGGTTAGCAAAAGCGACTGTGTTAAAGATTGGTGGAGTCAAGTTATACCGACAAGCTGTGCCGTTCTTCTTAGGGTTAATCTTGGGAGATTATACACTTGGTTGTGTGTGGAGCCTGATTGGACTTGTCATGAAAATGCCTACATATATTGTATGGCATTAAAACCCACTTCAATAATTATAATTCAAACTAATTCACTCCTGCTCCCTATCAACCTTTAGCATCTAAAATTGAACTCACAGTAATATCCTTAAGTTTATCAACTTGAGATTCTTGAAGATCGGTAAAGACCTTGGTCAACTCCGGTGATGCATTCAACTCCTCTGTAAAATGTTTTGTCAGTTCATCATCAACTGAAACAATCAGAGAGTCCAGTGTTATTGTATCCAATGACCTAACAGGAATATATCCTTTTGTATCACCCTCTACTTCATACAATAGATTTGCTGTTTTGAAACATTCAAATATCTGTTGAACCAATGTTTCAGAAACCTTTGCAGTAGTAGCAACATCTGATGTTGAACATGCCCCTTTTCCTTTATTGAAATGTTCTGCTACTATAAGAAACAACGAAATAATACCTGGACTATTGATTAATTCGCTATGATCATTTAGAAATTTACCATACCTTTTTTTAGTAAATACTGAACGTTGTATTGCATTAGATACCTCAACTCCAAATAAAATTACAATCCACGTAGCATAGTTCCATATTGCAAATATAATCAACATTGCAAAGGCACCATAGATGGCAGTATAATTCTGCCAAACCGATTCAAAGTAATAAGCAAATACACTTCGTGCAATTTGGAAAAGGGTTCCAGAAACCAATGAACCAATCAATCCAGAAATCCAATTAACTGATGTGTTGGGAAACGCAATATACATGACGAAAAACAAAAAGTAGACAGAAATCCAAGGAAACAGGTTAGAAACCAGCACATTCCTAACTTGTGAAAAAATTAGCCAAACTACCAGAGGTCCAATTAACAACAGCATGTAAAATACTAAGTATTTTTGAAAAGCACGTATCAACGGAAGTCGTCGAGGACTTCCCCATATATGATTAAAATGGTCCTCAATAGATATGAATAGAAGAAGAGATATTACAAGAAACAATAAAAATCCACCAACTCCGAGACCTGTTAGATTTCTATTGGTAAATTCTGAGATGCCAGATACAATTTCGTCCGCTCGATAACTCGGGAGATAATTGTTAAGGGTAGCAATTATGGGAGAATTTTCGTTATTTACTACACCAAAGGTATTCAAAAGAAATAGGGCAACTGCAGATAAGGGGACAAGAGAAAGCAATGTAGTAAACGTTAGAGATGCTGCTTGTTGTAGACATTGATGTCTTTTGAATTGTTGAAATACATTCTTAATTATGACAAACATAGTAAATCTACTATATATTACTAAAATTGAATTCGTCCTATATTAGCCTGAGGTTATAAAATGATAACACATTTAGTTATTATATCCAAGATTAGTATAGAATTTATCCAATTAATGTTGTATATTCATCATATATTCTCTTACATATAATGCAAAATATGAACGATACAAACAGTTTGAAAGAGAACCTAAAATCACGCATTGCAAAATATGCAGACGAAAAGAGAAAAGTATGGTTTGAAAATTACATCAAACACGACACCAAATTCCGTGGTGTGGAAATTCCGACAGTCCGAACAGAATTGAAAGAGTGGTACAAACAGGAAAGCATTGATAAACTGCAACTTAATGAACAACTGGATTTAGTACTGTCGTTTTTTCAAGAAGAATATGCAGAAGATAAACTGGCAGGTATTCTATTCTTTCAACTTTATCTTTATAACAAATGTGATTATAAAGTCATACTTTCAAGATTTGAGACTATATTTGAAAAAGGATATATTTACGATTGGAGTATATGCGACTGGTTATGCACCCGTGTATTACGACAACTGATTAAGAACAATGGGAAAGAATGTGCAGAAGCAATTACAAAATGGAATACCGCAAAAAATGTCTGGCAAGCCAGATGCTCTCTCGTATCATTTACCACTCTAACAAAAGAAAACAGATATACACCTCTTGTATTAGAATCAAGCTCAATACTTATCAAGAGAGATGAACGTTTTGCAAAAACTGCTGTAGGATGGATAATGCGAGAGTTGTCAAAAGTAGACAAAGCTATTGTTGTAAATTTTATTGAAGAAAACCGACCTGACTTTACAAGAGAAAGTCATGAAAATGCCATAAAGTATTTTGATAAAGATGAAAAGAAAATAATGAGAGATTTATTCAAAAAATATCATAAGAAATAGTATTCCTATCTCTCTTCCTGTCCTTTGTATTGCAACTGATACAACCGATAGTAGATCCCACCTTTTTGTAGTAGATCGTTATGTGAACCTATCTCACGTATTTCTCCACGATGCATCACAATTATCTTATCTGCATTTTGGATCGTAGATAGACGATGTGCAATTACTACCGATGTCCTATCTTCCATCAACCGACTAAGTGCATCCTCAATCAGGATTTCCGTTTCTGTGTCAACACTTGATGTAGCCTCATCAAGTATAAGGATACTTGGATCCGATGCTAAGGCACGTGCAAAGGCAACTAACTGCTTCTGACCAACAGATAACCCGCTCCCTTCCTCTTTGATTTCTGTTTCATATTTGTCAGACATTTTTTGGATAAAACGATCTAAATGAACATCCTTTGATGCTTGCTCAACCTGTTTCGTTGAAATTGACGAATCACCCAAACTGATGTTACGTTCAATTGTATCGGAAAATAGAAATATATTTTGTTGGACTATGCTTATGGCACTACGTAGTTCCTCTAAGTTCATCTCTCGAATATCTACCCCGTCAATCAGTATCTGACCTTTGTTTATTTCATAAAAACGGCATAGCAGATTGATGATTGATGTCTTACCAGAACCGGTATGTCCAACAAGTGCCACCTTTTCACCCGGTTCCACTTTAAACGACACATCTCGTAAAACATAATCATCGTCATTGTAAGCAAACCATACGTTGCGAAATTCAATCTCACCCTTCAGAGTTTGTGTACCACTCTTTTCTACTGTTGATACAATGTCTGGTTCTGTATCAAGTAACTGGAAGATACGTTCAGATGAAGCCATCGCATTCTGGAAAATAGTATATTTCTCACTGAGTTCTCGGATGGGCCAAAAGAAAAGTTCAGCTAAACGTATAAAGGCAACCAATTCACCAAAAGACAACGTGGTTTGCACAATCTGTCCACCACCGTACCAGATTATTATCGCAGTGGCAAGTGATGCTGTTACCTCAATCAAGGGGTGGAAAATAGAAAAATAGAAAATACTATTTAAATTTGCAGCAAGGTATCGACGATTTCGTTCGTTAAAACGCAGATAACTACGTCTCTCTTGTGCGAACAACTTCATTGTCGTCATCCCTACTATATTCTCCTGCAAATATGCATTGATTCGTGCATACTGCTTGCGTTGTTCGCGAAATGCACGACGTGAATAAATTTGATAGATTAGTGTAGCTCCGAAAATAATAGGGATTACCGTGAAGGTTACAAGGGCAAGTTTCCAGTGGTAAAACAACATCGCAACCATTACTCCCAAGATACTCAGAACATTACCAAAGACTGTGATGACACCTGAAGTAAAGAGTTCATTAAGAACTTGTACATCACCCATTACACGTGTCATCAGTCTACCAACAGGATTTTTATCAAAATACTGTACATCCAACCTTTGTAAATGTGAGAATAAGGTATGGCGAAGATCGCGCATGACATGTTGACCGATCAATAGCATGCGATATTCTTCAAAGTAGGAAAAAAAGAAATGACCCATCAATGCAATGACCAGAAAGGCTGCTATCAAACCCAATCCTTCCAATTCACCCGGAAAAATATAATTATCAATACCAATTTGCATAAGAAAAGGTCCAGCCAATCGTGTAAGTGTTGTGCCTACCATTAGAAAAGCAATTACAAACAATTGTAAGGTGTAAGGCTTAAGATATGCAATCAGCCGCTTCATCAATTCACGGTCATACACCTTACCGATGTTATCCTCTTCATCACTATATTCATATAGGCTGCTACCCATTCCAAACATCTGTGATTTCCTCTTTATAGTTCCTTTAGTTCATCCTGCAGGAGTTGTGTTTCATATATACCAGCGTAAATGCCATCTTCATTAAGAAGTTGATCATGTGTGCCTGATTCTACAATGCTACCGTCATTCAATACGATTATGTGATCAGCAGCCTTGACAGTTGAAATTCTGTGCGAAATAAGTATCGTTGTTCTATCTTTCATTATTTCTGAAAGTCTGGTTAGAATAGTGTCCTCAGTCTGTGTATCTACATTCGCGAATGCATCATCAAGGATGAGTATTTTTGGTTTAATTAAGATCGCTCGAGCAAGTGCACTACGTTGACGTTGCCCTCCCGAAATTGTCATCCCGCGTTCACCCAGAAGGGTCTGCATTCCATCAGGAAATTCCTCTATTTGTGAAAGCAGATCAGCAGTATGTGCAGCCTCTCTAATCTTATCGTCATATGGTGTTTCTACACCATAAGCAATGTTATTCCGCAAATAATCGGAGAAGAGAAATGGTTCCTGCTGAACAAAACCAATATTTGAACGCAATACGTTTAACGGTATATCCTGTACATCAATACCATCAATAAAGATAGTACCACGGTCTGCTTGACGGATGCGCGGAATAAGATCAACAAGTGTAGATTTCCCTGACCCTGTACCACCAACAACCGCAAGGGTTGTGCCTTTCTTGACCTTAAGGTTGATATTATTTAATACTTGTTGTCCATCCGTATAAGCAAAATTTAGATTTCTAAATTCTATTTCACCGTCTATATTCTTTTTATTCCATTTGACACTATCGGAATCATATATTTCTGGTTCTTCATTTAAGATTGTATTGAATCTTTTCATTGATGCAGCACCACGTTCAAAGGTATTTACAATGAATCCAAGGGTAATCATTGGACGTACAAGCATCATCAGATACGCGCTGAATGCCACAAATTCTCCAAATGTTATCTTCCCATCAATTACATGAAGTCCACCCATCCAAAGCAGCACGACACCACCAATACCCGGAAGGAAACGGAAGAGTGGAAAGAAGAATGACATCAACCTGATCTGTCTGTGATTGCGATGGACAAATTCTTGATTTAACTCATTGAAATGATCAATTTCATCCGCTTCCAGTGTGTATGCTTTCACAACACGCACACCAGATAAATTCTCCTGAACTTTTGTATTCAGCACTGAAAAAGCTTCTTGTATACGTTCATAGCATGCATGAAGTTGTTTGCCAAGGAAGCGAATTATCAATGCAAGAATCGGGAATGGTAACAAAGCAACAAGGGTCAAACTCGTATCAATATAGAGCATTATGACAAATGCTAAACCAAAGAACACAATGGCATCAGCAGTATACATTATGGCACTGCTGAGAACCATCCTTATAGCGTTTAGATCGCTCGTAGCACGGGTCATCAAATCGCCTGTTCTAACATTATCGTAATACGAAGCGGAGAGTTTCTGTAGATGTAGAAAAAAGTCTGCACGAAGATGAAATTCAATATGACGTGCAACACCTTGGATGATACGTCTCTGTGCAAAACGCAGTATACCACCTATGAGTGCAACACCAAATAAAAGCAATGCAAAAAACAGTATTCTATCCTGTGCTACCGTCAGATTGGGATCATTGTGAGCTTGTGCTAACTCATCAAAGAATGTCTGGAGAATCTTTGGACTGATGAGCAGCAAACCATTTGTCAGAAGCACAAATATGAAACTGATCAAAATGGAGTATTGATATCGTTTAACGTATTTCTTGAGACCAAGTAGACTGCGAATGGTCAAGATCCTTTCTGTCCCAGAGAGTCAGGACAGCATATAATGTTCAAATAGGTATTTAATTTATGACGTTAAATTGCGATGTGTGTTTATAGTGAATTCATATTGTAGGTCGGAACGAGGAAAACGTCCTACAACAAAATTCTACATTTATCTGTAACTTATGTTAGGTTGGGTTTCACATACAACAATAAGCACCAATTTTCTATATTATATTCCTTGTCTGAACCACGATTTTCAAGATTGTTCTTATTCGAAGGTTTATTCATAATGTTGAGCAACCACATTTAATGGAACCATCAGATATATCTATATGAATCGATATAGTTTTATTATAGAGTTCTCTTATCCTGATAATCCTATAATCCCGGGGAATGCCAAAAGACATTCATACCCGGGGAACGCCTACAGGCGTTCATACCGTTGATTTCTTGATTTGGTAAATCCTGGTTCAGACTATAATTGATAACTATAACACTAACATTGACTTATATAAATAATTTGACCATAACTGTAATTTCTGATAACCTAATACAGAATTCAAATTTCACGATGATTTTACAACAGACGAATATCGCGTTCTATCAATACAAATAGTGACATTGGAACAAAAGATGCCAACAAATTCGGAACTGATTGAAAAATGGTGTGACGCACCTGCACCGCTTCTCAGTATACTCCACGAATTCCATGACAGAGACGGTTTTATCTCTGAAGAAGCATTACGTGATATTGCAATCGGCTTTCGAATTCCACTTGCAGAACTTTATGGAACTTTAACCTTTTATCACCATTTCGCACAAGAAGAACCAGGACAGAATGCCCCACGCGTTTGTACCGGTCCTGTTTGTAGGTTACAAGGCGGGATAGAGATACTTCAAGAACTAAAAAAAGAAGATGCAATACCAATGCCCTGTGCTGGAAGATGTGATGATTGCGTTCCTGTCCTAAAAGGTCATCAGGTTCTCACAGGTAAAAAGGCAGACACTCTCCAAGCACATCCCACCCCTTTACCACCGACATACCCAGGTAACGGGGAGGAATGTATCTTCGCAGAGATTCGTGAACCGCACCAGAATACAATAGAGGGGTACCAACGAAATGGTGGATATGATGCTCTAAAAAAAGCAGTCACTACACAAACCCCTACCGAAGTTATTGATACACTAAAAGAGAGTCTACTTGCCGGTAGAGGTGGCGCAGGATTTCCCACAGGTATGAAATGGGAATCAGTTCTGAATGCATCAGGTGATCCAAAAACAATTGTATGCAATGCAGATGAAGGTGAACCCGGATGTTTTAAGGATAGAGTCATTCTCGATTATTCACCGCACGCAGTAATTGAAGGAATGATACTCGCAGCTTTTGCAACAGGAGCAACACAAGGATTCATCTATCTCCGATATGAGTATCCTGAAACGTTGAAGACACTTGAGCAAGCATTATCGGAAGCAGAAAAATCGGGATATCTGGGCAATAATATCCTTGGAGAGCAATTTAACTTTCAAATCTATATTAGACGTGGGGCAGGGGCTTATGTCTGTGGAGAGGAAGGTTCACTGCTGAACAGTTTGGAAGGAAAACACCCATTCCCAAGAAACAGACCGCCTTACCCTGTTACACACGGTTTTGAAAACCTACCTACTGTTGTCAACAATGTAGAGACACTTGCTGCCGCAACAAAGATAATGCGACACGGAGCTAAGTGGTATAAAAACCTAAGTTATGATAAAGACCTATCTGGAACAAAAATCATAAGTCTATCAGGAGATATACAAAAATCGGGGAATTACGAAGTTCCGTTTGGATTATCGTTAAAAACACTGCTTTACGAATGGGCAGGTGGACCTTATAAAGGACGTAGAATTCAAGCGATAACATCCGCAGGATTATCAGGTGGATTTATCGGTGAAAACGAATTAGACATAACTATTGATGAACCGAGTTTTCAAAAAGTTGGGGCAATGCTCGGTGCAGGTGGAATAATGGTTTTTGACGATACACGAAATATGCTTGATGCAGCACACAACGCAATGGAATTTTTCGCTGAAGAATCTTGTGGAAAATGTTTCCCTTGCCGCCTAGGCACACATAGACTCACGGAATTATTGTCTGAACCACTTAATACAAAATCTAAGGAACTGATTACTGAAATCGGGTCGGTGATGAAGGCAACAAGTGCTTGTGGACTCGGAACTGCTGCACCGAACATTACTGACAGTTTGATGCGGATAAGTTCGTAATGGTGATATAATATCAACTGATAAAAAGGCTTCAACTATGGAACAATTACTGGTTTAATCCGATGTGGACACGAGGATTTGTCTCTTTATGTTTGGTCGTGTTTGTCATTGGATTAATAACCGGACCTGTCCATCTATTTTTACCAGTATATGCAGAGGCAATTTTAGGTGAAAGTCCTCTATTTACAGCACTATTACGGGCAATACCAATCGGTCTCGGAGGAGTCACCGCACTTATTGGTGGAAAGTTAAGCGATAGATTTGGAAGGAAACCCACTTTACTGATCGGTATGACCGGTGCAGTAATAATTGGATGTCTATTTACGACACAAATACCATTTCTTATATTGGGTTTTCTATGTTATGAAGGCATAGCATCAGGTTTCAAAACTGCAGGAGGACAATCTTATCTCATCAGTTCTGTTTCAGAAGACAGATTAGGGTTTGCAACAGGACTATACTTCATAAGTAGTACTGTAGGCAGTGCCATCGGAAATGCAATCGCTGGAGAAATAATTCATCGAATCAGCTACAAAATATTTGGAACTGCGGCAGTTATACTGTCTGGGATAGTTTTTGTTTGTGCTTGTTTTTTTCTGCCTCGACTCAGGCAACACATTGATAATAACCGTATTAAGAAGGATGGACTTTGGAGATCAACGCTTAATGCAGGAAACTACATAAACCTATGCTGGCGTCCAAACATACAATTACTCATTGGATTAAGAGTTTTTCCTACATATTATTGGGGTTCTGTAAACCTGCTTATGCCGATCCTAATTTATCGTATAGCTGGAGATAAGGTCACTGGGTACTATGGTGCAACCAGTCTATTATTCGCATTTGCATGTCAATTTGTTACAGGCAAAATATGTGATGCAATAGGGCACAGAACTCCTGCATTAGTCGCAAATGTATTTGTGACGATTCTCGCTTTTGGTCTGGTATTTTTTCACGATTCGTTAGTCGGTTTGGAAATATTCGGTATTCTGGGTGCAGGTGCTGCATGGTCACTCTCTACTACAATACCACGGTTTATCAATGAATTTACAGAACCACATGAAAAAGGGCACGGAGTTGGCCTAACACATTTAGCATGGAGTACTGGATTTCTACTCGGTTATGTCGTAAGCGGAATTCTTATTACTATTTCTATTCAATTACCATTTATTATCGCAGGATTATTCCTGATTGGTTCAACATGTATCGCCTATAAACTTTGGCATACAAAACTAAAACTTAGGAAGGAACATCTATGATTATTGCTGAACTTGATTTAGAAAATGCTGAACACCTTGAATTAACAAATGCGCAATGGCGTTTCGCTGCAGGTCTCGTTCCCGGAGAACCAAACGGTGGATTAGTTGACCAGATGCCCGAATCACCAGCACGACTCGCAGATTATGACGATTCTGAATGGGATATATGTGAAAATATCCAAGAAGTCGTCTTAACAGGTCTTTGCTTTGGTTGGTATCGGATTACTGTTACTATTCCTGAAGAAGTTGATGGTAAGTCAATTGCTGGTTCAACGGTTTGGTTCCACACCTGTATAGATGACTACGGTGAAGTTTGGGTCAACGGAGAAATCGACTTGGCTTTTGGTGAGTCTGGACGTGGTGCTGCTTCTGGTTTCAATACACCGCAACGTGTCGTTGTTACGGATAACGCTGAACCGGGAGCGAAGCATGTTATTGCGTGTTTAGCTATCAATGGTCCACTTGCAAGACCAGGTGGTGGTATATTCCTACGTTTTGCTAAACTTGAATTTGAAAATGAATAACCCATATCATCTTCATTGGGACGGCTTCATGTCGTCCCAAAACATATATTAGAATTGTCTACCAATATTACAAACATTATTCATCCACAGAATAAACCAAAAGCAGTTGTTCTACTGAGTGGCGGCTTAGATTCGACCACCATCTTAGCAATCGCACATAACGAAGGTTATGATTGTTATGTTATGAGTTTTCGCTACGGACAACGTAACAAAGCAGAACTACAATGTGCGGCAAATCTTGCAAAATCACTTAACGTAAAACAACACTCCATAATTAATATTGACCTACGCCTTTTCGGGGCATCGGCACTGACTGCTGAAATTGAAATTCCTAAAGACAATCCAGATTCTCATTCAGATAGTGGTATTCCAATCACGTATGTACCTGCACGAAACACTATTTTCCTTTCTTACGCATTGGCATGGGCAGAGGTGCTTACAGCAGATGCAATTTTCATCGGTGTGAATGCAATTGACTACAGTGGATATCCTGATTGTCGTCCAGAATATATACAAGCATATCAAGACATGGCAAACCTTGCAACACAAGCTGGTGTTGAAGGTAAGACAAAATTAGTCATTCGTACACCTTTACTCAACTTAACAAAAGCTGAAATAATCAAAATTGGTGTGGAATTGGGGGTTGACTATAGTCTTACACTGAGTTGCTATGATCCAGATACGGACGGAAGAGCGTGTGGTAGATGTGATAGTTGTCAGCTGCGCAAAAAAGGATTTGAGGATGCCGGTATCACCGATCCGACTCGATATATTGAAGGATAATTTTTAGAAATTATGATTAAAGCTGTCTTTTTTGATTTTTATTATACGTTGGGAGTTTGGGGACTACCACTTGAGGATAGTCTGCAAAAAATCGCGGATAGGTATCACTTTGAAATAGATTGGGAACGGTATGCAGTTGCAGTTCAGAATCTATTTGCAGATGCTTCTGATACAGACCCTTCCACACACTCAATACTTAAAACGATGGATACTATAGTAAAGAGTTATTGCGATTTTATCCGTCAACTCGGTGTAAAAGAGCATGCAGATCAGATGGCATGGGAATTATTGCAAGCTGGACATTCACTCTTTGCAGCAAACGTCGCTTCATTATATAGCGATACTGTTCCAACACTCCAACGATTGCATCAGGAAGGTTTCAAGTTAGCAATCGTTTCAAACTGGGATACCCCATTAGACCCACTTACGGAGCGGTTAGGTATTGCTAAGTATTTTGATGTAATCACTGCATCACATGATACGCGTGTACGATCCGCAAAACCAGACTCACATATTTTCAACTACACACTCAACGCAGTCGGTGTTTCAGCAGAAGAAACCGTGCATGTTGGCGATACTTTTGAAGCAGATATAATCGGAGCACAACGTGTAGGTATACGTCCCATACTTATTGATAGGGAAGGTTCACAACAAGGGAGATGGAAAGAGACGATACGGAGTCTCAATGAATTACCGAATTTACTTCATGGACACCCGTAGTTACGATTGATAATGTTTTACTATTTTCTAAACTAACGTGAAATATACTAATACCATTTCTAATAAATAAAGTGCCATTTGCTGAGGACTACTTGTAGGAGCGACCTCCCGGTCGCGATTTCTTATCCTGCAAATCCTGGTTCAGTCTTCGTAGGTCGGAGCGAGCAACGCGACCTCCGACATCTTTCTTCTGTAGGAGCAACCCGCCGAATACCACACGGGGAATGCCTAAATGGCATTCATACCGTTGATTTGGCGTATTCGGCGTTGATTTGGGGGACTGCCTAAATGGCATTCATACCGTTGATTTACCGGTCGCGACCAGGAGGTCGCTCCTACAAGTAGTCCTCAGCAAATGACGCTTTATTTATTAGAAATGGTATTACCTTCACTTAATCACTAAACTTGGATCCCAAAGCCCATAACCCTTGTCCAGGTTCACTAATATAGAATACACCATCATCATTGAATCCATCAACAAGAGTATCAATATTATATTCATCAAGGACATCGTCTAATGGTCTCCACTGGTAACCTACAGATTCTATCTCCGTTTGTGAGAGGTGTTCAGTAGCATAGGTAACTTTGAACCTTCCTTCAGTACTACCATGAATAAGATGTGCAGCAGCAGACAGGTTATTTTGTAGTTCTTCATTATTTTCCACTGCTTTGAGCGTTGAGGCAGTACCGCAATAACCGTATTTTCGGATGAGTCTATCAATCTCAGCATCCTCACCAAATTCACGCAATCCAGGTGCAATAATAATTAACTCTCCATCATCCGACATTGCCATGCGAGTCCTATAGATCGCTTTATTACCAAGCCACGTACTTTTAAACTCCCTTGGATCTAAGTACACGACAACCTTATCCAAAGGTTCATCTAAGAACGTCATATTCACATTTCTGCTTAATTCCGCAGCAGTCTCAAAAGTGCGTGCATCATCACCAATATAAAGTCCACGCATCACACGTTCACCCGCCAGATCCGCATCCATCACACTCATCACATAAACAATACCGAGTTGTTTCAAATAGTGTGTATGAGCATAATTCAACACACGCCTGACCGAAGTATCTGTCCTTCCCATCAAACGTTCCATACCGTCCACAGCACCGAGGAAATGGGACTTGTTAATCATCTCAACGCCACCAGTTCCTATCAGAACATTCTTGAATCCGTTAGCAATTCCAATAACCTCGTGAGGAATCACTTGTCCTACCGATAAAATGAGTTCATAATCACCTTCTACAAGCCTTCGGTTGACTGCAACAGGTATACTATAATCCAATTTGCCATCAGATACTTCTTCAACAAATTCAGATGGCACTTCACCGAAATGGTATAGTCCTGTCCTCCATTGATGTTCATGGTAAGTAGCTTTCGGTAAATCACCGAACATATCTGTAATTTGTGCTTCAGTCATCTGAGCGTGTGTGCCGATAGCAGGTAAAACATCAAACGTGGTACCATTTGAGGCATCCCAAAGTTGATACAATATACGCGTCAGTTCTCCAGCATTTGAGTGCAGTCGTGTTATATCTGGCGGAATAACCAAAATCTTTTTAGGAATAC
Organism: Candidatus Poribacteria bacterium; assembly: GCA_026710795.1. GTDB lineage: Bacteria > Poribacteria > WGA-4E > WGA-4E > WGA-3G > MSPOR6. The sequence continues at coordinate 24,110 of JAPOQK010000047.1, forward strand.
CACCTAACTTAAGCAGTGCTTCATGTAACAATGCACGCTTTTCATCAGGTGTAATAATTATATCTTTCCCGCCTTTTGCGATGTATGTTGACATAATGTTGGTCTCAGTTTCTAAATGTAATTGAAAGGACGATGATGCAAAATTCATCGTCCTCAACTAATTAAAAGTTAAAATGAAGATTTTATCGACCCCCATGTAGTGCTTAACTTATTCTGTGGTTTGACCGGTAATACCAGATCATCAACCGTATTACCAATAAAAAGATTGTCTATGAAAACAAGACCGTAGTTTCCAAACTTTCCGGTTTTGTAGTCAGCATCTTTTGCTTCAGTTGCCACATCCACATTATGAAAAAGAGTGTCGTCATCTCGTTCCTTTAACTTAAATGTGAATGAATCTCCATCTAATATCAGTTGTGCCCGATACCATACCTGTGGTTTGTTCTCTACCGAACCATCACCAATAAGGGGCCAACCATTTTTCCGTTTGTAGAAGCGGTAAATTACTCCACCTTGGCGACGATCGCTAAGATAAAACTGTTCACCATCTTTAAAGCGAAAAACAACACCCATATAGAAGTCATCGGGGAACATCATATCCCATTCTGCGACATAATCGTCCCAATCGTCATCTCCACATACATAAATTGAACCACCAGGACCGTCATGTCTTGATGCATTAGATGCTTTGTTGGATGTTCTTAGCACTTTATTCCCTGCATCTTTCGGGTCAGCAACGACTATTGCCTTTGTATTGCCAGCAAAACCAATCTCCCAGTTTTTGGGTTCTTGGTCAATTGTATCTTTCTCAAAATCATCGTGAAATAACAATTCCGCAGATACATTCATTGAAACTATAAGAAACAATACCTGCACTGCAAACATAATACCTACATATTGTAAACGCATTTTTCCTCCTACAGTTTTGGTCAGATTTCACTTGAAAATTTACTATATCTATTATATCATATAAACAGAGAAAAAAGACTAATAATATGAGGAATACATGCGCATTTTGCATACAGCCGATTGGCATATCGGACAGCGACTACATGAACGACAACGACTTGATGAACACAAAGAATTCCTAAATTGGCTTCTTGATACAATCCAAGAACATAAGGTTGAATTACTACTTGTCTCAGGTGATATTTTTGACACCTCTCTCCCATCCGCAGAAGCAACCAAACTATATTACGAATTCCTATTCCGTTTATATGATGAGACCGAAGCATATACAGTGATTATTGCAGGTAACCATGATTCTTCTCGACACTTGGAAGCACCCAAAGAATTTCTTAAAATGGGTCGGATATATGTTGTAGGTCAAGCTACCAAACCAAAAGATTGTGTAATACAGATTCCTCCAGAAAAACCACAGGTATCAGTTGCTGCTGTTCCGTATCTTTCTGAAAATGAACTTAAACCTGTCTCCTTTGAGTCTGAAATGGAGAAAAACGAACGATACCGCGAGAGACTCAAAGCATTTTATACAGATTGTGTATCTCACATGCCTGACAAACTCCCAAAAATTTTAATGGGACATCTATATGTCAATGGTGGCAAGGTTGGTGATTCTGAACGTAACATACAGATTGGGGGTGCAACCGCTATTCATACAAACGATTTTCCTGAAGATGTAGATTATATTGCACTCGGACATCTACACAGACCACAAAATATCAAAGGACAGGATTATCCGATTTTATATGCCGGTTCGCCAATACCATTGAGATTCAATGAGTCAAACTATCGTAAAAATGTTTTTTTAATCGAACTATCTGATGGAAAATTAGACCGATGTGATAAAGTCAAAATCCCAATATTCAAAGAGTTATGCTCTATTGAAGGTAATGAAAACGAAATTCTTTCACAAGCAATGACAGAGGATTGGGATAGTAAATATATACAAGTGAAGTTGAAGTTAGACTCAATACGTACTGGTATCAGTGACGAAATAAGGGCAGCATTCAGTGATCGTGGCGGAGATGTCCTAACAGTTGAAGTTGAGTTACCACAAGATGAGAGTAGACCTATTATACAATTAGAAGATATGAAACGTCCTGAACAAATTTTTAAACAGTTCCACCAAACAAAATTCGGATCTCCTCCAGATGAATCTTTAACACAAACCTTTAGCGAATTAATTCAGATTGTTGAGGGAACTCAATGAAATTATGTAAACTTAAAATAAAAAACTTAAATAGTTTTCGCGGTGAGGTAGTAATAGATTTTGAAGAATCTCCATTGAATGATGCATCACTTGTTGCTATTACTGGTCCCACAGGTTCCGGTAAAACAACAATTTTAGATGCAATATGTGTCGCACTATACGGAAAAACACCGCGCCTCACAGGTTCAAGCACACGGAATCCTAAAAACCTTATAAGTCATGGGGAAAAAGAATGTTCTGCTGAAGTGCACTTTCTTGCAAATGAAACGCGTTATATAGCGGTTTGGGAAGGTAAGAAAAAAGGATCTCCTAAAGGTAGTCTGAAAATTGTTGATTCCAATGAACTCATCACTGAGAAATTGTCCAATAAAGGTAAAGCAATGGGCGACAGTGAAAGTACGGTAAGCGATGAAATTACATCTATTTTAGGTCTCGATTTCGAGGCATTCACACGTTCTGTCATGTTAGCACAGGGAGAATTCGCAGCATTCCTGAAGTCACTTCCTGAAGATAGACGTGAAATACTGGAAGCAACAGCAGGTATACACATATACGATAAACTAAAGGAGGCACTAAACGCAAAAGTAAATCAAGTCTCAGATGAATATAATGAAATAGAATATAAACTAAATCAAATACCAGATGCAACAACTGAAATACTTGAAGAAGAAATTGCTGAACTTACCAGATTAAAATCTGAAGCAGAAAAGTTAGGAGGAAGAAATCAACAAATACTGAAGGAAAAAGAAACCGAAACTGAACGCACAGATGAATATAACAAATTGCAATCATCCCAAGAACAGCAAAAAGAACTCGAAAATCAACAACACATCATTGATAATATAAAAGCAGAACTCAAGCTTGCAGAATATGCAAACCAACTGCGTCCAGAAAAACAAGCTTACGATTCAGCAAAATCCGAACATGAACAAAAGTCTGTAGAACTACAAAATGCAAAAACAGAACATGATGAAGCACAAAAGCAAATTGAAACTAACAAAACTGATTTTGAAAATAAGGACAATAAATACAATACAGAATTATCAAATTACAACAGAAAAACTAAAACTTACAACTCAGCAATAATTGACATAAATCAAGCAAACACCAACTTTGATCAAGCGAATCAACGAATCACTAAACAAAAAGAGATAAATGACCAACTTGAAACATCACAATTTGAGTTATCTCATAAAGAAACTCTGCAGTATGAACTGCAAACGCAGATTGAGGAAGCAAATTCATTCATAACAGATAACCCATTACCTTCAGACCGAAACCATCGACTCACTCGTGTTAGCAATCAATTAACTGAACTACGTGCACATCGCAAAAATCTAAAAGCGAAAAATGATAGTCAAACCGAACAAATGTCAAACATTGACGAACTGGATGTATCCATTAAAGAACTTACCAACAATAAAGATAAACTACTAACTGAAAAAGTTAACGCTAAAAATACTTACAATACTACTCAACAGACATTAGAGATACTACAAGACACAGGTTCTATTCAGTATTGGCAAGAACAAAGAAGCATTGCAATAAATGCACTTCAAATCGCACAGGAATACGAAATTAAAAATCAACAAATCCATGATATAACACACGACGTGACCAAACTTCAAAAACAAATTTCAACCTTTGATGAATCACTTGATGAAATTGAATCTAATCTTAAAGTTCAAATCGAACTCTGCAAACGCATAGATGCCAAAGTAAAAGAACTTGAAGAAGAAAGGAAAAATGCTCTATTAGCAAACCCTATCAACTTACTCCGGCAACAACTTGAGAATGGCAAACCGTGTAAAGTATGTGGTGCAACTGATCATCCCTTTTCAAACAATGTTGAAATTGATTGTGAAGATCATCAAAACATTATCAATCAAAAACTTCTTGAGGTACAAACCGAAGCAGAAAATGCTCAAGACAAGAAAACTAATCTTGAAAATGAACGGATACGTATCACACAAAATATAAGAAATTATACCGAACAATGTAATGAACACTCAGATGATATAAAGAATCTGAATACTGAAATTCACGATCTACAAGAACAGTGGAAAAAACTATATCAATCAGAGAACATTTCACAGGAATGGGTAGAAAAAAGAATGAAGGATGCAGATATTACTATAGAGAGTTTTACTGATGCAAACAATGCTATTGCAGACACCAAAAATGATTTACAAATCATTTCTCAGAAACTTGATACCTGTGAACGCGATCTCAACAAAGAAAACGGTCAATTAATAAAGGCAAAACAGAACTTAGAGGTAATAACTATTGATATTGAAGACTTAAAATCAGACATTTCTGGAACTAAAAAAAGATTTTGGGAATTAATACCAGTTACCTTTCATAATATTACAGCAGATGAAGCAGTGAAACAATTCAGAGATAGTATAGATAAAATAGAAACCTGTGAGGACAATCTCAGCACATATAATACAAAGTTTGAGGTGAATTCTACCGAAATTCAGAACATACAAGACGATATTGATCGGTTGGAAGGACAAAAGAATCAACTGCAAAAGGAAATTGAATATTATCAAAATGAAGGTGGAAAATATCTCAATACAGTACGGGTACAGACAGACGGATTAGAAAGTGAAGATGAAATTAGGAATGCACTCAATAGTATGGAAACTGAACTTCAGCAACAGAAAAACAAACGGGATAAAGCTGAAACTCTATTACAAAAGAGTCGTGATATTCTCACTCAAAAACAGACTTCTTATAGAATATCTGAACAACAATTACATTCTACATTAGAAAACCTAAAGAATACTAAGAATGCATATTTTGTAAAACTCAATGAGTTAGGATTCAAATCACCAGAAGACCATGACAAAGCGTTTAGAGATGAAGACAAAATTCAAGAGATTGAAATGCAGATCACTCACTACAACCAAGAATCTCAACAACTTCAAGTAGAAATTAAAGCCTTAAGAAGTAAATTTGATGACTCCCCTTATGTTCCAGATTTACTTCCAGAAATAATAAATATCGCAGAAGAAATAGCCGAAGAAATTCAAAAAAAACAACAACAAATTGGCGCACAACAACAGATTATCGATGAACTAAAAGAAAATCTGAAAAAACGTGAAGAAATTAATGATGAACTTCAATCTGCAAAAAATGAAATGGAACGATGGCAAAGGTTACAAGAAACAATTCATCAAAACAAACTTCGCGATTTTGCACTGGACATAACTTTCCAACAAGTCAGTCGTATAGCAAATGAACACTTGAAATATCTTACCTCAGAACGGTATCAACTCAAAGTTGAAACAATCGGAAAACTCAGTGTCATAGATAGATGGAATGCAAATGAAGAACGACCCGTTGAAACACTGTCCGGCGGTGAATCGTTCCTAACAAGTATGGCACTTGCCCTGGCTCTCTCTGAACTCAGTCAAGGACGGGCACAACTCAACTCTCTCTTCCTTGATGAAGGATTCGGAACACTGGATACAGAAACACTTGAAATCGCTATCGCTGCATTGGAAGGACTTCGCATGCAAGGAAGAAGTATCTTCATCATAAGTCATATACAAGAATTAACAAAACGTTTACCTGTCAAAATCAACGTCAGGAAACGAGGAAATGGAAGCTCAACAATTGACATTAAATGACATTAAATCCTAACTTTAACAATATTGGAGACATCACATGATATTTGGTTTCATGTCTTCTGTCTGTCCACCATTGTCGTTGACAGAATTGATTGACAAAGCAAAACATTACAATTATGAACACTTAGAACTCCGTGTAGAATGGGATCATGGACACGGTGTAGAATTGGATTCTTCACAGCAAGAACTCAACGAGGCAAAACAACAATTTGCTGATAGCGGAATAACACTTTCCTGTATAGCAACAGGTGTGAGATTCATTAGTCCCGATGCTGAAAAACGCACAGAACAGGTTGATCTGCTAAAGCGATATATTGACCTATCAGAAAAGATGGGAGCAGAGAATATTCGTATTTTCGGGGATCCTGTACCGAAAACACCTAATGAAGTGGATCAAACGCTTGATTGGGAAGCAGAAGGTATCCGTGCTTGCGATGGATTAGCAGGAGAAGCAGGTGTTGCACTCTGTTTGGAAACACACGGAAACCTATTAGCAAGTTACTTGGCTGAGGTGTTATATCGGGCAGAAGCTAAGAACACTTTTGTAAATTGGCATGCAGGGCATCACGTGCGACACGGACAACCTGTAGATGTTGCTTATGTCCATTTACGGAATAAAGTCAGACATGCTCATGTCAACTTTGGAGATGAAGGTCCTATGCCAGATACTGAAAAAGAATCCTTAACTTTTCTCAAAGAAGACAATTACGATGGATTTATATCTATAGAGGTAATCAATCCAAAGGATTCAGATGCGGTACTTCAACGGCATGCTGAACTATATAAGACACTGTAAAGATTAATTTGTGAACAGGTAGAGAGAAATACCGTGGCGGACATGTTTCTATACGTGTCTGCCACTATTTTATTACACACTAAACGATTCACCACATCCACAGGTGTTTTTTGCATTTGGATTGGTAATCTTAAAACCTGAATCCATTAAACCGTCATTGTAATCCAAAACAGATCCAGCAAGATAAAGAGAACTGCGCGGATCAATAAAAACCTTTAAACCGTGGAACTCATAAACTCTATCAGTACCTTTGGCTTCACCGAACTCAAGGCTATATTGAAAGCCAGAACACCCTCCACCAATAACCTGCATTCTCAATCCAAGTTCCGCATCTGAGTTGCTTTCACTACCATTTATGAGTATTATTGCTTTCTCTGCCGCAGATTCTGTTACATTAATCATTTGTACATCTCCTATTGAAATGTAATGTTAGCAAGTGCAGTTTTCAGTGCTGATTCTGCATAAGTTGCATAACGAAGTTTATCCGCAGGAAGTCCACCTAAAGCAATTGAGATGTCTGATGCTTTTATCTCTGATGCTTCTGATACATCAATACCAGTGACCATTTCAGTTAGCATTGACCCACTCGCAATCACTGTCGGACATCCAAACGCCCTAAACTTCGCTTCAACAATTTTATCATCTGTTATTTTTAATGTGAGTTTTAACATTTCACCACTTGCAGCGGAACCAATTGTTGCTGATCCATCTGCATCAGCAATAGTCCCAATATTACGCGGATTTTCGAAATGTGATGTAACCTCGTCGGTAAACATACCACACTCCTATGATACTCACATTGTATATCCAAATTCCTGTATTATTCCATATTATACCTTAATTACCTACAAATGTCAAATCCAATAAACGGGTGTGTAAAGTTTTCCGCACTAAACACATTACACAATAAAATATACAAAACATATTCCTTATAGCAAACAAAACACAGAAAAATGAAAAACGCTCGCGAAAAATCAACAAAAAGCAAATATGGAAAACGTACAATTTCAAAAACTTTATAATTTGTTAAGTAACCCTTACGAACTCTTATGTAGACAGGTCTAACAACGACTAAAAAACATACAGGATGTACGGAATTTAGTGCCATTATAATAGAATCCAATATATATCCAATATAAAATTCAGTTATTTTATTTGACATACACATAAAGGTGTTATATAATTAACACATGTTTAGAATTAAAACACTTATTGTCGATACATATTGAGATAATCTAAGTGATATTGAGGATCCCAGAGGATGCGGAAACCCAGATTTTATATATCCAAAAGTGTAATCTTAGCGAAATCAACAATTATCTTAGGGTGCGTTGATTCCGTGGATCAGGTGTGTACTTTAATTGACACTTACATGTTGAACGAAACCGAACAAAAAAGGCGCAAAAAAAAAATGCGAAATTCGCGTCACATTCCTTGTCCTGACTGGATTCAAAACGTCACTGTGACGTGCAAATAGGTCACAATTTTATGAGGTAAGGATATGACGCTTCTACTTTCAAATGCTACTACCAAAGAAGGGTTTACCAATTGTGCCAACATATAATAATATACGGTTTACAAAATCCATAAAACAATTAAAACTACCCTATTGTAATTTCCACTCATTTTTGCTATCATAAGAGTCCAACAACTATATAAACCTTATGCATTGGGAGCAAAATGAAAACAACTGTCAACATCATTGATGATGCCTTCTATATTAATGGTGAAATTACATATAAAGGACGCGTCTATAAAGGTAATAAGATTGAGGGTTTACTTCTCAACAGCCGTATGGTACAAGGTATATTTGATGATCGAAATCCAGATACGATTCATCGTTGGGAATACCCTGACACAGGAAAATGGGATGCAGAACGTAATACTCGTGAATTTTTAGCTGCAATGCCATCATGGAAAGCACACGGAGTTTTGGCATTTACTATCAACCTACAAGGCGGAAGTCCTGAAGGTTACTCAAAAGCACAACCATGGCACAATTCTGGTATTGAATCTGATGGAAGTCTGAATCCAGATTATATCTCGCGATTAAAACGCATCATTGATTTTGCTGATGAACTTGGTATGGTAGTCATTCTTGGTTACTTTTACTTCGGGCAAGACAACCGTCTAAACGATGAAAAGGCAGTTATTCGTGCAACGGACAACGCCACACAATGGTTATTTGACAACGGATATACTAATGTGATTGTTGAGGTAAACAATGAATGTAATGTTAGATATTCACATGACATTTTAAAGCCAGATAGAGTTCATGAATTGATTGAACGTGTGAAATCAATAACACATGATGATAAAAGATACCTCGTTGGAACGAGTTATGGGGGTGGAAGAGTTCCGCTTGAAAATGTTGTATGTGCATCCGATTTTTTGCTTGTGCATGGTAATGGAGTAAGAGATCCGAATCGTATCCTTGAAATGGTGCAACAAACACGACATGTTCCAGGATATCGTCCAATGCCAATTCTATTCAATGAAGACGATCATTTTGATTTTGATAAACCACTCAATAACTGCATCGCGGCAATTAGCCAATATGCATCATGGGGTTATTTTGATCCGGGTGAAAACGACTATCATCACGGATATCAATCCGTACCCGTTCAATGGCAAATTAACACACCACGAAAACGCGCTTTTTTTCAGTATATTCGCGATATCACAGGATATACTCAATAGAAAGGAACAGTGAATATGACTGAAATACCATATTATTACTTTCTCATTGCATTTGCTGTAATAATCATGTTTGCAACCAGTATCCGAATCCTGAAAGAATACGAACGTGCCGTTATTTTTCGGTTAGGACGTTTTACTGGAACACGGGGTCCTGGTCTCGTTATTATGATTCCGTTTTGGATAGAACGTATGCAGCGTGTTAGTTTACGGGTAGTCGTTAATGATGTTACACCACAAGATGTGATAACAAGAGATAATGTCTCGGTCAGCGTAAATGCTGTCCTAACATTTCGTATAACAGAACCAGAGAAGGCAGTTATTGAGGTAGAAGAATTTGGCTTTGCTATATCACAAATTGCACAAACGACACTCCGAAGCGTACTTGGACGTGCAGAACTTGACGATTTGTTATCTGAAAGAGATAAACTGAATCAAGATTTAGAGGAAATCATTAAGAAACAGTGTGAACCATGGGGGATTGAAGTACATGCAATGGAGATTAAACACGTTGACTTACCAGTAGAAATGCAACGTGTTATGTCAAAACAGGCAGAAGCGGAACGGGAACGGAGAGCAAAAGTAGTTCATGCAGAAGGAGAATTTGAATCAGCAGAGGTATTGACCGACGCAGCTAAAATACTTAGTGAAACACCAACAGCAGTTCAACTTCGGTTTCTTCAAGCTCTGGTAGAAGTGAGTGCTGAGAAAAACTCAACCGTTATCTTCCCTATCCCAATAGACCTTCTAAGTCAGTTTTTAAATAAGGATAAGGAGACAGATAAATCAGATAAGGTGTAGATAATATGACTTCTGCATTCTTACCAATCCTCATCAAGAAAAGGAGTACTGGGATAACTGTAGACATTTCCTTCAAAGTTACGTAGTTGTATTTCATCGTCATCAAACGTGACAATAGGATCTGGGATTAAGGCAATTTTTCCACCACCACCTGGTGCATCAATCACATAGTGTGGAACACCAAGTCCAGAGATATGTCCACGTAATGCTGCAACAATATCCAATCCTGTTTTCACTGCAGTTCTAAAATGATCTGTTCCAACGACAAGATCTGCCTGATAGATATAATACGGTTTGACACGAATTCGTAGTAATCCTTTCATCAGTTCAACCATAACATCAGGATCGTCGTTCACACCTTTTAGCAAGACTGCTTGATTTCCGAGAGGTATTCCTGCATCTGCTAACATTCCACAAGCTTTTTCAGTTTCAGGAGTTATTTCTCGTGGATGATTGAAATGGGTATTGATATAAAATGGGTGGTAACGTTTTAATATCTCACATAATTCTGGTGTAATTCGTTGTGGTAAAGTGACTGGTACGCGGGAACCGATACGTATGATTTCGAGATGTTCAATTGCACGGAGACCACCAACGATCCTCTCGATCTTTTTATCTGTCAACATCAAAGGGTCACCACCAGAGATAATAACATCACGTATCTCTGGATGAGCTTGAATATAGGCGAGGCCCCTTTCTATATTGTCTTCTGAGATTGAATGTGGATCACCGACTTTCCGTTTACGCGTGCAAAAACGACAATAGATAGGACACATGTAATTGACATAAAAGAGTGCCCTGTCTGGATACCTATGGGTAACGTTTGGCACTTCACTATCATCTTCTTCATGAAGTGGGTCTTCTACACCTGTACTGATTAACTCACGTGGATCAGGAACAACCTGTTTCCAAATTGCATCACCAGGTTTCTCAATAAGACTTAGATAATATGGGTTTATGCGTATAGGAAATTCTTTGTGAATACGACGCATCTCTTCAATATCAACATTAAATACAGACGCAAGTTTTTCTGGTGTATTGACTGTATCTCTAACGAGTTGCTTCCATTCTTCCATAAAAATAGTTCCTTTTCATCCGTTTTTAGATTGAAATCAGTTATCTAATTCTTGGAATTTATGCGTAACCTCGTTCATAATATCACCTTCACGAAGTTGGTCGATCACATCTATTCCCTCAATGACACGTCCGAATGTGGTGTAACTGCCATTTAGATGAGTATATCCGCTTGTATCTTCGTTTAGACAGATATAGAATTGACTTCCTGCAGAATTTGGAGAGGGTTTTCGTGCCATGGCTATGACACCTTTTTCATGTGCAGGCATCATTTTGCGAAGTTTAGCGTCTTGGAATTCTCCTGGAATGGTCCATCCTGGACCCCCAGTTCCGGTTCCATCAGGGTCGCCACCTTGTATAACGAAGTCTTTTACATATCGGTGGAAAGATAAACCGTCATAAAATCCTGTTTCTACTAACTTTACAAAATTCGCTACGGTTTTTGGGGCGCATTCAGGATAAAGTTCTATGATAATGTTTCCTTTATCCGTTTTAAGCGTTACAATTGATAACTGATTATTTGTGCTTGATATTACTGCATTTACAAACGAATTTAATAATACTAATTGCATTATACCTCACTAAAAATACTATATAGATGTAATAAATTGATAAAATTTTTCTCGTAGATTTTACTATAATTTAGTTATTAAAAAGCCATATTTTTTCTGATCAAATGATTGCTATGACTACTATCCACTTGAAACATTATACATATTATTCGGACTGAAGTCAAGTGAATTATCTTTTGTTATGTAAGCAGAATTAAAGTTTGATATTTGATTTTCCTTAATAGTTTCTATTAATTATTATTGTCTAACCTGCCATTCCAACTACCTAAAAGTACAATGTGCCTTGTAATATATATTATTTGTAGAGTTACAATAATCAAAATAGAAACACGTAAAGACATATATGAAAGGCATCTATTGAGTTGTCTTGACAACTTACAATATAATGTGTTACTCTAATTTTAAGGAGGAGGTGAGAGTAGTGCTGAAAATTCCGACAGAAAATCAGAAGGAACGAGAACTCGTTTCTACTTTAAAACTACTGTCGCCAGGAACATATCTTCGAGCAGGTATTGATTTAATTATCCAAGCCAATACAGGTGGTTTGATAGTTGTTGGTGATACTCCAGAAATATTATCTTTGACTGAAAGTGGTTTCCGGATAAATTGTCCATATACTCCTACGCGTCTTTCTGAATTAGCAAAAATGGATGGGGCAATTATTCTTTCATCAGACCTGAAACGAATCGTCCGTGCAAATGTCACGCTTCTGTTAAACACATCTATATTTTCTAATGAGACTGGTTTACGTCATCGGGCTGCAGAAAAATTTTCTAAGGAGACAGGTCATATAGTTCTTGCTGTTTCAAGAAGACGCAATACACTGACACTTTATACAGGAGACCAAAATTATATATTTCGTGAACGTCCAATTCTGATATCTGGGGCAAATCAAACTATGCTTGCCTTGACACAATATGCAAAAGATTTGCATAATGCTATTGCAATTCTTAACTGGACAGAGTTAAGTGGAACTGTTACGTTGTCAAATGTTATTAAGACTATACAAGTCTGTGAGAGAGTTCGACGAACTGAGCATGAATTAAATCGATACAGAATTGAATTAGGAACAGAAGCACAATCACTTCAACTTACACCATCAGATTTATCTGTAGAAATTGAAAGTGCATTACTTATCATTAAGGATTATTATATAGATGAAGAATTGCATGAAAATCAAGTTTTTGAAAATATATTTGAATTTAATGCGGATGAATTATCTGATGAGAAAAATATAAGCTCTGCTTTGGGGTATCCTTCTAATTTTAACAACTATGATGAACTGTTAGTACCACGTGGGTATAGGTTACTTAGTCAGATACCACGGATTCCAATGGATATCGTAGAGAATATTGTAAACAACCTAAAAACATTAGAGGCAATCACAACATCTTCCATAGAGGCACTGAAAGATATAAAAGGAGTAGGAAATACTCGAGCAACTGCCATTAAGGAAGCTTTAGTACAGATGAAAACAGGAACCACACAACCACAAGCTTTGGCATTACCTATATATGATTGGGATTGATTAGTCGAATTTCAGCTACAACAATTAGTAACCTTAATTACAGGAGTCTAATAATGAAACGAATCTGTGGATGTTTTAAAGTCATCAAGAATTTAAAAGAGATTGAGAGATTTCGTAATATATATATTTATGGATTTATTCTTAGTACTGTATTTTTTGCTGCATGTAGTGGAAAATTTGGTTCAATAGAACAACAAGATGTTGCTACACACATACAGCAAGCAGAACAGGCAGTAGAATATGCTCGTGAAGCAAATGCCCCTTCACTTGCATTTAAGGAATACGAACAAGCAGAAACATATCTTGAAATGGCAAAAGAAGCACAAGCAAACAAGAATGGGATAGATTCCATTACCTATGCCAATAAAGCTATATCACATGCAGTAATTGCCAAACGAATAGCTATCCAAAACACAGTTAATGCAGAATTCAATGCTTCAATACTTGAAAAAGATGCACTCATAAAAGAACTACGTAACAACATGACAACCCATGAAAGAAAAATGAGAGACTTAGAAACCAATATTCATACGCATCTTGAAACATTAACTGAATTAAACGCTAATATTCGTACTCTTGAAAATAAGAACCGTGAACTAATTAACGAAAAAAGTTCGCACCAAGAAAAAGTCGCAGAACTTAGTGAAACTCTAAAAGCAATTCAAGTAAGGGTCGCAAACTCAGAAACTGATGTAAGAAATTATGGTAATCAAGTAAAAGATCTCAAACGAAAACTTGATGTTGCTGATAATATTGCCAATTCTGCCAATAAACAAAAACGGGCTGCCATAGCAGAATCCGAATCATTGAGAAAAGAACTACGTCAACAGGCAAAGGTATATACAGACAAACTTGCGGAAGCTGCAAAGAAAAACATAGCAACCGAGCACGCTGAATATTTGCGGAAGGTTGCTGCTGAAGCACGAGCCTATGAGAAACAATTGCACAGCAACGAACCTAAACGAACAGGGAGAACATCACTTTCAGCTGAACAAATCAATTCCGGTAAAACCGTCCTAAGTTCATGGGAAAATGCATGGAATAGTCAGAATCTTGATGCTCATTTAGGTCATTATATTCCGAATATTTCTGCTTCCAAAATAGTAACACGGGAAAGTAAAGAAAATCAGAGTAATATCAACCGAAGTGAAATTGAATCTGCACTCCGTGAGATGAATACTCAATCTTGGAAGAAATTTGATTCTGATTTTGAGGTGGAGCAAGAGAGTGTTATCGGATCATATAAATATAGACGTTTAGTTTCACCTGCACAGACAGAAGATGATACTGAATTATACGATATGTGGTTCCGTGAAATATGGGTACATCAGGTTCAAGGTAAATGGAAAATATATCGTGAAATATGGCAAATCTATAAAAATGTTCCGAATTATAAGGAGTAAGTAGATGAACGATTTTCAAAACTTAACAAAAACTTCATTGTCAACTATTATAAAATGGGGCGCAATCCCACTTATACTTGTCATTTTAGCAGTTGTTGGCATCTTACTTACCAGTTCAAGTGAAACATCTTCCGGGTTTTTAACTAAATGGAAAAACGCAATGGAATCAGGGAGTATTGAGAATTATGATACATTATGGGATAATAAGGCACGTTCACAACTGAATTCAGGTTATCAGCATACAGCTGAACTATTTGCTGAAAGATTCGTGATTGAAGTCAATATTTCAAATGCAGTTGATAGAACTCGTAAGGTTGCTCAATACCCAAATTATTTACAGATTGAAGAAATCCCTATTCTAATACATACAATTGGAGAACCGTTACTTCAATCAAGAACACTTACAATTGCTAAAAAGGGGTTTATTCGTCAGCATTGGAAACTTGTTAGAGATGAAGTAATCAGTGAAGAAATTGGCACTGATCTCTCTGCATTTGAAGCATCCAGATCAGAAAGGAAAACTACGCAAGTCAATAGTCCTGTAACACCATTAGTTTTAAAGTGGAAGGAAGCAATTGAAGCACAAGATAAAAAGAAATATTCATCTCTTTGGGATAAATCCTCTCGTAAAAGACATCAGAATAATTACCAACTTGCACTGGCACAGATGTCAGATACCTCAGAAGTCGATTTAAGTCTTGCCTCCTATACCCCTATTGCCAAATCGAAAACCAAACATGTGGTGGAAAACATAAGTATAACAACCTATAATGCTAATACTCCCATAGGATCTCATACACGTAAATTGACCATAGAAAAGAAAGGTTTTTTCATTAGAGGTTGGAAATTAATCAATGATGAGGTAGTAGGAGATTATCTTTCTGAGAATCCTATTGTACAACAGGAACAACCGGAGATGGATCCTATACAAGAAGAAACTGAATCTGGTATCTATAGTGGTGATGCACCGCTTGATACACAACTTAAGGCAAGTCAAGTGCTTGGTAAATGGCAGCAAGCATGGGAAGATAAAGACCTTGATACATATATGTCAATCTATGCTGATAGAGCATTAATTACACGTGTTTCGGTTAAAAATGGCAAGGAAATTCCATCCTATCTTACTAAGAAACAACTCCGTGAGAAAATGAGAAGGTTGAATGTACATTATTCAGGTATTCAGGTTAAAATATCCAAATTGGTAATCAATGGGGATAGAGCGGTGGCTGATATAGAGTTTTTACAAGAATTTAAAGGAACACCAGCCTCAGGTTCTCGACCAGCGTATTCTGATATTGGTATTAAACAATTGGATTTAATGATTGATCCGGCTGACGGTTATTGGAAAATATATGGTGAGACTTGGAGTAGATACGAAAATGTGCCTAAGTTCCCAAAAGACTAATATGTATTTTCTATCCTTTGTCATCTATGAAACCATACTTTTTTCTTCCTAACGTTTGATATAGTAATTGCCTCATAACATGCCTACTGAGTTCCTAACCAAACGCAAAATTGAGTTTTCTGATACTGATATGGCAGGAATCGTCCATTTTTCGAGGTTTTTCATCTTTATGGAAACCGCTGAACACGAATTCCTTCGGAGTTTAGGGACAAGTGTTGCAACTGAATGGAATGGCGATAAAATCGGATGGCCCCGACTTACCGCATCCTGTGAATATCTAAGTCCACTGAGATATGAAGATGAGGTGGACATACGGCTTTGTGTAACCAACATCAGTACAAAATCACTTACATATCAATTCCACTTTACGCTTGAAGGTACGGATATCGCACGCGGGCAGCTTATTACTGTCTGCTGTAAAACAAATCCAGGTGAAAAGATACAAGCCATTCCGATCCCTGAATTCATCTCCTCTCAAATCTCTACAACTTAATATACCACCTTAATAATACAACATATTTGAGGAAGTCATGAAAAATATCCTGAACATTGCGGATGCAGAAGTAGTTCGAATTGAAGGTGAAGCACCACGAACGCTGTATACACTCATCGAACCAAATATTCAGAATACTAAACATCTTACTATGGGTTTAGAAGAAATTGATCCCGATAGTGAAATACCGATACACTCACATAGTAAAGAGGAAGAGGTTATTTTTGTCTTCGCAGGAAAAGGGATGGCGTATGTTGGGGGTGAGGAGGCAGAAATGGAAAAAGGAACGGTAATCTATATTCCACCAAATGTTGAACATCGTTTTGTTAACACAGGAGATCAACCACTATGGATTACCTGGACATTATCACCTCCCGGCTTTGAAGAAAAGATACGTAAAATAGCCGAAGGTTCTGCGGGAGTGGAAATATATAGCAAAACATAATCAAGACGTTAAGAACCACTTATAGATGATGGTGCAGCGTCATAATGTGAAAATTCCATAGTAAATGCACCGCGTCCTTGTGTCATAGAACGGAGTTGGGTTGTATATTGAAAAGTCTCTGCTAACGGGATGATTGCATTTATGATATTGGTCATATCTTCAGAATTTGTCTCATTAATTTGAGCACGACGTGCATTTAAGTCTCCAATGACTTTTCCTACATGTTCATCTGGAACAGTGATATGTATTTTCATAATCGGTTCAAGAAGTAATGGGTTTGCATTCCTCACAGCCTTCTCAAAAGCAACTACCGCTGCAGCTTCATACGCTACTTCGGATGAGTCAGTCGGATGGATGGAACCACCGGTTAGGGTAACCTTTATATCTTGTAATGTATATCCCATCAGTGCACCAGTAC
The DNA here is from genome assembly GCA_026710795.1 of Candidatus Poribacteria bacterium. Lineage (GTDB taxonomy): Bacteria > Poribacteria > WGA-4E > WGA-4E > WGA-3G > MSPOR6. The sequence continues at coordinate 41,553 of JAPOQK010000047.1, forward strand.
CCATAGCACCTTCAAGCGTAGTCTCGATTGAAGGCACAAATTGTCGGGGAATATGTGTCTCATCCGTTCTATCCTCAAATTCAAAACCGGCATCCCTTTCTATAGGCTCTACACGAACCGCAACATCACCGTATATACCTTCCTCGTCTGTCTTATGGATATGTGTGCCGCGTCCTTCTGCAGCTGTGCTAATTGTTTCACGGTATGCAACCTGTAGCTGATGCACACGAGCATTTACACCGAACTCTCGAATCATACGGTCAGTGAGGATTTCTAAGTGAAGTTCTCCCATGCCAGAGATAATCCGCTGTCCAGTTTCTTTATCAATACCGACAGTAAACGTTGGATCTTCATCCATAAGTTTTTCCAGCGTTTCTTCCAATGCGTCTGTATCACTTGTACGTTCAGGTTCAATCGCAACGGAGATTACTGGCGGCGGAAATTCAATGGACTCAAGTAACAGAGGATGCTGTATATCGCTCAATGTGTGTCCAGTTTTGGTATTACGCATTCCTACAAGTGCCACAATGTCTCCTGCATAGGCAGCGTCACAACTTGCTTCTTTATTCGCATGCATCTGTAAAATTCTATTCACACGTTCTTTTTTCTCTGTTGCTACATTATAAACTACCTCACCCCTTTTAAGTGTGCCAGAATATACACGACAATAAATCAACTTATCCACGGTGTCGTGACTTGCGACCTTAAAGGCTAATGCAGAAAAGGGTTCAGAGTCATCAGCATGACGTAAGACAATTTCAGTACTTTGTATCTTCGTCTTTTTGGATGATTTTCCTTTTGCAGGTTTAGAAACTTCACCTTCAATCGGAGGAACATCAACTGGAGATGGAAGATAATCAATGACAGCATCAAGTAAAGGTTGAACCCCTTGATTCTTTAGTGAACTGCCACATAATACAGGGATAAAACTTCCCTTTAACGTTGCTCCTCGAATACCTGCTACTAACTCGTCAACTAAGATCTCATTTCCTTCAAGATATTTCTCAAGAAGTTCATCATCGTCTGAAGCGACATTCTCCAAGAGTAATTCGCGAGCAATATTTGCTTCGTCTTGTATTTCAGATGGTATTTCTTCTTCTTTAAATGTCTTACCTTGGTCAGACTCATTCCAATAGATGGCTTTCATTGCTATCAAATCAACAATCCCGCTAAAATCTCGTCCTTCACCAATTGGTATTTGCAATGGTATAGGATTTGTGTCAAACCGATCCGTCATCATCTCAAGTACACGATTAAAATTTGCCCCGACACGATCCATCTTATTGACGAAAGCAATACGTGGTATCTGGTACCGTTCTGCTTGATTCCATACAGTCTCAGATTGTGGTTCAACACCTCCAACTGCACAAAATAGTGCAATTACACCGTCCAATACTCGCAAGGAACGTTCAACTTCAACTGTGAAATCAACGTGTCCTGGAGTATCTATTAAATGAAAGGCATGGTCTCGCCAGAAACAGGTAGTAGCTGCAGCAGTTATCGTAACACCGCGCTCACGTTCCTGAACCATCCAATCCATCTCTGCAGTACCATCATCAACAGTACCGATTTTATGTTTCTTGCCTGTATAAAATAAGATTCGTTCGGTTGTAGTTGTTTTTCCTGCATCTATGTGTGCTGCAATACCGATATTACGGACCTTTTCAATTGGATATTCGCGTGCCATCTGTTTCCTTATTATATCTGTGAAAAACTACATGTCAGTATTCCACTGAAGAACGACCCCAAGCAATCCTGGATTCCATTCCATCAGCATTTGATACGCTTTTGGGGCATCATGTCCAAGGACACGATGACTTATCATTGGTGCAACGATAAACCTCTTGTGTGCTATAAGTGACAACATCAAACGACTGTCATCTTCACTTGTCCAGAAATTTGATGATGACTCTTGACGTGGTCTGATGGAATTATGTGCGCCATAAATAATGAGACCTTTTTTGTGTACATCTCGATAGAAATTAACCTTTGGAGTCTCACCTCGTGTACTTGCTAATAACACTACTCGTGCCCCCCAACCTGCTACAGCCAAAGCAGTGCTGATTGCATCTGGATGACCCGTAGCCTCAATTACTACAACTGGTCCTTTACCCATAGATGCTGCAGATAGTCTCTCAGAAAAATCCTTATCTTCAGGATTAAGAGTATAGTCTGCCCCGATGTCTTTAGATAGTTCCAGACGACTATCAGTCAAATCAGCAGCAATAATTGGCACTGCCCCACTTAATTTAGCAAGTTGTAAGGCAAGCAATCCAATGAGTCCTTGACCAATAACCAAAGTCGGTTCCCCCAATTCAATTCTTGCTTTTCTTACCCCTTGAAGTGCAATTGCACCGAGATTATAGAAAACTACTTCTTCAGCAGATACCTCTGAGGAATCAGCCTTTAGCAAACGATTACCTTTGGTAACAAAGTGGCTTGTATGTCCTTGTGTAGTAGCAATACGATCACCGACCTTGTATCCATTCACATCTTTTCCTACTTCCACCACTTTTCCAATATTGCTATAACCCGGTCGTAAAGGATAACTACCTTGTGCATTCGGTAATCCTAATAAGAATGCTCGTTCAGTTCCAGGACTAATAAGTGTGCATTCAGTTGCAATCAGAACTTCATCAGATTTGATAGGAGGAATTTCGAACTCTTCTATCTCAACTTTTGCACGACTTGGCCATATTACCCGTTGACCTTTCATGAAATCCTACCTCAAAAAATAAGGATAATCGTTTTTGAAGTATATCACAATAACGACTATCCTTCAAATTATTATTATGTCTTAACAGAATACTGCAATTCTTTCTATTGATGTCAAAAGTAGAATCAATAGCAATTACCGTTAAAGGTAATATTATCTTATCCTTAAGGTTACAAATCTACCACGTTGTCTTATATCCTCGAAATAGACAAGTGCTAAAGTTTCATTACTCTCATCAAGTTTTTCAACTATTGCCTCATAGTCTTCCAAAGATTGAATTTCATTATAATCTATCTCTTTAATAAGATAACCAACTCTAATTCCGTTCTTATATGCAGCACTTCTTGGATCAACATGCATGACGATAACACCTGTTTCGTCTTGGTGTCCATATTGTTGTGCCAGTTTTGGTGTCAATGATTGAACATGCATTCCAGCTAATTGTAATGGACTAACATCCGGATCTATAGCCCTTTCCAAACTCTCAATAGCCTCTTCTGTCCGTTCATCTAATTTAACGGACAATTGAATTTCTTTATTGTTTCTTAAGACTTTCATTTTTGCTTTAGCACCAACACCTGCAGATCCAACAAGGTGCATCAAGTGGTTTGAGTCTCGAACTGTTTGACCATCAAATTCAAGGATCACATCACCATGACGTAAACCTGCTTTATCTGCTGGACTTCCTCGTCCGACCTCATTTACAACTGCACCACGTACTTCATCAAGTTTCAGTTTTTCTGCTAAATCGTGAGATACGGATGCCATACTTATCCCAAGCCATCCACGTACTATTTTTCCATGTTCAATAAGCTGCGGTAATAGCTGACGTGCGGTATTACTTGGAATAGCAAATCCTATACCTACATTCCCAATTTCAATACCATTAGTAGCAATTAAGGTATTGATTCCAACCAATTCACCGCGTATATTTATTAAAGCCCCACCACTATTACCGTGATTAATCGGTGTGTCAGTTTGTATGAAATTAGCATATTTTATGTTGTTGTTAGGACGGTTTTTTGCACTTACAACACCACGTGTTACAGTTTGGGACAGGTTAAATGGTGTTCCAATTGCGATAACCCATTCACCCACTTCTAATGTATCAGAATCTCCAAATGGAAGTTCAGGTAAACCTTCAGCTTTAATTTTCAGAACTGCTAAATCAGTACCGCTAACCTCTGAACCAGACGGGTCTGTTCCAATTAACTCAGCGTCATATTCCTTACCATCGGATAAAGTTACCAATATCTCATCAGCTTTTTCAACAACATGGTTGTTGGTAAGAATATAACCATCATCACTTATAATAACACCAGAACCGATTCCAACCGACTGTGGAACAGGAAGTTGATTATTGGGGATTGGATTTTTTTCAAATCTAAATTCTTCGTTCCTATCAGATCGAAACCTTTCCATAAAACGTCTTAATTGATCTCTATCCATGTCTTGATTTGGAAAAATATTAAATCTTGGAATAGTTTCATCAACTTTTCGCTCAGTAAAAGTGGTGATCTGCACAATAGAAGGACGTGTACGTTTGACTAAATTTATGAATGCGCGATTTGCCCGGTCAAGATGTTGAAAATCATCTGATTCTGTGAATGCATTGTGTGTATCACCTACAGCTGTAGGTACCACAAACTCATCTCCGCCTTGATAACTTATCACACTTATAGCAACGACAAGTCCAGTCAATATCAATAATAATGCTGCATGTCTGCTAAGTATTCGTTTGATATTTAACATTCTTTTTTCCTCCAATTTATATTATTATTCCACTTAGATTTGTGTCTTATTGTCTTATCAAGATAAAAACACACCTTTATAGAAAAAGAGTTGCAAAAAAATAAAAATAAGGTGTTTTATTCACCCTGAGAAATTCTATCTACGTGTTCTTTGACAATATCTTGAGGACAAGATTTTATGAATAGCCACCCACCTGGTACAAGTATAATGAATGCGCCTAATACAATGTCATCTAAACGTCCAAAGAATGGTAGGATAAAATCTCCATCAAAGGGGTATATAAAATATGCAATAGCAAAAATGACTGCAATTATTTCAAATATAACAAGAATTGCTTTTCTATAGATTGGTATACGATTATCACGAAACAGACGCAATGTCAATCGAATGAAGTTTGGTAAATGGAGAAAGATACGTAAAAAACGAAATAAACCTCGTCCTTTACTGCCAAAGAAAAAAGGATTCATCATACGTTAATTTTATCAAATTAAGGTTGTCAGTGCAAATCAATTCTGTAATATCTGTCAGAGCCATTCAATTCTCTATATCAGTATGATTTATAGATATTATGTAATAGGGATATATCGGTTTTACATGCAGGATTTATCTCTTCATATATATTTACGTTTAAGCACTCACTAATCCAATAAATTCATAAAGAATTGGTGGATTTAAAATGTAAAACTTTAGAGTTTTTAGAGTCAATCCTAATTTTTTCAATTATTTTTTATTGCTATAATCCCTTATCAGAACTGGTTTTACGGCTTATTTATGACTGTATTAGTCATGATTGACTCTAAAACTTTTAAGAATTTACTTAAGTGAGTTTTGTCGCGATTCGGAGATCGCTCCTACAGAAATGTGTCTCTTTAATTTCAATGTTTAGCATAGTTTTCGGTTTTTTCGGATATATTTTTCACAATTCAATATAATCTCTTGTCGGTCGGGTAGAGAGAAGCGAAACTTATATCTGTTATTTTACTGTTACATTGTTTATCAGTATGTGCTAAAAAGTGTGACCTTTTGCACGTCACCTGTGACTTAAAGAATTCAGTCAGGATAAGGAATGTGACGCGAATTTCGCTTTTTTTTCTGGGGCTTCTTTTGTTCTTTTTTTATCTTGACCTACTTTGGATTTCTGATCGTGTCATCA
>JAPOQK010000060.1 GCA_026710795.1 Candidatus Poribacteria bacterium
AACATTGGGGTCCGTCGCAGTGCGGTATTTGCGCTGGCGCGGATTGGTCAGAACGCTACTGAGGCAGTCGAGGGTTTACAAAATGTGCTGTTTGATGAGAATCGCTACATCCGCGGCGATGCTGTACATGCGCTGTATCGTGTCGGCACACCGGCAGCGAAAGCAGTGTTGCTTCGCCACCTTGAGACGACCCGTTGGTGTCCTCTCACCTCAAAAGAGAGTACGTTTTAATATATCAGACAGACTCTTGTATTCTTTTTTACTGTTTGTGGTCCCACTGTACCTTACTACAAGAGTTACCCCCAAAGTTGTTCAATCTTTTGTGAGGGCGGACCTCAATATCCGCCCACCTTCTTATAGCAAATTAACCCTATCTACGATGCTCCTCATCCTCATATCCTTAGATTCTCACCCAAGGGAGTTGCCGCCTATTTGACATAGCACTCCTACGGAGTGCAGTGGACCTGAATATACCGTTTTCTATAGATATATTACCCCTACGGGGTAGGAAATGCCAGAAAACCCATTAAAACGTCCAAAAATTCGTTAATAGCATCTTGAGTTATACTATTAAAGAGGACAGAAAATAACAATGCCTTTAAGAGCAAAACTTAATAGCAAAGATGTTTACGCTTACGAATTCAATGAAAATTCATGGAATGAGTTAAAAGCAACCTATAAGAAACAAACATTAATGATGTCTTGCTGTGACAACAAAGCTATCCCAAAAGTGAGCAAGTTAAATAATTACTTTTTTGCCCATGCTCGGAGAGGTTTGTGTACATCTGCACCGGAAACTTTTGAACACATATTTTTGAAAACGCTAATTGCTAAAATAGCGAGTTCACTCGGATGGAACGTAATGACTGAAAAAGTGGGAGAGACACCAGAAGGAGATCGTTGGATTGCAGACGTTTTTTGCACCAAAGAGAAGACCAAGATAGCCTTTGAAATCCAGTGGTCCTCTCAAACAGAAATTGAATTCAAAAGAAGGCAAGAGAAATATATCAGATCGGGTATTCGTACCGCTTGGCTATATAAACTAAGGCATAACCAAGAATACTTTCCTACCAACTACGAAACACCTGCTTTTGGGATTCAATATAAAAAGGATTCCAATGAAATGCATGTCCCACAGTTTAACCAAACTATAGATGACTTTGTCCGAGGAATGTTATCAGGAAAGTTAAAATGGAAACCACACGATGGAGAAGAACTCACTGGGCAATTAATAACTTATGTCCAACAATGCTGGAAGTGTAAAAGAAACACACGAGTGATTTTAGGCATAGGATTTTATGATAAGGATAGAACAGAACTTGAACTTGCAGGTTTTCATGAAGATGGTATTCCTGAATTCATCTTACAGCAGATTAGTAACTCCGCCCTTGCCAAAAATGGTATTGGGTCTATCAAAAACCGTTACCACAAAACTATGGGGGAAGCGTACATCTCTAATGGATGTCGTCACTGTGAAGCCATTCAAGGGACTTCGTACTATTTTGACGCGTGGGTTGAATACGCTTACACAGGCTCATTAGGTGAACCTATGATGGAGTTTCTCTTTGAAAATAGCCAAGAGACCTTTCACATAGAAGGTAAGTGGTATTATGGTCGAAAATCCTTTGACAGAGCAGGTAATCAGTTCAGAAGAAGGAACGTCATTCCATAGTAAATAGCGTGACAAACTGCACAGGACAAATACAAGGATATGTTCCACCTATTGGCTGTGTAGAAACGCTCCTTTTATCCTAAGTGAAAAATTCCTCGTTATGGGGACGGACATCGATCTCGAAAGTCCACGCACTCCGCTCCTGCTGTACCAAAGCCCAATAGGTATCGGCAATGGCATCGGGTTCAAGGAGCGGTTCATTCTCTGATAGTTTATAACGTTGTCGTACACCCGGTGTATCAATAACGCCGTCAACGATAACATGCGCGACATGGATGCCGTGGGGACCGACCTCACGAGCAAGTGCCGATGCTAAGCCTCGCGTTGCATACTTGGCACTACTAAA
>JAPOQK010000027.1 GCA_026710795.1 Candidatus Poribacteria bacterium
CATCATTCTCTAATCCTGACTTAAAATCTGATAAGGCATAATTATAGGCAAAACGGGCATAACCACATTGCTGAGCAAACCAATTATACTGCTTGTTATTTGGAATTAAGGCAATCTTATGTGTTTTTAATGGCATATCACCACTTCCTTGAAAGGCCACTACTTCCCATTTGTGGTGGTGTGCAGATACGAAAAATATCTGCACTGAAGTAGTCCTACAAGGATACCATGTTTCACGCTAAAAGTCAGGTTATATTGTGGTGTCTACATCCCAGTGCTAAAGCAACGGGGTTTTGACACGAAAGATTGATAAAATATGCTGGTAATTGCGGTTTATAGCATGCGCGGTATGATATTTCATGTATAGAATGTCCTGCACGTTGTTTCGCAGTCCAGAATTCATCCACTTCTATGGGAACAGATACTGTATAACTATGTGGACGATTAAAATCAAAAGATAATTGAATTGTCGCAGCCATTTCGGTACTATTGCAGTAGTTAATTAGATTATTTATACGGTGAAGACTATGATAGTTTACCTTATGAATTGAATTTACAGAGCAATCTGAAAGATAAGAAAATTGCCATTATAATGATGCTGGAGATTAAAGACATCTATATGGGATAATATATCAAGACATCCAAGTTCCTCAAAAGCAATTCTCATTTTATCATATTGCTGATTATGCTCTGCATTACTATGACACGGCACTGCAAAGTTCAGTGTATTTTCAAGAATACGAGGATACTGTACCGGATCTAATATATTTGCTCGCGTTTCAGTTTCGGTCATAATACGAAATCGTAATTTAACTGAAGCGTTGTCTACGTTTCTAACTTTACTGAATGTTTCTTGCTTATTGAACAATTCTAATAATTTTTCTTTCATCTCTACCGACAAAGATTCACCAAGTTCGTTTAGTCGTTCCTTAATAGCTTGAGAAAATGACAGTGAAATGAGATTGGAAACAGGAATTGTCTCAAAGAATTTTCCGTGAGACAAACATACTTTTACATTGTGCTGTTTTCTACCCCGAATTAGATAGAAAACTTGACGAATCGGTAGGGAAAGAATGTCATCGCCTGCTTTCTCCATTTGTGTCCGAATTTTACTTGTTTTACCTGCGATTAACTTCTTAATATCTTTCTCACCAGTTGGTATCGTGGAGTTAAAAGAAGCAACGGAATATCCAGCTTTACTATCTTTAAGTTCAATTAACTCTCCACCTTCATACCGGCTATTGTCTGGATTGAGTTTGACTGCTAAATCAGGAAAAATGCCTTTGTTTACACAGGACAACATTTGAATATCAAATGGGAAACTATCAAGTTTTTCTTCTGAGAGAAACCTCTCTCTTTTTCGACATAAATCTGCAAAAAAGTGATAAATGGAATAAGTCATTATTGCTTTGATTCAAATAGAGTTAATTGCTTGGACGAACACGGCTTAATTGATGTCGATTGCTCAACACCCCAAATTGCTTCCAAATCAGATGTACATATATATTCCTTGAAATAGCGGGAAACATCATCTGCTTCTCTATTCTCTGCAAGTCTGTTTTGAATGAGTTTAACATTGTGAGAATCAATCTCTATGCCAATCGTTTTTCGTCCTAATTGTTCTGACACAACAAGTGTTGTTCCTGAACCAGCAAATGGATCAAGCACAACATCACCTGGACTGGTGGAGGAAAGAATAATCCGCAAAAGAAGTTGAATAGGAGTTTGCTGTTTGTGTAAGCGTTTGCCTTCTGCATCCCGCAGTGCTTCATCACCCGCAAAATAACCAGAAGTCAACTCACGGATATCGTCCCATACATCCGTAACATACATACCGTTTTCACGCACCTGCTTGTAATCCGCAGGTAATGGTGGGTCAATACGTAGACGATTAAATACGCGCGGTGTCTTACCTTTAGTCGCAAACCCAATTATCTGATAGTGTTTTCCAAAACGTTTCATACCGGGAACTGCTGAGGTCTTCTTTTTCCAGACAATGAGATTTTGGAAAGTCCATCCACTATCGCCTAAACATTGTAGGACGTATTCCGTGTTTTTCTCTCGCTGCATGAAATAGATGGCACCACCATCTGAAGTCAATGCGTAGATTTTAGTACATACCTCACGCATCCATTCCCAATACTCTTCGGGAGGGAGGTTATCATTCCATTCATTATAGGCTTTGTCTTGATTAAAGGGAGGATCAAGAAATGATAGGTCTATCCTTGAAACAAAGTCTTGTGAATTCAAGACTGTTGTGCAATTGTCATGGAGAATAATACAGTCTTTGCTATTTGAATACTTCATGATGAAATGTATTTCAACAGTTTGGAATATTGAATAATAATCGGCAGTGTTTCTGCGTCAAAAAATTATGGACTTGTGGGTAACTTGCTAAACCGTATAATGTTTCGCAATTTCATCATCAAGATTTTCCAAAACATCTTTCGCATTACGTTGCTTTTTATTACCCCCACTGGATTCCTTTTCAATGAACCCATTTTCTTCAAGCACCTCTTCCTCAACGAAGATCGGAACATCACTACGAATTGCAAGGGCAAGTGCATCACTGGGACGCGAATCTATTTCGTGCACCTCACCATTCAACTCAAGTGTTACCTGCGCGTAGAAAGTTATATCCTCAATCGCAGTGATACAGACAGAACTCACCTTGACAGAGAAGGTGTCAATCACAGACTTCAGAAGATCGTGTGTCATCGGTCGTGGAACATGTACCTGTTTCAGGTGGTTGTCTATTGCCCATGCCTCCGATTCACCGATCCAAATCAACAATATCCGTTTAGATTCGCCCTCTTTTTCCTTCAAGACAACGACCGGTATACGCGAGTTTGGGTCAACAGTAACAAACTCAATATTAACTTGTACCATTTTTTTACTCCTTTTCTATGATTCCCTTCAAGCACATCCTCTTCCACAAAGAAATGACTTCATCCATTTTAGAGTACCTGTGTGTAAAAATATCTTCGGCTATGATTATACCACAGCCGAAGATATTTTGAAAGAAGTATGTATCTCGTTAAATGTACACCTACAACCGGAACAAGTTATAGGTGCTATTCAGGCACAGGATCAGAATCCGTATCAGATTCAGACACGCTGTTACGGTTTAACCCTTTAGCATAATCCTGAATTGTCTGTCCAATCTTTGCTGTATCAAGACCACTGAAGTTAACAAGTTCCTTGAGAAGTGGCATTGCAGCACCTGCATTAACAATGGAACCAAGTATGCGGTTCATGCTACCAGAATTACCATTGCTACTGCCACCACCCAAATCAAGCACACGGATGCTTTCTATGCGTTCTGCAGGTTTCATCAACTCACTGGTAACCTGTGGTAAGGATTCAACGAGCGCATGCACAGCCTCACTCACAAGTACCTGCGGCTCAGCAATATTCTTAGCAGAAATCAAGGCTTCCTCACCATCGGCTTTAGCTTTTGCTTCTACAAGTAGTGCCTCTGCCAATATTCTTGTAGCCTGAGACTTAACCTCTGCTGCTTCCAGTTCAGCCTTAGCTGTTTCTACAATAGTGTATACTTCAGCATCTGCAGTCTTTTCCTTAGTAATTCTGTCTTCGTCTGCTTCCTGTTCCGCACGAATCAGTTCAATTTTGCTCTCACGTTCAGCTTTCTCAATTGCTTCAGCCGTTTCAACGGCTGCTTCAGCACGTGCTTTTTGTGCAGAAATTTCTAAGAGCTCAATCAGTGCTACCTCACGTTCTTTTTCTTTCATTGAAACTTGGATAGCGTTTTGGGCTTCAGCCTCTTTTTCTTCACGATCTTTGTCCAGAAGCACAATTTTCTTTTCTATGTCTGTTATTTTGACGGTTGCCTCTTGTTCAATCTTAGCTTTTTCAACAGTAAGATTACGCTGAATTTCCGCCTCTTCAACCATCTGTTGTTGTTGCACCTTGGCAATTTCAATTGCCTGCTTTTGTGAGATTTCACTTTCTTGAACCAATTTTTCCTGTTCAATCCGTTCCATCTCAATCTTTTGAGTCTGTGCGATTTCAGCAGATTTTACCGCCTGTTCCTGTTTGATACGTGCTTCCTCAACCGCTTGAAGTTGTTCAAACTTATGTTCTTCAACAGCGCGTTCCTGTTCTGCTTTGTTTGTAGCAATCTCCTTTTGTTGCTCATCCTGCGCGAACTCAAGCCGTCTTTCAACATCTAAGCCTTCGGTTTCTGTTTCCTCTTCCTTCTGCTTAATTTCCAGCTCCGCTCTAAGACGATCTTCTTCACGTTTGACCTTGTTTTCATGCTCAATCTTAGCGGTCGCAGTCTGTTTCTCTTCCACTTCCTGCTTGATCGTCTGGATAGCAACAACATCAAATCGGTTGTTTTCATCAAGTGCTTCGAGCGGGGTTTGGTCAAGGTTAGTTACAGCAACAGTTTCCAGCTTAAATCCGTTCTGTTCAAGATCCTCAAGACACGCTTCTTGAACTTGGTCAGAAAACTCTTGGCGTTTCTCGTGAAGTTCCTGCAGATCCATCGTCGCAGCAACACTACGTAATACACCTACAAGTTTACCTTCCAACAAGGTATTGACTGCTTGCGGTGTAAGGGTTTTCTCACCAAGACTTGCAACAGCTTTCAGGACATCTTGTTCATTCGGTTCAATTTTAACGTAGAACTCCGCCTGAATGTCAACACGCAAACTGTCCTTCGTAATCAGTGCCGCTTGTCCTTCACGTTCAACTGGCAACTGAAGTGTATTTAATGAGATTTGCTGCGTCACATTCGTAATAGGATTAACGAGGGTTCCACCAAAAACAACACGTTTTTTTCTACCTCCAGAAATTACTAATGCTGAATCTGCTGGAGCTTTTTTGTAAAATGATTTGTACACTAAAATAAAAATAACAAACAACGCAACAATAGTGCCGACAATAAGGATAAACAGGTCACCACCCATGCCCATAACAAATCTCCTTCATTATATAGTATCTGGTTTAACAGATCTTAGTTTTAACTTAATTCCACTTCAACAGGTTTTACATCAAACATTCGTTTTTCAGAATCATAGTTTACAAGAATTACAGTATCACCCTTAACAGGTTTTGGTTCATCCGGTTTAATACGACATTTCACTGTTAACGTATCACCATTTGGGACGACAACCCGTGCTGTGCCAAATGTAGTTGTGACTTGACCACTGACAACCCTACCACGTAACCCAAGCAAGTGTAGATCCTTTGTAGCAGGATCGCTTTCTGGGAATACCTTAGAGAGCGTTAGCGATAAATATCGAGTACCTAATACACTACAAACAAGTGCAGCCGCACAAGATACCCAAAAGAACATACTTGGTGCAGAGTTAACACCCAATATTTGATTCACGATTAATCCTGTGAAACCCCATGTGGTAAAGAGTGTCATCATTACTATCATGAATGGAACTCTACCCACGTTCAGAAAACCAAAAACATCTACAAAAGCATTGCCACTTGCACCAGAATCCGCAACTATTGCCGTGTCTGCATCCACATCAGCGTCAACATCCATATCAATATCAGCATCAACGTCCACATCTACATCAACGTCAGCATCAACATCAAAGTCAACGTCGGCGTCCACATCAAAGTCAACGTCAGCATCAACATCAAAGTCAACATCGGCATCAACATCAGCATCTACATCTCCATCACCGAAGTCTAACCCCCCGAGTACAAGACGAAAGATAGCAAACAGAAACACAACAGCCAGTGGTGCAGTAAACCACGCATTGTAGGTTACAGTTAGATAAGACCAAAAATTACCCATAAGTATTACCTCCATATCTTCTCGGTGATAAGTTGATGGGCACGTCGTGCATCTTGTAATCTCATGTTGTCAATCCAGTAGGTATTACGTTTGACGTTTATTTCAAGTCGCGCTTGTCCAAACAGCTTATGTTTCGAAAACCGAGTAATTTTTACACCAAGAATCTCACTGAAAAATACATTGCAACGGATATTCGCATAAGATACAGCAAGACTACCCATAAACTTTTCATCTAACACAAGGACGCGCAACGACGTGATAAGCATAATATCAGGATGCAGTAAGGATGAACCCGCAAGCACACACATACAGATCTTCTCACTATCATTCAGTTCTAATTCTGCAACCCGTTGAATGTTAAGAGGCAGATTCGTAAAATCAGCCATCGTGCTCCGTCCTTATATATATTGATACATATATCAACGGAAAGATAGTAAAATGTCTTACACACGAAATATTATGGTATTCAAGATAACCCATAATCGGGATAATAACCAATGATGAGGAACATACAACAATTAGGTGAAATTATTGATTTGGGATTGTAACGGAACGACCACCTTCCATGCCAAATACACTTACACCACGTCTTTGGACAATACCAAAAAGTAGCTTCTCATAGAAACTTAACTCACCAAGAGGATAATTCATTTCTTGTAGTTCGTTATAAAACGCTCTATCAATATATGACCACACCCCGTCTGAACGAGTGATGTTGCCAGGACTACCCTTAGGTAGATTAAGCGGTAGGTGTGATAATACACCACCAGTCGTATTTCTATAGGTTGAACTTCCAACGGTGACATGGGACGTATAGGAGTGTGAATATATTATGGAATTGAGTGTTTTCCACATCATACCATCAGCAAGAACGCTTGTTGGAGGTCCAAGCACTTCCTGTGAATGCTTAGTGATGTTCTCAGCTGCTTTTAAAGGTTTTTGAGTGACGTAACCCGCAGTTCGCAGTTTGTTATCTTTGAATGTGTACACAAGCAAGGCAGGGACTCCCGCGATGCTGCTCTTGTATATTAGTACATCCCTCTGACGAAAATGGATCCGGTTACCTTGTTCAGTAAGTTCAACGCGTTCTTGTGTAAAACCCCAACGTGTTTTACGGAAATTGTAGGTCGCATTAGCGTCCTCTGAGAGTATAGTCGAAAGATTAGCACACCCTGTAAAAAACACTGACAACATAACACCAAAAAACATGATTTTTTTCATGATATGCTCCAATTAGGTTTAAAATTAAGTGATCTGTATCATATCTCTTATATAACCTTATACGTAAACTAAACAGTTATGTCCATTATCCCTCATAATATCATGACACAGTTTTATTTAGATTAGGTGCATAAAATGAACCTAACTCAAAACATATTCTTAAACACAAGAACGGTGTTTTTTGTTTACAACTCTCCTAATTGAAGAATACCATTTTTTGTCATTTGGTGATGGAGGTGGCGGGAATCGAACCCGCGTCCGAAAGCATTTTGATAGAGGCTACTACATGCTTATCACAGGTTTGAAGTTTTGCCATCCAGAATCCCCTGTGCAGGAGTCATACATGGCTATCTCAAGTAATGTTTCACGGGATGTCCCTTGAGAATAATCATACCGTTAGCCCGTATTGCGACGCTTTATCCTCCCTGACGGGCAGCAGGTCAGTAAAGCGTAGCCGCTTACGCAGCTAGTGCTAATTGTTCATCAGCAATTATAATTGTTCCGCCTATTTTACGAGGCCTGCGGAGACCTCGACATGCAACCTATACCGCAATCACCTTCGTCGAAACCAAATTCACCCCCAAATAGATCTTGCAAGTTTATGTGTAGGATCTTATTTCTCGGTTCGCCTGTTCACGATCAATTTTATCACGTTTATCATATAAACGTTTACCTTCAGCAACGGCTAACTCCAACTTTACTTTACTACCTGTAAAGTATGCCCGAGTCGGAACTAACGTCATTCCTTTTGATTGAACAGACCTTTCCAATTTTTTTATTTCGCTACGATGTAGCAACAACTTACGGATACGTTTCGGTTCGTGATTCATCCGATTTCCCTGATCATACAAACCGATATACGCATCAATCAGAAACACCTCTCCATCAGTTATCTGTGCGTAACTATCTGTCAGGTTGAATTGTCCGTTTCTGATCGCCTTAACTTCAGTACCCTGAAGTACAATACCTACCTCATACCGGTCGCGCAGATGATAATCATACCGCGCCTTACGGTTTACTGTAATCGTTGGGTTCTGAGAGGTTTTTTTCTTATTTTTCACAACAGACTAATTTTACCATATACATTAGAGGTTTGCAAGGAAATTGTCTTATAAGGGTCCGTTGGTGGGTGAGATCAATTGACTGGTTTAAAATGTCAAACTTTAGAGTTTTTAGAGTCAATCACAATTTTGACAATTTTTGTATAATCCCATAAATCCTTTTCAGATATGGCTTTACGGCTTTATTATGACTAAATTAGTCAGGAATGACTCTAAAACTTTTAGAGTTGTCTGAATCTCGGATTTTCGCTGATTACGCGGATGGAAGAGGTTTTTTGGTTTTGTCTGAATCACTGAAGGCGGAGAGGACGCTGAGGACACTGAAGGAAGAGGGGATTGTCTGAACCAGGATTTGCAGGATAAGAGAAGAGGATATTTGTCGGAAGCACAGAAGGCACAGAGGACGCTGAAGACGCTGAAGATGAGGGGATTGTCTGAACCAGGATTTACAGGATTTACAGGATTAGGAGTTTGCGTGTATATATTCCGTTTCAAAAGATGTACAGGGTGGGGCATAGAGATCCCGCTTTACATTTGTCTGAAGCACTGAAGGCACAGAGGACGCTGAAGACGCTGAAGGAAGAGGGGAATGTCTGAACCAGGATTTGCAGGATTACAAGATTTACAGGATTAGGAGTTTGAAACTATTTATCACATATCAACAGATACAGGGTTTCCTCTTGAAAAGGAACTTCAAAATACCAAACTTATCATCTTGGAAATCCTATAATCTTGTAAATCCTGGTTCAGACAATTCTGAAAACTACCTAAAACCTATTGGATATGTATTGTTCCACTCTCTTGATTCATTTCACTTCCTTTAGCACTATCCGTTAAACTATTACATCATTAACATCGTAGGTCGGAGCGAGCAAAGCGACCTCCGACACGTATGATTTCATTGTATTTACCATGTTGGAGGTCGCAATGAATATATACTCTCACGGACGGTTTCATTGTATTTACCATGTCGGAGGTCGCAAGCTCGCTCCGACCTACGGACATTCTGACAGAACAACAGGAGCATAACCATGGATAAAGAAACAGCCCAAAACCAGCAGGAAAATAAGGATAAACCCCATGTTGAAACAATGCTTGAAGAAATGGGCAGCATAGTATCATATTTGTTGAAAAAACAAAAAGAAATATGTGAAAGTGTTGATAATAAAACTTATGATGCTGAGGAATCTATACAGCTGACCCCATGCATAAACAACACAACGAAAATCATTAACCAATGTAATACGTTCATGAGGCGTTACAACATTGAAACACAAGGATACGACTCCAGTGTCCACATTGCAGCATTGAAATTGAAGAAGCAACAACAAGCAGAACAAACCGACCAACCCGATGACCAAAAACCGCAGGAACTCAATCACCTGAATTCAGTCATCAAGGAATATCAAAAGGCACTCCCTCCACCTAAAGATGAGGAAAATGTAGAAGGTGTGGAAACTGATGATAATGCCGACAAAAAGGAAAAGAAGGTGCAAACTAAACCAGCACCCAGTATTATCACTCCATCCAAAACCAGACCACCCATTATTACATACAACCCAAACGGATTTCAACCTTATGGACAGATGCGTGACCTATTCAAATCACACGAACCGATCAAAATCGCAAGTGGCACTTACGATGCTGGCAAAACCTATAGCTGCGTCGCATACATGGACATGTTAGCACGACAATATCCCGGTGCGAGACTAACATTCATACACCGATACCTCAACAGAGTCTACCGCAACGTTATCCCGACTTATGAAAAGTATCTCGGTTTTAAACCCTCAACCTACAAATCACAAAATCCCACACCCATCATAAAATACGGTGGGGAGTTACCCGAATTCTTTGAATACTGGAACGGATCCCGTATCTACATCAACGGATTAGACAAAATAGAAAACATGCTATCCGACTTCTATGATGGTGCTTTTGTTAATCAAGCAGAATTAGTAGAATTTGATTCGTGGGATCATTTGAGAGCAAGGGTATCAGAACGCGCAGGCACAGCACCCATAGCATTCCTACTCGGAGATTGCAATCCAAGCACACCGAATCACTGGATTCGACGGCAAACTCAAGTAGGAAAACTAAAGTTCTTTGAGATGACTTTCCGAGATAATCCTGAAATCTACAATCAACAGACGGGTGAAATAACCGAAGAAGGTAAGCGACGAGTAGATAGATTACAAGACTTGGAAGGACTACGGTATAAGCGAGGCTACGAAGGTCTGTGGGTATCAGGGGAAGGTTTAGTATTTGAGGAATTCCAACCCGATATTCATATCGTTGACAACTTTGACATTCCTAAAGAATGGCCCCGTTATCTCAGTATTGATTGGGGATACCGCAACCCGTCAAGTTGTATCTGGTGGACTCTCACTAAAGACGAACGAATCTATGCATACAAAGAGATATACAAAACCAAACTCACACAACCCGAATTTATCAAGATGATAGAGGATAATCAAGATGAGGATAGACATGTCGCTTATGCTGCAGTAGACAGCGCGGATCAAGATGCGGTGGAGCAACTAAAAAATGCAGGTTACCGCGTTCAAGAACCAAAAAAGTCTCGTGCAAAACAGATAGATGTAGTCAAAGAAAGACTAAAAGTTGATGAAACAGGTAAACCCTCAATCTTCTTCTTTCGTAACAGACTTGTACATCCACCTGATCAAGAGTTGAAAGAGGCATATCGTCCCACTGAAGTGACCGATGAGTTTCTGACGTGTGAATACTTAGAAAACACGGACGGTACGGACAAAGATGACGAAGCAATAACGCGTGACCATCACGGTATTGACAGCACAGCATATTTCATCTTAAGTCTCCAACGTCCACGGACTGTCGGTAGTGGTAAATTCATCGGTGGTGCTGTCACCATGGGCAAAAGCTTTTAATGTGGTAGGTTGGTGGATTTTGTCTGTTTTTTGTCTGAACCAGGATTATTGTCTGAACCAGGATTTACAGGATTATAGGATTAGCAGGATTATTGTCTGAACCAGGATTTACAGGATTATAGGATTAGCAGGATTATGGGTTTGAGACTATATATCACATAGCAAAGGATATAGGATTACCTCTTGAAAAGGAACTTCAAAATACCAACTTATTATCACTGAGGGTGGTGCATAAATAACGTTCTACCGAAGAATTGGTATAATGTGGTAGGTTGATGGATTTTGTCTGCTTTTTGTCTGAACCAGGATTTACAGGATTATAGGATTAGCAGGATTATGGGTTTGAGACTATATATCACATAGCAAAGGATATAGGATTATCTCTTGAAAAGGAACTTCAAAATACCAACTTATCATCTTGGAAATCTTGGAAATCTTGGTTCAGAAAAATCAACATATTACAGGTAACACATAACTGAGCGTGGTAGGTTGGTGGATTTTGTCTGCTTTTTGTCTGAATCGCAGAAGGCGCAGAGGACGCAGAGAACACTGAAGGAAGACGGTTTGTTATTTCAAGGCATTCATACCGTTGATTTACTGGTCGCGACCGGGAGGTCGCTCCTACAGAAGAAAGATTTCCAATCAATAACAATGGTTGAATCCAGTAATGGGACAATAAATATTAGAATTGGTATAACTCACTCAAAATATTCTATCTTGCATATTTTTTATGGATTGTATATTATAAAATAGGAAAAGCCAGAAAACCGGTCTCAATAAAAACAAAGGAGAATACTAACATGGCAGGAAAACTGAAAGTTGCAGCTGTCGGTTGCGGAGGGATCGGATTATTACATCAACGTGGATACCAACAACACCAAGGGGCAGAATTGGTTGCAGTGTGCGATATTGATGCCCCAAAAGCAGAAGCACGTGCCAAACACCTCGGTATAGAAAAATGGTATCCATCAATTAAAGAAATGCTGGATAACGAAGAATGCGATCTCGTGGATGTCGTAACCGCAGACCATTTACACTTTGAACCTGTGATGGAATGTCTTGAAGCTGGTAAACATGTAATCACAGAAAAGCCGCTATCGTTATATATAGAAGAGGCGGAACAGATGGTGGCAAAGGCGGAAGAGAAAGGTGTACATCTTGCCATAGATTACAATCGTCGGTTTGCACCGGGTTACGTACAAGCACGTAAATGGTTTGATTCTGGAGATATTGGTCAGACATATTATCTGGATATGAAATTGTCCCAAGGTGGACCCGCATCAACATGGAAAGGTGAATATTATCTACTCTATGAACTGCAAACGCATGCCCTTGATATATTGCGTTGGTTCGGTGGAGAGATAGTTGCTGTCTGTGCACAAATGGCGAAACCGAGAAAAAATGAAGCACGTGAAGGTGAAGATGCATGTTATACAAGCATGGCAATCTCCGTACGATATGAAACAGAAGTTGTCGCTACACTGTTAGCAAGTTGGGATAGTGATTTTATACACCCTATTGAAAGGTTAGAAATTTGTGGTGCTGATGGAGAAATCGTGGTGGATAATGTGCTAAGTAAGGCTACATTGATGAAACGAGATAATCAGGTCGTTCAAGAATATCGTCCCTCTATTTTTAGGATGGAACAACTTGCATTTGATGGTACTTTTGCCCTACGTATGGCTGCACTGGTTGATGACTTGCTAAATGAACGACTACCTGAACCTACAGGAAAAGACGGATTACAAGCGATGAGAATTACAGAAGCGATCGTTGAATCGTGGAAGGAAAAACGAGAAATTGCAGTAAAAATCGATTAGATTTTAACATTTTCTACAACTTCCACAAGGAGAAAAACATGATAAACTTATTGTTGAACTTAAAGAAAACCCATAAGAAAGTCTCAAATTGTTATAGATATCCAATCTTACAAATAAGTGTTATCTCAATATTATTCATGTTTCTGGTAATAAGCTGCGGTCCACTACCTCCGGGTGAATACAACGTTCCAGAAACTACGAACACGACTGCAGAAAAAACGACCAATACCCAAGCAACACCAACAACTGTGAATTTACCTGCAACAGCAACTGTCGATATGAAAAAACTACCTTACTTCAGAAATGCATACAAACAACCTCCTCGCGTTCGAGATAGAAGGGCACTTGCAAATTTTCATCTAAGAATGCGTGAAATAGGACAGAACAGTGCTATTGTTACAAACTGCACATTTGATATTCTAAAAGCATTTGTAGCAAATGGATTGCCGCCAATAGTCACGATACAACTGGAAAATAGTAGTACATTTATTTCCCCAATGGTACACTATGACAATAATTCAAAAATGGTTCACCTTCAAAATCCTAACAGTGAAAGTAAACGTAGATTGTCTTATGAGGAGTTTGAGGCGGCATGGGATAAGAACACAACCAAGAAATGCATGATTCTCACACCGAGAAAGCTCAATAAAGCAGACGTTCAGAGTGTATTAGGTAAATATTTACCTGCAAATGCATCTCAACAGATAAATGTGAATACCCGGTAAGGAATATTACATGTGTAGGTCGGGGTGAGAAAAGTGACCTCCGATATGGAAACCCAATGAAATGATACGTGTATGTTGTCTAATTATTTTCAAAATTCACCAAACATAGAATGAGGACAATACCTTGAGAGCACTTTCGTTTTCAGATGTTACAATTACCGATAGTTTTTGGTCACCGCGTCAAGCAACGAATTCAAAGAATACCATTCCACATGAAATAGAACAGTGTAGGGTAACTGGTAGGATAAGTAACTTTGCCAAAGCTGCTGGAACAATGGATGGGAATTTCGAAGGAATCTTTTTCAACGATTCTGATGTCCATAAATTGGTTGAAGCAGCTTCATACACATTGCACACACATCCAAATCCTGATTGGGAATCAGACTTGGACAAAGTAATTGACACTATAGCAAGCAGTCAACAAGCCGATGGGTACCTGAATTCCTATTTTACCTTAGTTGAACCGCAAAAGAAGTGGCAAAATCTGGGTATGATGCACGAACTATATTGTGCAGGACACTTATTTGAAGCAGGTGTTGCACACTATCAAGCCACAGGAAAAGCGAAACTTTTGGATGTTGCTTGTAAGTTTGCGGATCTTATAGATAACACTTTTGGTCCCGGTAAACGTGATGGACTGCCGGGTCATCAAGGAATAGAACTTGCCTTAGTGAAGTTGGCAAATGTAACTGGTGAAAAACGTTATATGTCTCTTGCGGAATATTTTGTCACGACACGCGGACAATCTCCGCATGTATTTGAGAAGGAATTAGAAAATCCTGATTTACCCGGTGGTCTCGGTGCCTATCAACATCACTACACGCGTGATGAAAAATACGAGGGGACATATTCGCAGGCACATAAACCAATACAGGAACAGACCGAATGTGTTGGGCATGCGGTTCGTGCGATGTATCTCTATGCTGGTGCAGCAGATATTGCAGCTGAGACGGGGGATACTGACATTATGAACGCGTTGGACGCACTCTGGCAGAATGTCGAAAAGCGTCTGTATGTTACAGGTGGCGTGGGTCCATCTGGACATAACGAAGGTTTCACACAGGATTATGAATTACCTAATTTCTCCGCGTATGCAGAAACGTGTGCATCAATCGGGTTGATATTCTGGGCACATCGGATGTTCCTGCTGAAGGGTGAGTCGCGTTTCATAGATGTTATGGAAACAGCACTATACAACGGTGCACTCTCCGGTGTTTCGCTTGATGGTACAGGATTCTTCTATCAAAATCCATTGGCGAGTCGTGGTGGTCGTCATCGTCACCCTTGGTTCGGTTGTGCATGTTGTCCACCGAATATAGCACGTCTACTCGGTTCTTTGGGTCAGTATATCTATGCACAATCTGGTAGTGACCTATGGGTAAATCTATATGTTGGCGGAACAGCAACCGCAACTGTTGGAGAGAATGTCCCTATCAAATTAACGCAGGAAACAGATTACCCGTGGTCTGGTGATGTCAATATAACAGTCAATCCAGAGAAGCCAACGAAATTCGCATTGAATTTACGGATACCGGGTTGGTGTAGTAATTTTGATGTGAAAATAAATGGAGTATCCTATAGTGCAAATGGAACGACTAACGGTTATCTTTCCATAGATAGAGAATGGAAACCTAATGATACCGTGAACCTGAATTTAGATATGCCGGTAGAACGTATTTACGCGCATCCTAATGTGAGAGATAATCTCGGTAGATCGGCACTACAACGCGGTCCTCTCGTCTACTGTTTTGAGGATGTTGACAATGCTGATGGCGCGTTTGAAACATTGTCACTTGTTGATGGTGCCTCTGTTGATGTTGCCTATGATAGTGAACTTCTTGGTGGCATCACAACGATCCGAAGTGCTGCCAAAGTTTATGATACTGCAGATTGGGAGAATAATCTCTACCTGACAAAGCCAAAGTCAAACCAGAAGCAGGTCACTGCCATACCCTATTATGCGTGGAGTAACCGTGGCGAGGGTCAAATGGCGGTTTGGGTGTTTTAATCTTTTTCTATGTTCATGTTATTTTATTGAAATGAAAACAATACCACATTTTGTTCATTATTGATCGCAAATTACCATGTATGCTGCACAAACTGTCAGTTTGTGTACCTACAAGCACAATCTAACAGATTGTGCTACAAAGTGGCAACTTATACCATTTCTAATAAATAAAGTATCATTTGCTGAGGACTACTTGTAGGAGCGACCTCATGGTCGCGACCGGGAGGTCGCTCCTACAGAAGAAAGATTTCCAATCAATAACAATGGTTGAATCCGGTAATGGGATAATAAATATTAGAATTGGTATTAGGTTAATATATATATATAAAGGGTCATAAATTGAGATATATTACATCAGTTTTTGTGATAACACTGTGTTATGCTTTACTTTCATCAGGTTGTGCCGATCAGATGCAACAACCGGTTATGGATGTTATCTCTCCGCAGCCGACCTATTTGGATATGGCGCGTGAGAAAATGGATCAAGTCAATCAAAGGAGAACGACCGCACAACAACAAGCCGAAGCAGCTGGAGATTTCTCCACTATATTGATTGATTCAGAAACAATATTAACGGATGAGCTCGGTTTCAGAAAAGGGTTGTGGGTTGAATTGGTGGATATATATCGCGATGAAAACGCTGATAATACAGCAATAGAAGAAGGATTTAATACTCTTCAAGATGCTTTTGCAAGAAGACTAAAAGATAATACGCTCGGCATGCATTACTTCGACTACATAAGAACATTTGATGAATTGATTATTGAATATCTCCGCTTGTCTTATGTATATCCGAATATACCAGAGGTTGAACTACTTGAGCAATTTAGGCAGTCTGTGAGAGATGAAAAAGTATCTATTGTCTTTCCAGAATACTTTTGATGCCTTGTAAAAATAAGGATAGACTTACCGTATCTGCCATAACAAAACTGTACCGTCGTGGCTTCCACTTGCGAGTGTGTTTCCATCTGGTGAGAACACAACCGAAGAAACATTATCCGAGTGCCCTGTAAGTATTGCTAAGTCCTTTGCTTTGTGTGCGTGCCACAACCATATATTACCGTTCCCACACCCAACAGCGATAATGGTACTATCAGGAGAATACACTACAGATTTGATTATATCCCCATGTCCACTGAGTGTGCCTTTATGTTTTGCTGTGTGTGCGTCCCACAACTGTACTGTTTTGTCATCACTACCACTGGCGATAGTGTTTCCATCAGGAGAGAAGATTACTGATCTAACACCATCCGTATGATCTGTGAGAGCTGTTTTGAATTCTCCAGTATGTCCGTTCCACAACCGTACCGTTTTGTCAGCACCTGCACTGGCAAGTATAGAGCCATCTGAAGAATACGCAACTGACCAAACAATTGAAGTGTGACCTGTGAGTGTCATTTTGTGTTTTCCGGTATGTGCGTCCCACAACCGGATCGTATGATCAAAACTTCCAGAAGCGATGGTGTTCCCATCTGGAGAAAACACTACAGCACATACAACGTCCGTATGTCCTGATAAATTTCTTTTGTATTCTCCAGAGATTGCGTCCCACAGTCCTACCGTTTGGTCAGTACTTCCAGAAGCAATAGTTTTGCCATCCGGTGAAATTGCAACTGAAAAGATTGTTGCCAAATATTCTACGGGAGTCGTTTTACGTTTTCCTTTGTTTGTATCCCACCACGTTATAGTGCTTGGATTACTTACAAAACTACCCCAGATAAGTGTGTCTCCATCCTGTGAATATAAAATGGAGGTGATTCCCCATGTGCGGTCTCCAGTAAGTATTGTCTTATGTTTTCCTGTTTGTGCGTCCCACAATCGCACCGTTTGGTCATCTGGACTTCCAGTAGCAATGGTTTTACCATCCGGTGAAAATGCTACAGTAGCAATATCGTCTGCATGTCCATTTAGTGTCGTTTTATGCACACCTGTGTTTACATTCCACAAACGTACTGTATTGTCAACACTTCCAGTAGCAATAGTGTTGCTATCCGGTGAAAATGCTATGGAATAGATTTCCTCTGCATGTCCGTTCAGTGTAGTTATGTGTTTTAGGTCTGTTGTTTTCCACAATCGTATTGTCTGGTCATCACTTCCGGTAGCGAATGTGTCTCCATCCGGTGAAAACGCTACAGCATTGATCCTATCTGTATGTCCCTTTAGTGTAGTTATTTGCTCTCCCGTGGTTGCATCCCATATACGCACAGTATTGTCCCAACTTCCGCTTGCAAGGGTGTTCCCATCAGAAGAAAATGCTACTGAAGTGATCCTACCAGTATGTCCATTTAGTGTCGTTATTTGCTCTCCCGTGGTTGCATCCCATATACGCACAGTATTGTCCCAACTTCCGCTTGCAAGGGTGTTCCCATCGGGAGAAAATGCTACTGAAGTGACACCGTCTGTATGTCCATTTAGAGTGATTTTGTGTTCACCTGAAATCCTATCCCATATTTTGACTGTATTATCATCGCTTCCACTTGCGATTATGGGGAGGTGTGTAGAATATGCTACGGTTCGGACTGTCCTCGTGTGCCCTGTAATTAGATAGAGTTCTGTTTCATTGTCAGGACGAACATCATAAATCCAGATACCGATAGTACTTACCACTGCGAGTTGGTTACCATCTGGAGAATAAGCGATATTTCCTGATATTCCTCCTTTACCGAGACGTGCTTTTGCACCATCTGGGAGATGCCATTGAGTATAGTCTACTGAGTCGGATAAACCCTGATTTGATGCCTGTCCTGAACCATTACCATTGTCGGAAGTATTTGGATTATTCCCCTGCAGATTTCTGATCTCTGGTTTGGCTTGGATATTCTGAACTATATTTGTATCTATGAGTTCTATTGCCATCTTAGATCGCGCGTCTAAACTATAGGGTTGCTGAAAATGTGTGATATTATTGCTTCCCATTCCAAGTATGAACACAACCAGAATAATACCAGACGCAGCCATTACCCAAGGTGTAAGAGGATTTCCACCAGAAGGCATTACGGGATTAAGGAGTTCTATTTGTTTCATTATGTTGTCAGTCAAGTTCGCTGATATTTGGAAATTTCCGATAACTTCTCGAATCATCGGTTCCTCCTTTTTGAGACGTTTTCTTGCTCGGCTAAGTCGGCTTTTGATAGCACTTGGTGATGTTCCTAAAAATCTGCTTATCTCCGCACAAGTCATTTCTCCAAAGTAGTGAAGTATCATCACTGTTCGTTCACTCTCTTGGAGTTTAGAGAGTAACTTTTTAACAACTTTGCGTTGTTCGTCTACTGTATCTTTTGCTTGTTCAGCAGCAACATATTCAGAATAAGCGTTTTCATCTATCATATCAGTGTCCATGTCTTCCAAGGGTTCAGTTTCCATGTGTCTTTTTCGAAGCCATGTATGGCATTGGCGCGTTGCGATGACATATAACCATCCAGAAAATTGTTGTGGGTTTTTCAAAGTATTCAGTTTTTGATAGGCTTTTAGGAAGGTGTCCTGAGTAATTTCTTCAGCGATGTGGAAATCTCCAATTTTCCGCCAAGCGAGTGCATGCACCTGCTTTTGGTATTTATTAACTAAACTTGCAAATGCAGAATCGTCTCCATCAAGGATATTTTGAATGATTTGAACATCACTGCTATTCATTTGACACCTCAAACAAGGAAACTATATCTGAATGCTCTTATATATAGTGACGCGGGTGGGTTGTAAAACGGTCGCAATATTCTGAAAAAATGTATTATATAACCTAAGTTGCTACATAATGTGGCAAAATCTGATAGATTGTACCTATGAATGCACAAACTGACAGTTTGTGCTACGAATACTTGCGAAATATGGATTATTACGAATTAACAAAGGTGTTAGACTGTCTAAAATCTTGTAGGTAGCAACTTGGGTTACTATTTTAGAAACACAACTATCGGATATTCCATATAAGGACAGTGCCATCGCCACTGCCACTGGCGAGTGTGTTTCCATCTGGTGAAAATGTTAACGCAAAAACTGGAAGAGAATGTCCGGAGAATGTCCCTAAGTGTGTTCCAGTTTTTGCGTGCCATAGACGTACCGTACTATCGTAACCTCCAGTAGCAATTAAATTTCCATCCGGGGAATACTCTATAGTAACAACAGTATCGGTATGACCTGTGAGTGTGTTAATGATTTCCCAAGTTTTGGTATCCCATATATGCACTGGAGGATTGTTGATTTTGAAAACCCCAGTAGCAAGCGTCTTGCCATCTGGAGAATAGGTTACAGTTTTAACTGATCCTTTATGTATTAATGTGTTTTTTAGTTCACCTGTGATTACGTCCCACACCGCAACTGTCATATCCGTACTGGCACTTGCGAGTGTCTCACCGTCCGGTGAAAACGCTACCCACGATACTGACCTTTCAGGATCCTTATGTATTAATGTATATTTTAGTTCACCTGTGTTTGTGTTCCACAACCTCGCAGTATTATCCGAGCTGCCTGTAGCAATTGTATTACCATCTGGAGAAAATGCGATTGATTCGACTATATCTGAATGCCCAGTAAGAGTTCTCATGTTTTTCTGAGTATGTGTATTCCACAATCGTGCTGTATTATCTAACCCTCCAGACGCAACAATTTTTCCATCGGGAGAAAACGCTACTGCAAAGGTTCCACGTTTATGTCCTTTGAGTGTCGTTATGTCTTCTCTCGTATGGGTATTCCACAATTTTAGATTTTCACCTTCTTCAGTGAAATATCCGATTACAATCACCTGACCGTCTGGAGAATAGTCGATGTCATCAATCGACCAAGGATGTCCATTGATAGTTGTCATGTGTTTTTCTGTCTTTGCGTCCCACAGATGTATCGTTCCGAATGCACCCGAACTTGATGTTGCGATCATGTTACCATCTGGGGAATAGTCGACAGAATTCACAATAGTTGTGTGTCCTTTCAGTGTAGACTTATGCTGTCCAGAATGTGCGTCCCACAACCGAAGTGTGCTATCCCAACTCCCAGAAGCGATTGTGCTCCCATCTGGTGCATATACTAAGGTGCGGATACCTTTTGTGTGTCCATTAAGCGTAGTTTTATGTTCACCTGTGTTTGTATCCCACAGCTGAATTGTGTTATCAAGACTTCCAGAAGCAACCG
Source organism: Candidatus Poribacteria bacterium (assembly GCA_026710795.1). Classification (GTDB taxonomy): domain Bacteria; phylum Poribacteria; class WGA-4E; order WGA-4E; family WGA-3G; genus MSPOR6. The sequence continues at coordinate 20,645 of JAPOQK010000027.1, forward strand.
TATTTCCATCAGGAGAAAATACTACTGCAAAGATGCTTTTTGTGTGACCATTGAGCGTCATTTTGAGTTCACCCGTCTGTGTGTTCCATAACCGTACTGTCTTGTCAAAACTACCGGAAGCGCATGTGATTCCATCAGGAGACATTGCAACTGAAGTAACATAACCAGTATGTTCTGTAAGTGCATAGATTTTTTCACCCGATTGGACATTCCACAAACCGATAGTTTTATCCCGACTTCCTGTCACAATAATTTCCGCATTGGGAGAGAATGCAAGGGATAATATTCTGTCCGTATGTGCAGAGAGTGTAGTGATGTTTTCACCTGTTATGACGTTCCAAAGTTTCAAGTTTCCGTCTTGATCACCGCTTGCGATTATGGTTGAATCCGGTGAAAATGCAATGGAATCAATTACCGCTGAATGTTCTGTGAATAGCTGGAGTTCTCTTTCTTTACCGGATCGTACATCATAAATCCAGATTCCGATGGCACTTGCGACTGCGAGTCGATTGCCATCTGGTGAATAAGCGATATTTCCTGTCATCGCGCCTTTGCCGAGACGTGCTATGGCACCATCGGGTAGACCCCAAGTTGTGTAGTCCTGTGCAGATGAATTATTCAGTAACAAAGAAATGATCAGAAGTGAGATAAGAATTAAGAATGAAAGTTGTATTTTATTCATCATAATGCTACTATTATAAGGAGTTTGTCTTTCTTCTGATGTGAAGTCGTTTTCTTTATGCAGTATACCCATATCCTGTGAGATCGACATCGGCATACCAAATCAACTTGAATGTGCGGACGGCACACGGAGTGTGGCTGCTACTGTGTCGCAGGTTGTTACGCTCGCTTTGACCTACATACGCGACTTTTTATAATGAAAAGCAATTGTTTCACTTATTATTGGTATACATTTAACGCAGTTTCCACAATAGGATTGTGCCGTCATAACTTCCACTTGCAATTGTATTTGAAATTGGAGAAAATTCAACATCGGTAACCCATGCATTATGCCCCTTGAGTGATGCAATATGTTTACCTGTTTGCGTGTGCCATACCTCAACCTTATCATCTCCACTACCTGAAACGACCATATTTCCATCTGAAGAGAACGCTACTGAGGATAGTTGGGCTTGTGTGGTGTTGATCACTATAGTTTGCTTTTGTTTAGAGACATCCCACAATTTTATCATTTTGTCATTTCCTACGCTTGCTATGATAGATCCATCTGGAGAAAATGCCACAGAGGTAGCCTGGTTGTCATGTCCACCAGGTGATGCAATGATTTCCTGTGAATGAACATCCCACAATCTGACAGTCCCATCATCACTTGCACTTACAAGTGTTCTTCCATCTGGCGAGAAGGCAACTGAGTTTACTTTTTCATTATGTGCTATTAGAGAAACGTTTTTCTTTCCAGTTTGTGCGTTCCATAAACAAATTGTGCCTTCTACATCTCCTGTGGCAATGGTGTTAGAATCCGGTGAATAAACCAAAGTTTTTATTTCTTTGGAATGATGAATGCGTTCAGTTTTCCACTTTCTGTTATGTGTTTGAAACACCCGTGTACGACCTTCCCATAACCGAATTATTTCATCCCAACTACTGGTAGCTATAGTACTCCCATCAGGAGAATACGCTATTGAATTGATGTATCTATCTTGTTCTTTCAGTATAGCCTTATGTTTACCCGTGAGAGCATCCCATAAAAAACCTTGTCCATACCAACTTCCCGATGCAATAGTATTCCCATCCGGAGCAAATGTTAAACATGTTACGCGTGACATGTGTCCTTTGATTGTTGTTCTGAATTTTGCTGTCCGCGTATTCCATAACCAAATTAAATTGTCTGTATCCGCAGTCACAAGCGTATTCCCATCCGGTGAAAATGCTACTGAACTGATAATATTTTTAGGACCACTGAATACAGCTTTTCGTTTTCCTGTTTCTGCGTCGAACAACTTGATATATGCTAAGTCTGTTACCGCAATAGTCTTGCCATCTGTAGAAAATGTTACTGAATCAACAGTCCCAATGCGTTTAAATAGTGTGGTATCATATTTCAATGTATTAGTATTCCATTGCAACACTCTATCGCGGGGGCTTACTGTGGTAAGTGTCTTCCCATCAGGTGAATACACCACGTCAGATATATACTGTTGATGTTCTTTAAGAGTAGATATGTGCATACCCGTTTCAATGTTCCATAATCTTACAGTCCTGTCCATACTTCCCGATACGAGGGTCTTGCGATCTGGTGAAAATGCTAAAGAACTGATACGTTTCGTATGTCCTTGGAATGTCGTTAGGAGTTCCTTTGTTTGTATGTGCCATAACTTTACTTGTGCTACACTTTCAAACCAGTTCTCATGTCCTCCTGCCAACATATTTCCGTCAGGTGAAAACGCAAGAGCGGTAACATCTTCATTCTGTCCTTTGAACATTGAAATTTGTTTTCCAGTAACTGCATCCCACAAACGCACAGTCTCATCTCGACCACCACTTGCAAGAATGCTACCATCAGGAGAAAAAGCAAGTGCAGTTACATCACGCGTATGTCCTGTAAGTAGATCATGTTCAGTTTCTTGTCCGGGACGCACGTCGTAAATCCAGATTCCGATGGAACTTGCTACTGCGAGCCTTGTGCCATCTGGAGAGAATGATACATTTCCAGTGATTTCACCTTTGCCGAGACGTGCTATGGCACCTTCGGGTAGACCCCAAGTTGTGTAATCTTGGGCGGGGGTATTTGTAATAAATACAGCAAGTATAATGATTGGTAGAATTAGTTTCAGAGGGAAAGTTTTCATTGATTAATCCTCCTCTAATGTGGGTAATATGTATTGGATGCCATAGTTGTCAATTTAGTGAGTAACATTGTGCATCTGATACACCTTTCGCCTCTCCGAGGCTTTAACAAATATCATCATAGCACCAGCGGGTGCGGAAAGTAGTACTGTTTGGACACAAACTAACAGTTTGTGCTACAAAAGAGACATTATATGTTAGAAATGGTATTAGAAGGTCCTCCCACAAGAGAAAATCCAGCAAATTTTTCTTAAGTTGACACATAAGGATAATTTGTATTGGATGCTATTGACGATGGAAGCGGCGTTCGAGTTCGTCGCGTCCCATTTCAATAATGATGGGTCTTGAATGTGGGCAATTGAAAGGTAGTACTGCCTCGGATAACTCTCTGACAAGATTAATCATCTCTTTAGCATCCAAGGTGTCACCTGCTTTGACAGCGGAACGACATGCAAGTGTTATCAGCGCATCGTCAAGTGCTTTGGGTATTTCCACTTCTGTATGCGGTTGTTCGGGGAGTTTGTCAAGAAGGTCTGTTATGGTCTGTGCAACAGTGCGGGTTGGTAGAGGTGCTGGTATTGCCCGTATCAATATCGTATTTGCCCCGAATTCCTCTAAGTCAAACCCGAGTTTTGAGAACATTTCTTCGTGTGTTTTGAGGATAGCCATCTGCTGTGGTGTGACTTCAACTGTTACAGGTAATAACATCCCTTGTACTGGTATACCGTCTGTTTTTATCTGGTTGACAAAACGTTCATAGAGCACACGTTCTGAAGCGACGTGTTGATCAATGAAGTAGATTTTGTCTGTTCCTTCTGCGACAATGTATGTCTTAAATAGATTCGTTTTGAGTTCAACATTTTCAAAATCAAGCAGTTTGAGTTTTGCACCGTCTGGTATTTGATGCTGTGGAGGTTGGACTACAGTTTGGGAAACTTTAACGTCAGGGGTTGTGGTTTCGTCTACAGAGGGTTGTGTGTCAACTGTATCAGTTTCAGTAGGTTCCGTTTGTGTGATTTCTGGTTGTGTTGTTGGAATTGGTTCGGAGGTTTTTCTTTTGGATATTGGTTGAAATGTACGAGGTCGTGGTGTTATGGTAGGTTGGAAAGTGTCAACCTGTTTATTTTCTGTTTGAACATTCTGCTCCGATGTTGGTTCAGTTTCAATTTTTGGTATGAACTTTTCTTTGTTAATTACATTGCGGATCATTTTGACGATTCCGCTGAAAATTGTTCGTTCGTTACGGAATCGCACCTCAATTTTGGCAGGATGGACGTTAACATCGACCGTATTGGGTTCAAGTGTGAGGAACAGAAATGCGACTGCTTGTCTATCCTTCTGGATAATTGCTCCGAGTGCTTCTTTCAGTGCTGCGCCTAACATCCGACTTTGGATTGGTCGCTGGTTCATGAAAAAGAGTTGATATTCTCTGGTTGGCTTGCTGAAATCCGGTTTTCCAAGTAGACCTGAGAGTTTGAAGTCTGGTAGTTCCTCGTTAAATTCTATGAGATTGTCTGCGAATTCTTTGCCGTATAATAGGCGGGCACGTTCAATGTTTGAATCGCATGCGCGGACATCTATAATTGACTTTCCATTGTGGGTTAGTGAGAAATGTATATTTGGATGTGCGAGTGCTGCCCACGTTACCTGTTTGATGATATGGTTCATCTCTGTTGTATCGGTTTTGAGGAACTTTAGTCGTGCGGGGATATTGTGAAAGAGATTATTGATTGATATATGTGTGCCGGGGGAACATCCACTCTCTTCAACAGAGTGAAATACTCCGCCATCAACGTTTATTTTTGTTCCGTTTATTGCATCTGCTGTGCGTGTGAGAAGTTCAAACTGTGAAACAGAGGCTATACTTGCTAATGCTTCTCCGCGGAATCCGAAGGTGTGTATATTTTCAAGGTCTTCAATTTGACTGACTTTGCTTGTTGCGTGGCGTTCTAATGCGAGTAGTGCGTCCTCACGTTCCATGCCAGTGCCGTTATCAGAGACGCGAATCAGTCGTTTTCCACCAGCGCGAATTTCTACACGGATGCTTGTGCTTTCAGCGTCTAATGCGTTTTCTATGAGTTCTTTGACAACGGAAGCAGGACGTTCTACTACTTCTCCAGCTGCTATTTTATTTGCTATATCTGCTGAAAGTATTTTGATTTTTGGCATTGGAGTTGGTGTCCTTGTTGTTATAATCTGGTGGAATTTTATATGTATTTAATTGTGAGTTTAATTTACCATGTCATAGGTGAGTTGTCAAGTTGAATCATGGTAGCATTGTGGATTTTAGGTTGTCTGAACCAGGATTAGCAGGATTAGAGGATTAGCAGGATAAGAGGGATTGTCTGAATCACTGAAGGCACAGAGGACGCAGAGAACACTGAAGGGGAAATGTCTGGATCTCGGTTTTTTGTCTGAACCAGGATTAGAGGATTAGCAGGATAAGAGGGATTGTCTGAATCACTGAAGGCACAGAGGACGCAGAGAACACTGAAGGGGAAATGTCTGGATCTCGGTTTTTTTTGTCTGAACTAGGATTAGCAGGATAAGAGGGTTTTTGGTATGGGAAGGTTTATGGATTATGGCAATGTGTTCGCTACGATTGGATGGTCATAAAACATGTCGGAGGTCGCGTTGCTCGCTCCGACCTACAGACTGTCTCATTTGTGGTCGTTAGGATAGTAAGACCGTAGGACACAACAGTTTGTGCTACAAATTTTAACTCGCTGGTGATAGTCATAAAACATGTCGGAGGTCGCGTTGCTCGCTCCGACCTACGGACTGTCTCATTTGTGTCGGAGGTCGCGTTGCTCGCTCCGACCTACGGACATTTTTTTGGTATGATTTGATTGGAGGGAAAATGATATTTGAACCGGAAGATTTTATTGTTGAAGAACTACCACTATATCAGCCATCAGGAGATGGGACTCATACGTATTTTGCAATTAGAAAGCGTAATCTTACTACTCTTGAAGCGATAAATCGTATCGCACGTGAGCTGCGAGTGAAAGCAAGAAATATCGGTTATACTGGTCTGAAAGATAAACGCGCAATTACTACACAAGTGTTGTCTGTGGAAGGTGTTACGCCACAGATGGTATTGCAGATAGAACTGCCGAGGATTGAAGTGTTGTGGGCAGAGAGGCATGACCATAAGTTGCGTGTGGGACATCTTCGTGGAAATCGGTTTGAGATCACTTTGCGTGGAGTTTCATCAAACGTTTTACATGCAGTTAGAGATGAAATGACGCGCTTGGAAACAGAAGGAGTGCCGAATAGATTTGGTGAACAACGGTTTGGCAATAAACAGGACTCACATCTGATAGGTAAGGCGTTGCTGAAAAATGAGTGGAAGAAGGCAGTTGGCTACGTATTGAGTGATGATACAGCACAAAACGGTTATCTAAAGAAACGGGTTAAACGAGAGTTAGAACAGGGTTTGGACGAGAAGGCGGTTGCATGTATTCCTCATCGTCTTCGGAAATTGTATTTGTCTGCTTATCAGGCATTTCTGTTTAATTGCATTGTTGATAAACGTATTCCAAATTTGGGGAAACTTTATGATGGTGATATTGCGATTAAGCACAGCAACGGTGCACCTTTTCTTGTTGAAAATGCAAAGATAGAACAACCGAGAGCAGATGCGTTTGAGATAAGTCCCTCTGGTCCTATTTTCGGGTATAAGATGCGACAACCTACTGGAATGGTTGAGGATATGGAGTTTGAACTTCTTGCTACAGAGGGTGTGGAACGAATAGCGTTTCGGAGGGTGGCTGGGATTCGGTTGCCGGGGACACGACGACCTTTGCGTATGAAAATGGAATTGGATCAGGTTATATCTGTAGAAGAGGGATTACGGTTATGTTTTACGTTGCCTGCGGGGGGTTATGCAACTGTTGTGTTGGATGTGCTTAAACCTTATACCATTTCTAATAAATAAAGTGCTATTTGCTGAGGACTACTTGTAGGAGCGACCCGGTGAATGCCATTTAGGCATTCACCGGGATTATAGGATTTAGAAGATAAGAAATCGCGACCGGGAAATCAACGGTATGAATGCTATTTAGGCATTCACCGGTTCGCTCCTACAGAATGTCTGAACCAGGATTAGCAGGATTATAGGATTAGCAGGATAAGAAATCAAGACCACAACGCCCCTCCTACAGAATGAAGATGTTGGAAGTCGCAAGCTCGATACAACCTACGATATAAACTAAATAGCCTTGGAGTCGATGGGTGTGTGCTTGTGTATTCTTGTAAAATAGGGTATACTGAATATCCGTGCTCGTTTATATTACCACACGGAAACATAAAAAACAATACTATATAAGACGCGGAGACGATTTTAATGAACATTCTCCACGAGTTAAATGATAAACAGATTGAAGCAGTAATACATAATACTGGTCCCATCCTTGTTATTGCGGGACCTGGTACGGGTAAGACAAAGGTTATTACCCACCGAATTGCATACCTAATCAGACAACATGGAATTAAACCGGAAAATATCCTTGCGATTACCTTTACGAACAAAGCCGCACAAGAGATGCGTGATCGGGTTGATAAGGAAATTGGGGAACCGCACGGTTCTAATATTAAGGTGAGTACCTTCCACGCATTCTGTGTTAAGGTTCTGCGAAATCACGGTCAACAAATAGGTTTGAGCGAAAACTTTGCTATTTTTGATCAGGAAATCCAAGACGAAATACTTACAGAAGTGGTAAAGGAAAACAATCTAAATCCTGAAGACTATCCGATATGGTTGTTAAGGAATGTCATCAGTGAGTGGAAGTGCACGCTTGATAGTGGAGAAGATGACCGACAGATTGACCCCGATGTTATCGCAGAAATAGATGATCCAGACGCAAAAAATAATCTAAAAAATGCCATGATGACTTATCAGGATAAATTATCCGAATACAATGCCCTTGACTTTGATGATCTTCTTGTAAAGGCAGTTGCGTTGTTTGATCAAGTTACGGAAGTGCAACAGGAATATCATAAGGAAATATCACATATTCTTGTGGACGAATATCACGATGTGAACGAGGTTCAGTATCGTCTTCTTCAGTTGATATGTGCACCGTCAGAACATAACCTTATGGTTGTTGCGGATGCGGATCAATCGATCTACAGTTGGCGTGGTTCAAATCCGCAGTTTATTGAGAACTTTAAGGTGGATTACGAGCCACACATTGTAAAATTAGATGATCATTATAGGTGTAGTGAGAATATTTTGCGTGCTGCTGAAGAGGTTATCTCGAATAATCCTGAACGTCCATCTCAGCACACACTTATTCCACATAAGGATGTAGGACGGGATATATTTCATTATACGTTTACGACTCCTGCTGAGGAGGCGCGGAATATTGTAAAAATTATCCGAAAATTAATCAGTGAACGAGGCAGATCCTATCGGGATATTGCTATTTTTTATAGAACACACAGACTCGCTGATGTTTTGTCGGAGGAATTGATACGATCTAAAATCAGATTTCAACGGATTCGTCCTACTAATTCTTTTGATGACGAAAACCTGAGAGGGATACTTTCTTATCTCTGCTTTGTTCAGTGGCAACTTCCACGTGACTTGGAATATGCGATTAATTTCCCAGAAAAGCGTGTAGATGATTTGACATGGGTTCGTCTTAAGTGGTTGGCACAACGTAATGACATGGAGTTGGCAGAACTGTTGAGGAATATTGATGATTATCCAAGAGATGTCGGTCCGTTGACACGCAAAAATATCCAAGGATTTTGGCAACAACTTGATGAATTAGCGGGTGAAATTAAAGATGAACCTGTTGATAAAATCATGGATAAACTCTTTGATAAATTAGACCTGTTTCGTTCTCCGTACCGTGCAAAAGAGTTGGCGGTTATTGAGAGTCAGATTGAGATGCCGAATCTGGGATTAGCACAGGATGTGCTTTATAGTGCAATTGACCGTGGCGAGTCGATTCAGATTACGGCAAGTTTTGGTATTGATGCATATTGTGCTGCGTATATTATCAGTGTGGTGCTAAATACATATCTGGATTTGAATGTGCAAGTCAATTATTTGACGAGAGAATCAGCAGGCGAGCTGACACTGAATGGCAATGCTGTCAATCTTCTGGTAGGTGATTTTGGGGAAGCTGATGTAGGTGGAGACCAAGCGCGAAAAATACTCATTGGTTCTATGCAGTCTATTCCGTCTAATGTTATTCAACTTGGTTCTGGTGACAATCACAGTATTGATGCTCTTAAGCTTTGCAAACGTCTGTTGAGTCGTTTTGAAACACCTAACATGTCTGACATGGTTATCTATGACTTGGAAACGACAGGTGTGAATACCAAAACTGCGAACATCGTTGAGATTGCTGCCAAAAGGTTGAATGTAATTGGCAATGAGGTAGAAAAGTTTCACCGCTTGGTTAAGCCACCCGGTGGATACATCCCTCCTGCTGTTACGAAAGTTCATGGGATTAGCATGGAAGAGGTTAAGGATTCCCCGAGTATTGAAATAGTTCTCCCAGAATTTTGTAGTTTCATACAGGATCGTATTCTCATTGGTCACAATGTTGCGAAATATGATAATCCGATTCTTGAGCGTGATTTGCGGGATTATTTAAAACGTAATCTGACCAATCCATATTACGATACCCTTGTTACCGCGCGGAAGCTCTTGCCGCGTCAACGGCGTGGAATTGAGTCGTTGGCAGAGAAATTTGGTATTCAACATAGCCGATTGCATCGTGCTATTGAAGATGTTGAGGTGAACAGACAGATTTTTAAGGAATTGATTCGGATGGATTTGAAGAAACGTGAGGTGAAATCACTTACAGAATTTCTGCCATTCGTTGGTATTAGCCTACTTTCCAAATATGAGGATGACAAACACAAGACTTTAACCGAAGAAAGTGCGTTTCTAAATGCTGCAAAACGTTATGTTAAAGCCCATTCTTTCACTTTACCTGACGACCTGCCTTTTGATTCCGTAGATAATGGAGAGGTTTTGGAATTCATTGAACAGTTGAGTCAATCGGATGTTCCATATTTTCCTGAAGATACAGATTGGATAGAGCATAAGTCTAAGTTTCGCAATTTGTTGGTTCAATTTTATAGAGGTGGATTTGGTAATGGTCTTTCCGATTTCTTGGATTATCAGAAATTGCTTACCAATTATGATGAAATTGATGATAATGCTGAGCAGATTACATTAATGACGATGCATGCTGCGAAAGGCACAGAATATCCTGTTGTTATCATAATCGGTATGGAGGAAGGTAGTTTTCCGATGTGGAGACGTGGAATTACACCGGAGGAGATTGAAGAGGAACGTCGGTTGTTCTATGTTGGTATGACGCGTGCTCAGGATCAACTCTTTCTCTCATCCACTATCTATCGCTATGGTGACCGTGAGAGGTCAACATCTATGTTTATAGGTGAGATGCCCCGCGATTATATGATACAGTGGAGTCCGCAGGGAGGGATGTAGCATGTATATTTTCAGTTTTTCATTTGCAATTCTGACTCCAAATTCTCAGACATAATAAAATGCGAATTGACTGCCAAAGCCATATATTTCCAAAATCTTATATTGAAGTTCTTGCTCAAAACCCACATCCCCCACAGGTAATTCGTCGCGGAAATGAGGCAATCGTTACTTACGGTGATGTTCAGACATTTCGGTTGCAAGATGATGTCTATGATCCTCAACGCAAACTCAAAGATATGGATGTAGCAGGTGTGGACATGGCACTGCTTAGTACAAACATCCCTCCACCGTGCATGCTATCTCCTGAACTGGGTACCAAAGGGGCACAAGCGATTAACAACTTTATTGCAGAACTTGTGGATAGATATCCACACAGATTTGCGGGGTTGGCATGCCTTCCGTGGCAGATACCGGATGAGGCTATCACGGAGATGGATCGGGTTAAGGAGGTGGGGTTTCGCGGGGTAATGCTGTATTCGCATATTGGTGGTGAACCTGTTGATGCACCGCACTTTGAACCTGTTTATGCTCATGCTGAATCTCTTAACATGCCGATTGTGATGCATCCTACAGTGCCGACTTGGGGTGAGGCAATCAAAGATCATTGGATGATCGGTATGATGGGATTGCAAGTAGATAATAGTTTTGCGTTGTTACGTTTGATTTTGAGCGGGATTTTGGAACGTCACCCAAACCTTCAAATTGTTATGCCGCACGTCGGTGGGATTTTGCCTTATATGAGTGGTCGTATTGACCATCAAACTGAAGTGTTGGGTAGAGCAAGAGAACACATTTTACAACCACCGAGTGCGTATTTACGTCAAATCTATATGGACACTGTGTCACCATCGTTAGAAGCATTACATTATGCTTATGAGTTTGTTGGGGAGTATCGTTTGCTGTTTGGAACAGATCATCCTTGGGTGGATATGCCACGGTTTGTTGGTTTGATTGAAGAGATGGATATTTCCAGCACAGCACGTGCCCGTATTTTTGGGGAGAATGCCATAGAACTGTTTGATCTGAAATAACAGGAGATTTTTTAGTGTGGAACATAAACTAACTGATAGACAACGTTTCTTTTTTGAAGATAAAGGTTATCTGATAATAGAAGAATTCCTACAGGATTCACATGTTTCTGGACTTAGAAGTGCGCTTTCAGAATCTATTGCAGTACGGAGAGAATGTGAAACGAAGGGTATACCTCATACAGGAATGACGCACATTCACGGAGAGAAAAGCACTCGTATTTTCTATATCCTTGGCGATCATCCTTTGTTTTTGGAGTTATTGGATTGGGAACCGATGATGCCTTATGTTACGGAGCTGCTGAATCAGATGCCACATCATCATGCATCTGATGCTATTGTTGAATATGGCTCGGAGTTGATAGAACGTACGATGGGATGGCATATTGATGGTCATGATGACGGTTACCGTAATCTGAGACCAATACCTCTGTTACAGCTGAAACTCGGTTACTATCTGACTGATATGACTGAGGAAGGACAAGGTAACCTGTGGTTGCTTCCCGGAAGTCACAAAGCGATGCATGACCCGAACCACGATGCGCTGCGGTATCCGTATCAATATCCGGGCGCGTTGGAGGTGTGTGCTCCAGCGGGTAGTGCGATTTTGTTTCATAATGCGGTATGGCATTCTGCGGGAATATTTACGAAACCGGAAGGATGTCGTGAAATGTTGTATTACGCTTATGAACATCCGTGGATGGTTGCATCTCAGGAGCATTGGGGGTATTCAGATGACTTCTACAACACGAAGCTTTCAGCTGCACAACGTAAGTTTTTTCACGGATTTGTCTTTGATCCGCCTGAACAGAGATGGGGATAGTATAACGTAAGGAGACATATTATGCGTTTAACTGAATCTGAGGTATCGTTTTTCCACGATAATGGGTATTTACTGCTTGAGGATGTGTTAGATGAAAACGATCTTGGTCCAGTAATTGAAGAGTACTCATCAATCATCGCTGAACGTGCTGAAAGATTGTTTAGGGATGAGAAGGTTAGTTCTACACACTCTGATAAGTCATTTACTGAACGGTTACATTATCTCTCTATAGAAGCACCAGAGGTGACCGCAGATTTGGACATAATGCGTGCACGTGGTGAAGCGACATTCAACTTTCTCAGAAACCCAAAAATCCTTGACCTTGCAGAGTCATTTGTCGGTTCAGAGATATTGTGTAATCCTATCCAACATATACGTGCGATTTTACCGATAAAAGAATCTGAACGGCTTCCAACACCTTGGCATCAGGATGCAGGTGTCTGTTGGCCTGATACGGATCCATATTTTATGCTTACGATTTGGATACCGATAGTAGATGCGACTTTGGAAAACGGGTGTTTGCAGGTGCTGCCGGGTAGCCATAAGTTTGGGTTATTTCCTCATGCTTGGAATCAAGCGGGATTAGCGGTTCCACCTGAACATCAACCACCAAACCTAACACCGAAGGAGTTGCCTATACGTGCAGGTGGAGTAATACTGTTTCATAATTATACGTTACACAGTGCCAAACCGAATGAATCGGATACGGTGCGATGGAGTTTTGATTTGCGTTATCACGATGTATATCAACCGACAGGGAGACCTTATTATCCTGCGTTTCTGATGCGAAGTCGAATGCGACCAGAAATGTGTCATACAGACTATGAAACATGGTGTAAACGGTGGGAATTCGCTTTGGAAAATTCCAGAGGAGTACAAGCTTACCGTTGGAAACGGTAGAAATGAGGTGAAAACGTGCTTGAGATTTCAGATCTTCCAACTGTTAATGCGATTTTAAACTCAATCAGTGCTATTTTCTTGATAGTAGGTTATGTATTTATACGTCAACGGAAAATATCGGCACATCAGAAGTGCATGCTTTCTGCCTTTGGTGTGTCTGTTCTATTCCTGATTAGTTATTGTATATATCATGCGAATGCAGGTTCAACGAAATTCACACAAGAGGGATTAGTTCGACTTGTGTACTTCACGATTCTGATTTCGCATATTATTTTGGCGTTTGTGATAGTACCGTTGGCAATCGTCACGTTATTCTTTGCATGGCGTAAGAAGTTTGGAATACACCGTCGTATCGCAAAAGTAACATTACCGATTTGGTTATATGTTTCTGTTACTGGGGTGGTTATCTATCTGATGCTGTATCAGATGGGGTAAAGAGGAGATATACCATAGTTCACATGTCGGAGGTCGCAAGCTCGCTCCGACCTACAAGAGACTCCAACACAAAATTGGCACCTATGGGTTAAAGAGGAGATATACCTATGCGACTAACACGCGTTATATTTATTACAATTCTGTTTCTCAATGCACATTTTCTACTCTACACCTTCGCAGAAAACTATACACAGTGGGAATTGCCGGAAGGTGCGAAGTTAAGGCTTGGTAAAGGACAGATAAGCAATCTGGAGGGACATCTCACGAGAATCGGTAAGGGAAATTCTTACCAATTTTCACCCGATAGCACCCGACTTGCATTGATAACTTCTACAGGTGTTTGGTTATATGATGTTATGACAGGAAAAGAGATTAGTCTATTACCGTTGGATAGATTATGGTTTGGTGATAATATCGTTCTGAGTCCCAATTTACAACTTTGTGCAAATACGCGAAAACATAAGATTAATATATGGGACTTAAATACCAACCAACTCAAAACCACTCTTGAAGATCATACTAAAAGAATAATATCTATTGCCATTAGTACAGATGGAAGAATGCTTGCCAGTACAGGTTTTAATAACAAAGTGAGAGTATGGAACATTGACGACGGAAAACTCCGTGCTATATCTACACCTAAGGAAATTGTTGATGGAGTAATGTTCAGTCCAGACGGAAAAATCGTAGTAAGTAGTAGAAAAGACGATGTTTTGCTATCAGATATTGATACAGGTGAGATTATTTCAAACTTAGAAGATACAGCGGGTGTTGATAACATAATTTTCAATAACGACGGCAGTGCTTTATACGGTATAACAGAAACTGAAGCACGGTTTTGGGATCCTCATACTGGTAGAGTAAAAATGAGGATTGGACTTGAATACGATCATCGACATCATTCAGCACTATCACCCAACGGAAAGACACTCGCGACAGCTACAGGTAAGGACTATAAAGTTCAGCTATGGGATACTGAAACCGGAAAACTGAAAAATACACTTTCCGGTAATTCACGCAACGTAAAAATGCTGGCTATAGCCAATGGCATACCTAAGATAGGGAATTATTCAACAAAAACCGTTACGTCAATTACTTTCAGTCCAGATGGACACACCCTCGCTGTATCAAGTGATGGTGAAATAATACTTTGGAATCTTGAGGATGGACAACCCCAAACTATACTAAGAGAAAATGCATACTTCTTTTATCCAATGTTTAGTCCAGATGGACGTACACTTGCTGCACGAGGTAGCGATTCTTTTGAAGGATCACACATCTACTTATGGAATATAGATGTAGAAAATATAAAGAATTCTGTACTACGTCATATTATTCGGGATCATAACAAAGAAGTAAGTTCTATCGCATTTAACAATGATGGAAATATACTTGCAAGTGGTCATCGCTATGAGAACATTAAGCTATGGGATATAGAAAATGGAAAACTCAAAACAATATGCGATGGATATCCATATCAATTATGGGTTCAAACTCTGGCATTTGTTCCACACGGAAAAACTTTGTCAAGTTTGAGCATGAATTTAAATTATGCAGGAAAAACAGAAATACTGTTTTGGGATACGAAAACAGGTGATTATCTGAAGACACTCAAACGACACGGTAAAGCCATAGGTAAGGTACGACATATATCACACGGTGGTAGAATTGCCTTTAATAGAGAAGGCAATATCTTTGTAACAGGTAGCTTAGATGGTACGGTTCGGTTATGGGATACAAAAGCTGCAGAATCTGATTCGCTATTACAACGGTTTGCTGGATGGTTATTTAGTCCTCAGATAGCAATACTAAGAGGACATACTGACCAAATCACTACAGTTGATTTGAGTTCCGATGGTCGTGTGGCAGCAAGCGGAAGCATGGATAAAATAATACGACTATGGGATGTACATAAACGAAAACATATAGCGACTCTTGAAGGACATACAGAAGATATACAGACTGTCACCTTCAGTCCTGATGGGTTGACTCTTGCCAGTGGATGTAAAGCCGGTTCTATCCATTTATGGGATCCGACTACAGGTGATCACAAAGTTTCTCTTACTGGTAATCATCTTTTTTCAGACCCTTCAAGTCTACCAAGAAGAAAGGATGATCCACCGTATATTACTGCACGAGGCAGAAGTAGTGTTTCGTCACTGGTTTACAGCCCTGATGGAAAAGCACTTGCAAATGGAAATGGAGATGGTTCTATCTACTTATGGGATATGAATACATTTCAAATTATATCATCCTTTACGGGACAGAGCGGGTTAACT
Source organism: Candidatus Poribacteria bacterium (assembly GCA_026710795.1). GTDB lineage: Bacteria > Poribacteria > WGA-4E > WGA-4E > WGA-3G > MSPOR6. The sequence continues at coordinate 36,398 of JAPOQK010000027.1, forward strand.
TCCCTTGCGTATAGTCCAGATGGTCGCACGCTTGCAAGTGGAAATTCGGATGGTACGGTGCTTATCTGGGATCTGACACAATAACGCTCAGAGGTGTGAATAACTTATGAGACTCGTACGTGTTTTTAGCATGGTGCTCATCATGGTTTTTCTATCGTCCTCTTATGCAGATGATTATGTCCGATGGGAATTGCCGGAAGGTGCGAAGTTAAGGCTGGGAAAAGGTGAAATTGGAGTCTACCGAGAAAATCACCCATGTAGGTTTTCACCAGATAACACTCAGCTTGCAGTTTTTAGTTCATTAGGTATTTGGATATACGATGTCAAAAACGGAAAGGAATTAAGGCTTTTAAGTGGTCATAAAGGGGAAATAAAATCTATTGCTTTCAGTCCGGTAGATCAAACACTTGCAAGTGCAAGTTCAGATAATACAATAATACTCTGGAATACACATACAGGGACGATTAAATCCATTCTCAAGGGGCACACTAATAAGGTTACTTCTGTCTCATTCAGTCCGGATGGACAGATGATCGCAAGTGGTAGTTTGGATGGAACGATACGTCTATGGGATTCCGACACATTGCAAAGCAAATCAATTCCAACAGAACACAATTCTGGTATTACGGTGATTTTTAGTCCTGATGGACGGACGCTTGGTAGTAAGAGTGGAATGCAAATTTACCTGTGGGATACAAGCACAGGAACACTCAAAATGGGTCTGCAAGATATGAACTGGTATGCCCCCGTTGTTTTTAGTCCGGATGGACAGACAATTACAAGTAGTAGTAGAAGAGGAATACACTTGTGGGATTCTAACACTGGAAGAATTAGACATACACTACCGGACAAGAAGGATGTTGATAGTTATTTCATACGATTCTCTCCTGATAACACAATACTTGCAAGTCATTGTTGGCGTAATACAGTTCGCCTATGGGACGCATCCACTGGAAAGTTAAAATCTACGCTTAAAGGTGATTGGGGAAGAGATTTTGATGCTATTACGTTCAGTCCCAATGGACGAAAACTCGTAAGTTCCAGTTCTGCTGAAATTGATATGTGGGATACCCATTCAGGGCAACACAATATGTCACTTATGGGAGAAGGAAGTTTTAATCAGCTTTTGTTTACCAAAGATGGACAAACACTCGCTACGATTAGTACATCAAGTATCAAATTATGGGACATTGACACGGAAAGTTTAAACACTACTAAACTGCGTGGTACTATCAATGAACATACACCCGCTGTCCATTCTCTTGCATTTAGTCCAGATGGAAATTCACTTGTAAGTGGTCATTATACAGGAGGATCTATAAGACTTTGGGATGTCAAAACTGGAAAAACCAAATTCCTTTTTAAAGGATATCCATATCAATTAGATATTCAATCTATAGCTTTTTCACCAAACGGAAAAACACTTGCAAGCCTAAATATCAATACTCAGAGTTCCAGAGGAACAACCGAGATTCTCCTTTGGGATGCTGGCACAGGTGAGTACCAAACGAACTTAAAAGGGCATGGTGGACAAATCGGTAATTCACGTCCCGTAGGATGTAGTGGCGAAATTGCTTTTAGCAACGATGGCAAAATGCTTGTAAGTGGAAGTTTAGATGGGACAGTTCGCCTGTGGAGTGTAGAAACGACAAAACCATCACATTTTAAGAAATTACAAGGTGTCTTCTCTGGCAACCGAAAAGGAACACTTAAAGGGCATACGGATCAAGTCTATTCTGTTGCCCTGAGTCCAGATGGAAAGCAACTTGCGAGCGGTAGTAATGATAAAACAGTCCGTTTGTGGGATACGCATACTCAAAAGTTAAAATCCATACTTGAAGGTCATACTGGTGAAATTCTAAATATAGCATTCAGTCCAGATGGATTGACGCTTGCAACTGGATGTAGTGATGGTTCAATTCATCTATGGGATTGCGGCACTGGGAAGCATAAAATGTCCCTTATAGGAAATGATCTGTTTACACGACCTTCATCTCTACCACGTAGACAAGATGACCCACCGGATATTGTTTCACGCTCACGGAGTGCGGTAACTTCGCTAGTTTTTACAACTAATGGCAAGTTTCTGGTCAATGGAAATAGGGACGGAACAATTCACCTTTGGGACATAAATACACTGAATATAAAATCAACTTTTGCAGGACAAGATGGGTTGACATCCCTTGCATTGAGTCCGGATGGTCGCACGCTTGCCAGTGGAAGTTCAGATGGTACGGTGCTTATCTGGGATCTGACACAATAATACTCAAAGGAGTGAATTACTAATGAGATTCGTACGTGTTTTTAGCATGGTGCTCATCATGGTTTTTCTATCGTCCTCTTATGCAGATGATTATGTCCGATGGGAATTGCCGGAAGGTGCTAAATATAGGCTTGGAAAAGGTAAAATTCCTGCAAACAGGTTAAACCAATTTCCTCCATATATTTTTTCACCCGACAGCACTCAACTATTAGTAATGAGTTTAATTGGAATTTGGTTATACGATGTTGAAACGGGTAAAGAACTTGCACTCTTGCCAATGGAATTGGGTTATGTCAGATGGAAATTAGCTTTTAAACCTAACAGTAATATTCTCGTATGTGGTGACAATAAAGGTGTTATTCATTTTTGGGATATCAATACCAGGAAACCCATAAAAAAGTATATTGGTCATAAATCTAGTATCACTTGTATTAGCTTTAACCCCGATGGTAGTGTGCTTGCAAGTGGAAGCGGTGATGGAACAGTACGATTATGGGATACAAACACTGGTCAATATACCACTATAAATGTTGGTGGTAGACCAGAAACGCTTTTGTTTAGCTCTGATGGATCAACACTCGCCACCAGCGGTAACAAAGGTATCATGTTATGGAACGTAAATACTGGTGAACTCAAACATAGATTAGAAAATACAATAAATAGTTTTCGCCTTGATTTTAGTCCTGATGGAAAGCTACTCGCAAGTAGTAGAGGCAAAGACGCTCTGTTCTGGAATACTGAAACAGGAAAGATCAGTATGAAATTTAAGGATACCAGAGAGAGAACATTGTTTGCATTCTCACCTGATGGTAACTGGTTTGCTAACGTAGCGAAAAACTACTATACGGTTCAATTATGGGACGTACATACCGGTAAACTCAAAAACACATTTGAAGGTGCACCGGTATATGGTGATATAATTATAACAAATGAGGATGGTTCACGGAAGAAAGTCAAAGAACCCTCGAATCGTGTAAACTCTTTTACGTTTAGTTCAGATGGCACTACTCTCGCAGTCTCTTATTTGAATGAGAATGTAGTTTTGTGGAATGTCCTCACTGGACAACGTCAAGCAACTATTGAAGGACTTAGAAACGTATATAACCTGTTGTTTAGTCCTGATGGAAACACCCTTGTTGCAAGGAATAGTTCCGGCATCTTATTATGTGAAATAAATGCAAAAGATATTAAGCAATCTGAATTGAAACACGTAATCAGAGAACATCATAGTGAAGTAAATACCATAGCATTTAGTCCTGATGGTCAGACCCTTGCAAGTGGACATGAATGGTCGGTTCAGCTTTGGGATCTTGGATCTGGTCAACAGAAACAATCTGACAGTAAGACGTTTTATCATTCACAAATCCGGTCTTTAGCTTATTCACCCGATGGAAAAATACTTGCTGGATTTAATCCTCATGCTTCTTTACATATAACCTTATGGGATACTTCCACTGGGGAACAAATCATATCATTTGATGGACTTGGTAATAATTCTCGGAATGGAAATATCAGATACCATGCTGGACTAATCGCCTTTAGTCCAGATGGGGAAATATTTGCAAATAGCAGTAAAGACAATATAGTCCGGTTGTGGCATGTAAAGAGCATAACAAGTAATTCGCTAATTAGTCGAATTCGTAGATCTGTCTTTGGAAATCAAATGGACGAGTTTAAAGGACATACAGATAAGATAAAAGCTATTGCTTTTAGTCCTAAAGGAAATATACTCGCAAGCGGAAGTGATGATCATACCATCCGATTGTGGGATGTGTACACACGCAAACCTAAAACTATCATAAAATATACTGACGATAATGGCACAGATGCCAGTTTAATTTCTCTTAAGTTTAGTCCAGACGGCAAGATACTTGCAAGCGGTAATTATCGTGAGATTGACTTATGGGATGCTGTCACTACTGAACATAAGGGTAAGTTTATACACAATAATCCACTGGGACCTACCTTCCTCGCTTTTAGTCCCGATAGTCAAACTCTTGCAAGTGGTGTGGTGAAAAGAATAATGCTCTGGGACATGCGAACACAGCAATCTAAATCAACATTCATGTTCAATAGGACTAATGGATTTGTGCAATCCATTATGTTTAGTCCAGATGGTCGCACGCTTGCAAGTGGAAGTTCAGATGGCACAGTGCTTATTTGGGATCTGACACAATAATTCTCCAAGGAGTGAATAACTTATGAGACTCATACGTGTTTTTAGCATTATGGTGCTCATCATGGTTTTTCTATCGTCCTCTTATGCAGATGATTATGCAAAATGGGAATTACCTGAAGGTGCGAAGTTAAGGCTGGGAAAAGGAAAGATAACAAATTACAGAGGAAGAACTAATTACAAGTTTTCTCCAGATAGCAGACAGTTTGTGGTAATCTGTTCAGTCGGAATTTGGTTATACGATGTGCATACAGGTGAAGAACTTGGTTTAGCAACAAAATACTTGGATGAAATGGATGAGTATGTTGTTATTAGTCCTGATTCTACAACCTTCCTGGATATAGGAAATAGATTGAACCGAAACAAGATTGAATTGTGGGATTTAGATGTCGGTGAACTTAAGACAAACTTTGACAACCCAACCGGAGATGTGAATTCTGTGTCATACCATCCGAATAGTCGGATGTTTGTCAGTGGTGATTCTGAAGGGGTGATACGAATATGGGACATTGAGAGTGGAGACAGTCGAGTATTTCTAAGACTTGGGAAACGAATTAGCAAGGTCGCATTTAGTCCTGATGGAATGACAATTATGTGTTGGAGCGATGGGGTTGTACAGTTATTTGAAACCAATACCGGAAAAAGCATATCTATATCAGAAGGAACAGAAGATATTGAAAACATTTCCTTCGGTTCAACTTCTAAACTTCTGATTGGTGAGAAAAACAGAGAGATTATAATATGGGATGGTAAAAGTGGTAAGCAAAAAATAAAAATAGAATATCCAAATTGGGATAAGCATTTTGCAATTTCCGCTGATGGAAAAACATTCGCTGACTCAAAAGATAATGATTCAACAGTTAGGTTATTGGATGTAGATACAGGTGAGTTGATAAAAACCTTCACAGGCGAAAATATGAGAGGATCTATTCAGGCTATATCATTTAGTCCAGATGGAAGGACTATCGCAGTTGGAAGTCATGGTGAGGTTCGGTTGTGGGATATAGATACTGGAACACATAAGTTCACCTTAGATGGAATAGGATTCATCTACAATCTTCAATTTAGTCCTGATGGACGTACTCTTGCTGCACGAGGTTACACATCCAAGAAAGAATCCGGACTTTTTTTGTGGGATATAGACACAACCGATCTTCAGAAATCGAAACTACGCCATTTTATCACAGGACACAATGAAAGTATAACATGCTTAGCCTTTAGTCCTGATGGACAAACACTTGCGAGTGGACACGACTTTTTGGTTCGGTTGTGGGATGTTTCTGATGGAAAACATATTGCTACAGGTAATGGACATCCATTTCAAGTTGATGTTCGATCTGTAGGTTTTTCTCTTGATGGCAAAAAACTTGCGAGTTTGAGTCTGAGTTATCAAAGTTCTGATGCAAAAGCAGAAATTCTATTATGGAATGCTTCTACAGGTGAATACCAAGTCACCTTAGAGGGTCATGGTAAAGCATTTGGTAGAACTCGTCCATGGCACCCAAATAGCATTGCTTTTACTTCTGATGGTAAAAGGCTCGTAAGTGGAAGCCTTGACGGTACTGTTCGTTTTTGGGATCCAAAAACAGAGGCTCAAGACTCAATCCTGCATAAATTATGGAGATTGATTTTTGGCAACCATAACACTACAATAAAGGCACATAAGGATCATGTGCTTTCTGTTGCATTGAGTCCTGATGAAAGTATGCTTGCATCAGGGAGTTCAGATAATACTGTCCGTCTATGGGATGTACGTAAACATAAATTAATAGCAACTCTTGGAGACATTGATGAGAATGCAACTACAGTAAATTCAGCAGACATTTTTCCTGAACGACTAAATCAGAAGAATGTAATATTAACAAAAGAAAACAGTGGTGCTATACATAGTCTTGCTTTCACACACGATGGAAAGACACTTATAGTAGGAGACCAAAAGCAGATAGTACTTTGGGATACTCTTTCAACTAAACGCACCATGAGCGTTACTTTGAAAAGTAACAACACTGATACGGAATATACAACTACCGTCCACAATTATAAAGATGTTAAATTTCGTCAGACATCTATCACAACTATTGCACTCAGTCCTGATGGAAGTACACTTGCAGTTGGAACTCCAAAGGGTGGGGTTGTTTTGTTGGAAATGCCATCGTTTAATGTCAAAAAGACCTATATACACAGACCTATGGGATGGATTATGGATCTGTCCTTCAGTCCAGATGGTCGGACACTGGCGAGTGGTGGTTATGATGGTACGGTGATTATTTGGGATTTGGAACAGTAAAATAACGTGAGTTCGGAAAAAGATTTAGGGTTCTAAAGAAAGCATTGCTGTTGGGATCCGTTTGCATTCCGGCAAGTTCAACGAAGGTTTCTTCTCCAAATAGGTATAAGCAATTAAGGCAGCCACCATGTTCACTTGGAAGTTGATAAAACTTTTATGCCGCGTATGTTGAAGTTGTGTCTGCGTTTTTATTTCTTTGATAACCGATTCAATCAGCATCCGTTTTTTCAGCAAGAGCGCATCAAAGTCCGATAAAGGTTGCGGCTTCATGTTCTTGCAAACCTTATATACCAACTCAATACCTTGGGTTCGCAAGTATTCACGCAGGTCTTGTGAGATATACCCCTTATCCGCATAGAGTTTGCCATATAAGTGGGTTCCCAACTTCGGAACAACTTTCCGGTCATCTGTTGTAGCAGG
>JAPOQK010000090.1 GCA_026710795.1 Candidatus Poribacteria bacterium
GTACCAATAAAAATTACCCAATTAATAAGTTAATCTTCATTTAGATTATGTCCGAATAGACGCAAACTAACAGTTTGCGCTACAAAAAGAGACATTATATTAGAAATGGTATAATATTCAGTCGGAGGTCGCTTTGCTCGCTCCGACCTACGAATCGTGTTGTTTTCCTCAGTTTAAAAAAGATACAGTTTTGTGCCTTTTTTTACATGACTGTATCTTTACTGTGTTGTGGTCTGGTTGTTGTGTCTGACTGGGTTTATGGGTTGTTTTCACCGGTTTACTGTGTCTTAAAAAACTTGAAAAACTGTATCTTTTGTTTTTGGCTATTTGTCGGAGGTTGCTTCTACAGAATGTAAGATGTCGTAGGTCGCTTCGCTCGCTCCGACCTACGAATTTGGCTATTTGTCGTAGGTCGCTTTGCTCGTTCCGACCTACGAATGCGGTTATGTTGGATTTGTATGTGGTTTTGTTTTTCATAGTGATAGTATTATAACACGTGTTGTTGAGGGTTGGAAGGGGTTGTGGATTTTGGAACAATATATATCCAATATGTTTTATGTAGTTTTCAGTTATCTATACACATTCCACCCCTCTGGGGCTGCTTTCCATATTCTATCATAGTTAGTTGACTATTGAAAATGGTTCAATATTCCGTTAGGTATAGAGAGAATTTAAAAGCTATAATATATCATCAAATTATACTGTATTTCCTGTTTTGAATATAATGCTTTGGCGATGTTGAATCTTAAGATGTCAATATCTGATGATACTTGTAAACCGATGCCAGCACTGGTTTTTGGTTCAAAATTCCACCCAGAACGATATTCAGTCCACGCCTGTCCCATGTCAAAGAAGAGAACGGCATGGATGTTGTTAAGTATATTGAAATCAATAATCTTTGGTAAACCTAAAAGTAATTCTACGTTCATTAGGTATCCTTCATCACCCAAAAATGTATTTTGTGGATATCCGTTGAGAGTTCCAATCCCTCCCAGTATAAACTGCCGTTGTATTGGTAGAAGTGTTGGTCCTTCTTGATTATCAGTATATTCTCCCAATGCAGTACTTATCACGAATCTGCTACGGAACTGATTTCTTGCGAAAGGAAATGCATACCGAAAATGTGACTGTGTTCGAGTCCAATTGAAGTCTGATCCGAAGGAAGGGTTGCTATGTTCGATTATGAATGTATTGTGCCAACCAAGATGTTTTTTTCTATTTGTTATGTCAGTCTTTAAGCTGATGCTGCGGAGTTTTGATGGGGTAATCGTTAGGTTGTCACGTAATTTGTTGTGAGACCGCATATTGAAAAAATGCCAATCTGTAGATTTATCCAGACTCTCATGTGTTTCCCATAGGAACGATAGTTTCATACTGCTTGACCACTTCGTAATCCAGTGGATAGCAACTTCAGATCCTTTTCGCAAATAGTAATCTTGATGTTCTGGAACTCCATACATACGAAAGAAGGTAGATCGTCCATCGTCATAACCTGTATGAAAATCTGTGTTTAATGTTGTAATTGCGTTTTGAAATTGTGCGGTAATTCCGACTTTCCAGTGTTCAGTTTCATTCCAGATATAATTGCCACCGAACTGATAATAAGGTTGGTCGTTGCCAAATCCATAACCGAATTGTGCATATAGTTTGGAATTGTATTCAGTATTTGGCACCTCAGCAGTCCATCCATAAGCAAGCGGAGAGTAGTCAGTTTTTCGATTTGGACGTAAACCCGTTTCTACACGTGCTCCAAGTTCCCAACCTGTTACACGGTTTAGCCCTATTCTTGGCATTACTGATGTATATGAGGTAATTTGTATTGGGTTCTCTTGGACAGTGATTTTGGCAATTCGTTGTTGACCGAACTTCTCAATTTCAAATTCTACAATATCAAATTCTGGTATAGTATCAGAGATATGTTCTGTTGCATTTTCAATATTCATAGGACCGTCTTCAAGTGTAGACTTAATTATATCAGGCTCAATTTGCTGTAAACCGTTGACTTGGATAACATCTATTGGATCTGAATCACTTGTTTGATATTGTTTTGAGAGTATAAATTGACCTTCTACTTTTTCAGGAATTTCCTTTAATGTCATTTTAATTAATTGTTCATCAGTATTAACTGTTACTTTCTCGATGTATGCTGATACATAAGAATCTAACAATTTATCCAAAATCACGTTGAAGTCTTCTGGATCTTCTGGATCTTCTGGATGTTGTATGTTCTCGTAAAGAATATCTCTAATATCGTCAAGTCTTTCTTTGTGTGATGATTTCCGACTTGTTGTATGTGAGTTAATTTCAATGACCTTTATTGGAAGTGCATTGTATGTCCAATCTACATTAAGTGTTTCTACTATAGTCTCAGATATCCTTGAAGTGGACTTTGGAGTATCCTCAAGTATCCGAAGTATAGTTGGAGACTTTTTATCAATGAGGGTAATTTCTTTTTCCTCAAATGTAGGTTCTGATTGGATAGTAGACTGGTCTATTGGTTCACCGAGTGAATTTAATTCAGGCATCCATATACCGAGAAGATTTATGTTTGCTAATAGTTTACCTATCTGGTGCTGGGATATGTTACCTATGACGTTTAACTGATGGATTACGAATCTACTATTGACAATGACGAAGATACCTTCAGCCGAATCGCTTTCTGGATTAGAATTTGTTAATATGTAAATATATTTATTATCATCCTCTACATAACTAATCCAACCCTTTTGTTTTATGATTTTACTGTAATATTCAACTAATTTTTCATATAGACCGTCCTCTTTATCGTAAGTATGGATAAATAGGTTTTCGATTCCAGAAAATGTTTCATCAGTTGAAATATGTTTTATCAGTTCGCGGTTTAGGTCGAACTTGAACATTGGAGGTGGAACATCAGGACAATCGAATGGTATATAACCATCCTGTGTTTGGGCATTTGTGTGTGCCAAACCAGTTAGTAGTGTGAAGGATATGAGAATGGGAATGAAGATGTAATGTTTCATTGTTAGGACAATTAGAGAAACGTAATCGGAATAGATTGGGTTTACATACAAGTCAAATCAACTGGTATATGTCTTGAATGGGTTTGATGTTTCAGCTGCGATATGAATACAGATGTTTGATTTAGGTATCTACTATTGTAACAGATAATGGGTTGAGTTGTCAAATTATGGGTTGCGGTGTAATGCATATAGGTTATGATATATTTGTTGTCAGAATCGCAGAATGCACAGAGAACACAGAGGACACTGAAGGAAAAGGGTGACGCTTAGGATAAGTGATTTTATCAGAATTGTGGAAAGCACCTAATCAATGGTATGAATGCCTTTTGGCATTCCCTGAGTCGCTCCTACAGAATGTAAGATGTCGGACTTCGCTGCTCTTTTCATAGTAAACCTTCCTTTTCAAGTCAAAGTGAGTGTAGATGTATTCATAATGAAATAGTATAACACAACCTATAAGAATGCATAAGTCCTGATGTGTTAATAAGTTAGACAACTGAAATCGGATTCATGTTGAATGTTTATTTTTATTTATTATATCTCAGGACTTACGCACAAACGGTAGGTGTCGAATGCTATAAGGTGTGTAAAGTTTTTGGCATGAAATAGGGGCACAAACTAACAGTTTGTGCTACAGAGTGTGGTTTAGAAATTACACTTACCGGGTTGGGTGATGGCACGCGGTGCGTGCCTACTACTTTTAACCAAATATATGACTATGCTTGGAATCTATATTAATCAGTCTTGTTTTCGATATTGGGGTTTAATTCCTTTGCTTTGATAATGTCTGCTGTTGATTCATCATGCATTCCAATATTTTGGTATGCTATACCTCTGCCGTAGTATGCGCTTGCATATTTAGGTTTTAATCGAATTACTTCGTTGTAATCCTTGATTGCATTATCGTAATTTCCTTGGGCAGCTTGTGCATCGCCACGTCTAAGGTAGACAGTGGTATCCAGTTTTTTTGGATTAATACGGATGTATTCATCACAGTCTGCTACGGATGCTTGAAAATGTTCATTGGCATTTGCTATGTTATGTTGATCCAATTCTATTTGTCCTAATAGATAGTGTATTAATGCTCTATTCTCAAGGGATAAGGAGTATTTTGGGTGTAATCGGATTGCTTCATTATAGTCTTCTATAGCACTTTGATAGTGCTTTTTGACATCGGTCATATTACCTTGTTCCTTTTGAGTATTTCCAAGGTAATACTTTGCAAATGCACGATTGTTGAAAGAGGTATGATGTTTCGGTTTAAGTTTGATCCCTTCTGTATAATCATCAATAGCTTGTTGGTATAGATTTATTGCACTATTAACATCACCTTTATCTATTTTAATTTTGCCGAAATACCGTTTTACAAGACCTCGTTGGAAATAACCGTTAAAGTGTTTGGCATTCAGTTCTGTGACTTTATCAAAGTCAATAATTGCATCTTGATATTGTTTCAGATACCGGTTAGTAAGAGCTCGATAATAATGAGATTCAACGCACTTAGGACCTGTAGCAACTGCAGCATTATAATCTTCAATTGCATCTCTATAAAATGCGCGTGAACTTGCTTTGTTACCGAGATCAGCATTTATACTACCAAGTCTGTGCTTCGCGTGTGCGCGAGTTTTGTATGCATAATGATCTTTAGTTTTTGTTCCTAAAACAACATTTAAGTCTTCAATTGTTTCCTTGTAATACTTGCGGGAACCCGCTTTATCACCGCTATTTGCTGTAGACAAGCCGATTTGGTATTTTGCATAAGCACGACTGACATAAGCATTCATATCATTTGGATTTGATTCAAGGACAGTTTCTATATCTTCAATTGCCCCTTCATAATCACCAAGCTTATATTTTGCATTACTACGACTTGCACGGACATTGAAAAGGGAACTCAATTCCGAAGCATCGTTAATTAATTTATCAAAATCCTCAATTGCACCAGCATAGTCTTCTTGTTCATATCTGACATTTGCACGCGATAGATAGATTTCCATTGCATCTGGGTTGATTTGTATGGCTTTATCATAATCGTTCTCTGCTTCCTTATTATCATCTATATGTGTTCTTGCTGTTGCTCTTAAGATATAAGCCTGAAGCATTTTTGGATTATGTTTTAGAATATGGTTGCAATCTGCGATTGTTTCTTCGTATTTATTCAAGAATAAGTTTGCAGCTCCTTTGTTGATATATGCTTCAATAAGATTAGGATTGAGTCTGATTGCAGTATTACAATCGTTAATTGCCTGTTCTGGTTCATCTAACGATATATGTATAATGGATCTATTGATGTATACATCATACATATCGGGATTTAATTCAATTGCTTCGTCAAAACATCTTTGTGCTTCCGTATGTTTGCCTTGAGCCAATTTTTGCTGACCTTGAACACCTTGCGTATAGGCTTGTATTTGTGGTTGTTCTTGCCATTCTTCTAACGGAACCATATTTTCAATGTTTTTAAGTAAGTCTGATAAGATGTTTGCAGGAATCGCAAAACCTTGTGATATAGTTGAAGCACCCATAAAAAACAGTACATTTGCAAAGACTGCAACTGCGATTCCTATTACTTCTCCTGAACTATTGAGCAACGGACTTCCACTATGTCCGCGTTTAAATGATTCTTTTGTTTTGAATTTTCGGATAGAATCTCTGATGTCTTGAATTTTGACATTTGTAATATCGTTTTTTTCTTTACCTGAGTATCCGACAGCAGTAACAACCTCGTCAATCTGGACAGTGTCGCTGTCAGCAATGGGAAGTGGTTTTCCCCTACCGCCTATCTTTAGTATAACAAGGTCATTTTCAATATCGGTTGCCACCACACCCTCAACGGGGAATTCAGCGTTTCTACTGGGTAGTATTGCAATAATTGATGATGCCCCTGCAACACAATGGAGATTTGTCACAACCAAGTCGCGTTTAACAAAGAATCCAGTGCCGTGATATTTATTATCTTTTTCTGATGATTTCTTATCTGGGTTGTGCCATGATACTTGGACGACAGAGTCTTTTAAGGCTTTTTCACCAATCTTTTGTAGAATTTGATCTGTATTTGAGTTCATTTTGTATTTCCTGGCTTTTGGTTGTTATGCGTATATCTATATTTTCGTAGGTTATTGGTGTATAGATTACGGGAATTTGGGTAAGGTGGTATGTTGCTATAACTATTGACTAATCTTAGTTTATCATGAAATAGGATTATTTTCAAGGAAGGATTTTATTTGGCAGGGATATTTAGTTTTCGGTTTTTCGCACAGATTTTGTTACATCTGTGAATAATGGTGTTTGTTTATTGTCTGAACCAGGATTTGCCAAATCAAGAAATCAACGGTATGAACGCCTGTAGGCGTTCCCCCAAATCAACGCCAAATGCGCCAAATCAACGGTATGAATGCCATTAAGGCATTCCCCGTATGGCATTTGTCCAAATCAACGCCGAATACGCGCATGGTATTCGGCGGGTATGAATGCCATTTAGGCATTCCCCGGGATTACAAGATTTTCAGGATAAGAAATCGCGACCAAGAGGTCGCTCCTACAGAATGTAAGATGTCGGAGGTCGCTTTGCTCGCTCCGACCTACGGACTGTCTTTTTCAATGACAGCCAAACGTATGTAACCTTGCTCAGAGTGTCTCTTTTCGAGTGTCTTCCATTTCATATATCCCGTCTCCTCATCTCGTATCATGACTACATATACTGGATCCCCTCGTAGTGCTTTGTCATCTATCCATCCAAATAATTTGAAAATTGCTGAAGGAGGTCGATGTCTATCATCTTTTTTCCAGTTCTTGTATTTGACTTTTTCACCAGTATCCCATCGCCAATCGTCTGTTTCTCTAAGACCAGTTAATCCAATCCAGTATTCGCTTGTTCCAAATACAGATTCAAGCCATATCTGTTCTTTCTCACTCGTAATTGATACCAGATGTGCATTCTCTTTATTTGCTTGGATTTGTGCTTCATCTCTTGTTGTACACAAAATACGTTTATATACATGACCATTTTCTGGATTCAGAATCCATACACCACTTAAATCTGGTCCAGGGATTGTAGAACTATGTAGCGAATAAGCAGTATCCAAAGGTAGTTCCGTGAGTTCATCAGGATTACCGTCAAGCGTTAATTCTATAACTTCATGTGGTGTATTACCATTAAGAAAAAATGGTTCTGAGGTTGCAGATAATCCGCGATATTTTGTTGCATAAGCGTATATACCTGCGAAGAAGACACTATGTGTAAATATCCCATTCTCATCTGTCTTTACTGCCACAGGAATTCGGTAAGGAAAGTCATTTGCATAGTAAAAGTTTTGATGTCCGAATATGATTGAAAGAGATGTATCTGAGACAGGTTTACCGTTTTTGAATAATATTCTACCACGAATGCTAAGCGGGTTTTGCATACTTACCTTTAGTTCTACATTTTCAATTTTCTTACCCGGATCTATAGTAAAGGTTACAGCTCCTATTGGTGGAAAGTATTTATACTGATGTGGTAGAAAAGTGATCTCATTTAGTTTTAGTGAGTGTATTATTGGTAGTGGTGTGTGTTTTTTACTTCCATGTTCATATCGTGTTGAATCTTTATCCAGCGGTTCATTTGGTAAGACCATCAATTGGACCAATTTGGATGAAATGTTAAAAAATGAAAACTTCCCATTTGAATCAGTTATAGATTCTAAGTATGGAGGAGGATCATTTTTTTCCTGTTTGTCGGGGAGCTTACCTTTATTATAGTAATGTGGTATATCTGAAAGGAACGGGTAAAGTTTGCTGTCATATATTGGTTGGAGTGTGTTTAGTCTTTTGAATAACTCTGGGTTTTTATTAAATTCCATGTAAAGTAGTAGGACAGTGGTATCGGAAATTGGTTCACCTTTTGGGGTAGTAATATGACCAGACAATGTTGTGTTTTGATCTTCGGCTATACCTTGGTTTATGGAAAAGAAACCTATTGTGAACATAAGTAGTAAGCATAATATAATGTGTTTGGTAAAAGTTTGTTTATACATATTTTATTCCTTTATTTTTTTGACTTAATCTTTATATCTTCTTTTTCTATTATAGCAAGTTGGATTGCAGGTAAAAATTGATTTTCGACATCTATTTTCATCCATCTTTTAGAAAAGAAATCCAATGCAATATGTATATTTGGTTCATTGGATTTTTCATTTGACATCCAATTTACATAAGTCAGTTGCTCACCGTTTGTCCATTGATCGAATGATCCATCTTGGTTAGAAGTCAATCCTATCCAATAGAACAAATATTCTGGAAATCGTGTTTCTAACCATTTCTGTTCCGCTTCATCGTTTATAGCAACGAGATATGCCTTTTCAGATTTCGCTTTTGCCTTAGCATCCTCCCAACTATCCACAACTATTCTTTTATAAGCATGTCCATTATTTGGATTTACTGTCCATACTCTCTGTTGTGCTTTGACACGTTTATTGATTTTATTTTTGACTCTCTGTAGATCCCTAACACGAAATACAAGATCATCCTTCCACTTTCCTTCTCTTAGTTGGAACCATCCTGATGTATCAGTTGATCCATGATAATTTACTTTTACTTTATAATCTCGATCAATTTCATTAGAAAGATAATGTACGAAGTACCCTTGGGAATCAGTGCTTGCAGAAGTGCTCATTATACTGCCGGCAAATTCAGGCAAAAAATAGAGAAATGTATCATGTTCTCCTGCATGTATGGTCAGATCAACACCTGCATATGCAAGGGGTTTGCCATTTCTTAAAAGAATTCTACCACGAATTCTTCTTGGTGGTGGTTTGACAGTAACAATTGTGTTATCAAGAGCCATACCGGGTTCAATAGCAAATGTCATTCCATTGGACTTGAGTGGAATAGTATTATTAAAAAAGGTTAAATCACCTATTGTAAGTGACGATATTACATAATCAGAAACTGCATCAGGTAGCAACACAAATTGTAAAGCAACTGGATTGTTTATTATGAAAGAGAATCTTCCTTTGTTATCAGTAATAAAATTTTTCCAAGAAGACACCGGAGTGAGTTCAACCATACTCCCGTTTTCATTTATTTTCATTGGCTTTATTGTAAGGTCTAAATCCTGTACTGCTTTTCCATCAGTATCTACTACAATTCCCGATAGTGACGCTGAACCTTTTTGTAGTTTATTACTGCTATTTATATTATTAGTTTCATCTAAATTTTCTGTGTCTGCCAATGGTGAGTTTAATTCCTGTGAGACATTGTTATCTTGATTGAGTAGGTTTGCTTTTGCAACAAGATTTCTTTTTGATGATTTTTCGTCGGAATCGATTACCTGTTTTGCTTCAGTTATCTCTATAGTTTTATCGGATGTGGAATCTAAACTATACGGTTTTTGAAAATTGTATATTTGATATGTTCCGGTACCAAGAATTATTAAGATTATAACTGCAGATGTAGCTGAAATTAACCAAGGAATCATAGGTTTATTGGGAGCAGAGGTCATAGGTGTGACTTTTGAAATTGCTTCCATAATATTTTCTGTGAAATTTGTTGGTAATTTGAAACTGCTTAGATTTTCTTTTATCATTGCTTCCTCCTGTCTTAGCCTGTTACGTGCACGGTGGAGTCGACTTTTGACTGTATTCGTTGCGACACCGAGAAATTCACCAATCTCTTCACAACTCAAACCTGCGAGGTAGTGTAGAGTAACAACAGTTCTCTCGCTTTCTCGCAATTTATTGAGAAGTTCTTTAACAACTGATCTTCTGTTTTCATTTGCTGCTTCTTCTCGTTCATGTGTCTGATGTTCTGAATAATAAATCTCTGCAAGCTCCATTGGGTCGGTTTCATCTAAAGACTGTGTTTGTAATCTGTTTTTTCTATGCCACATTTTGCAATTATTGTTAGTAATAACATATAACCATCCAGCAAACCTTGTTGGATGTTTTAATGTTGCGAGTTTTTGGTATGCATTGATGAATGTATCTTGGGTTATCTCCTGTGCTATGTGAAAATCACCTATCTTTTGCCAAGCTAATGTATGTATCTGATCTTGATATTTTTCAACTAAGGATGCGAAGGCTTGCTGATCGCCTTCAAGTGTTCGTTTAATTAGATGAGAGTCATTATTATTCATGGACATCTTCCTCATAAACAGATAGCGTCTTTTAATATAAAGATGCGAAAATGTGATGCAGGGTTGCACTTTAGGAAAATAAAATTGATTTTTGTATTAATTACACTGATTTATGATTGATGCTGAAAATTGAGTATTTGCAGTATTGAAGATTTTCTTGCGTGCACATTGACATACACTATATTTTAGATACACCAGAACACTTGAGCTTTTTCAGTGTTTTCCAAGCAACTGTGAATCAGAATGTTTTCTTGTCAGAATCATAGAACCCACAGAGTTCACAGAAAACAGTGAAGGGTATTTTCGGTATTTCTGACTTGTTTCATAAGAAAAGCGTTGATGGTGAATAATATAGAATTATACCATTTCTGATTAATTATGTCTCATTATTGATATGTGTAGTATGGAATATTACCAATACAACCTAAAAGTTTGTGCTACAAAGGATGTTGTATTTATCAGAAAAGGTATTGTTTTTGAAATTCACTATAAAAACCGAAAGGCACGCAAGAATTGCGTGCCTTTGGATATTTTGTCAATACATTTTTATTACTATATATTCAGATTAAAGATCTTCAATACTGTTGTTTGTTTACTCCAAGGTAGATGTGCTGTGGCTGTGTCATTTTCAATGTTATCACTTTTTGTTGCAGATACATCTGAAATTTCAGTATCAGTATGATGAATTACGGAGTTATTTTTGTCGTATGTGTCGGTATCCTCATTATCATCAATTTCTATCAACGGCGTTTCCAATTTATCAGTTTCTGATGTTTCGTCCGATTGTTGTGTTTCTTCTGTATGATCATTAAAGTAATTATCAATGGAAGACATCTGGGTTTGATACCACATATAGCACCCCAATGTGAAAATCAGAATGAAACTTGTGCCACCGAGAATCCAGTTTTCTATGGTAAATTCTTTTTTCATTGTTTTCTCCCATTTTCCTATGTTAGTTCTTTAACCTCTGGTGTAAAATCAATTATTACATTTATCTCGGTTAATCTTTAGACTAATCAAACATCAACTTGTTCAAACAATTTTATATTTAATTTGTTGAAAGTATCTGTTATTTGTTTAACTTATTTCACCTTCTGTAATTAAAGAGACATTTCTAAGGAAAAAGGTTGCACTTTTTTATCTTAATATACAAATATAAAGGAAAAAAGTTGCATTCTGACAAATAATTTGTCATTTAGAATAATATATGTGCCCAGATTTGCGTTTTATGATAGATCTACAAATAAAGGAGGCTTATATTTTTACTCGCCTATAATTTTTCATTCAATGATGCTATTCATCAAGCGAGAAACGGAGTACACCACGTCCAAGAGTTCCAACATATAGCGTGTTGTCATCAACAGCCAGTGATGAAATGGGTGATGGAATTTCTGGCGTTACCTGTTCCCATGTGTTTGATTTCTGTTTCAATTGATATACATGTAGTCCAACGACACCGTATAAATTTACACCTTCAACAGTGAATTGTTTAGTTATTATTGGATTTCCATCAACGTCTGTTGTAGTATTCCAATTTACACCATCCGTGGAATATGCGACCCCTTTGTCAGTTGCAACATAAATTGTAGAATCTGCAAAGTTAATTGCGTGTATTTTCTCATACGATAAAGGAAGGTCATTGGTTACATCCATCCATGTGATTCCTTCATCAGAGGAACGTAACAATTCACCATTATGTTTACCAACGTATACGACTTTTCCTGATACGGCAAGTTTGAAGCCAATAGATTTTTGAATTTCCATTAATGCCGATAGGTCGCTGGGGAAATCCATAGGATTGTAAAAGTTAAATGGTAAATCAGGTTTTGTTTCATCAATTATACCTGTGTCGTGCCATTCAAACTCATCTGGTTTCCATGTGTATAGTTTCTTTCTATATTCCAAATAATATGTATCGTTACTAACAGCGAAACTCCCAAAAAGTGGCATGAATGAAGATGCGGCATGTTTCTGAAATGCATTAGTGAGTTCTTGACTGATTTTATCAACATCATCATTTTCCAGATCAATGATTCTATCTGGATCAATGATCTCTTTGTTTATTTTTGTCAACTCATCAAAATTGGGGTTGCGATTTAAATCAACATCTTCAATTTTGGGCATGTTCAGGATATCGGTGACTTTATTGTCGTCAATTGATAAACGTAAAATAGTGATGTTATTCTTTGTGTTTTTTAGGTAAAGAGTGTTATTAAATTTTGACATCATTGAGATGCTTTTCTTACTAAAAGTTAAAGGTTTCCATGATTCACCATCATCTGTAGAGGTAACAAATCCATCACTTGTTCTTCCATAGAGTTTACCTTTAACAGCGATTAGATCAGTAACGGTAGCACTTGTAAGTCCTGCATTAAACTCATGCCATGTTGCACCACCATCAGTTGTTCTATAAACGCCGGATTGGCTGCCTTTATAGTATATTTTTTTGTCCTGCACAAGGAAAGGATAAGCCGTTTTAATTTCTGGCATCTTCCGTCTGTCTATGGTTGTCCATGTATCACCATTATCATTTGAATAGAAGGTGGATCTAAGGTCTGAAAGCATGACATTTTTATTTTTAGCAGTGACCTTAATTCCAAGATATGGATGTTTCCCATAACCTTGCAATGGAAAATGAATGGAAAACCCACTTTTTAGATTTTCGCCTCTCGGATCAATGGATTCCCAAGATTCTCCTAAATCTGAGGAACGGTAGAGTGACCACCATGAATCACTTGTCATTACGGCTTTTATGTTACTATAGTTTTTTCCTGCGGCTGCATAAAGTTTGCTGTCTGCTATAGCAATGGAGGGTATGGAGATTCTTTTATTTTGCATATCCTCAGTACCAATGGATATTTTTTTCCAATTTTCCTCGTGATATTTATATAGACCGTTATCTGTACCAACAAAAACCGTGTCTTCAATTGCAGCGACTGATCGTATTTTCTTACCATCAATATTTGCATCATCAAGGATTTGCCAAGTTTTTCCATCATCCTCAGACACGTATATACCTTCAGTATGTGCTTCATTGGGTTTGATAGCATCCTTTGTTATACCAAGGTATAATGTTGAATCTGTTACAGCTATATCAACTGGATATCCATCTGGGATGGGTCCGAGAGACTGCCATGTATCACCTCTATCTGAAGACTTAATTACTTCAGCATCGGTAACAATATAGAGAGAATCTCCTCGCTCAAACATCGGTTTTCCACCAAGTACCATATCACTCATATTTATTGTAGATGTATTTGCTGAGTAGACCAGATTCCATGAATTCTGATTGTCAGAAAGTTTGTATAATGTAGAGGATGTACCAGCATAGATATCACCATTTGTTGTGGAGAATAGGGTGTTTATTACACCTCCAACTGGTCCATTTGTTTGAACCCATTCTCTATCTGTATTGGATGAATCAAGTTCTTCTGCATTTGCTGCTGCGAATAGCGGATCGTTTGGATTATGTCCAGTCCCGTTCTTATTACCAGAGACATTCTTACGTCCGATCTGATTTAGGATTGCGGGTTTTGCTGGCGTATCAATAACAATGTTGGTATCTGTAATTTCAATTGTTTGTTCGGAAAGCGAATTTAAGCTATATGGTTGTTGAAATTGGAATAGATTTTGTGAACCAATTCCTAACAGAAATATCACTAAGATTGCTGATGCTGCGGAAACTGCCAAGGGAATTAATGGTTTACTTGTTGATGGTACTGCAGGATTTTTCTGTGAGATTTCTTTCATGATGTTTTCTGTGAGTTGCGATGGTAGTTGGAAACTACTAAGGTTTTCTTTTATCATTGTTTCATCCTTCCTTAATTTATTTCGTGCTCGGTGTAGACGACTCCGAACCGTGTTCGCAGATACGCCCAAAAATTTTCCTATTTCTTCACAAGTCATTTCTGCAATGTAATATAGATTTACGACTGTACGGTCACTCTCTTGAAGTGTGCTAAGTAACTTCTGTACTACTGCTCTACGTTTCCTTTTTGCTGCATCTTCTCGTTGTTGTGTCATATATTCTGAGTAGTACACCTCCTCTAATTCAACAGGATCTGTGTCTTCCAACGACTGTAAAGTCAGCTTTCTTTTTCTGTGCCAATTCTTGCACTTTCGGACAGCAATCACATATAGCCAACCTGCAAAACTGTTGTGGTGTGTGAGTGTTGCAAGTTTATTATATGCGGTGAGAAAAGCATCTTGTGTGATTTCCTGAGCGATGTGGAAATCACCAATTTTCTGCCATGCCAATGCATGAATCTGTTTTTGGTATTTTTCCACAAGCTCAGCAAATGCTTGCTGATCACCGTCTATGGATCGTTGTATAAGGTCTGTATCACTGTTTTTCATTGCACACCTCATGTCTATATTGATCTTTTAATGTATAGACACATTTTTGTGAGGTAAAATTGCATATTTATGAAAAAATTAGAATTTGGTTGTAGAAAATGACATTTTCTCAGAGAAGAATGTAAAGGATGAGATAATTAAATAGAAGGATGAAAATTTAAGTGAGAAAAGTAACTAATATATAATAACGTTGTGTATGAAGTTGATATGAATAGAATCTTGATTCAATGTGTAAGAGCATAAACAATGGTGTTTATACCCATTTTGAATGCCATATTCGAAAACTCACGAGGGTAGAAATGTTCTGCTGCATTTTGCCATGCATCTCCTAAATCTGTATTGAAGTTAATCATCATCATTATCCTACCGTGGTCGTCAAAGACACCCATACATCGCACTTGATGACCATTACTTTCATGCGTTCTTCCGCTTCTGTACGCTGCGGGTGCGGGTATTTGCATCAATGATTTGATCTCAAAGAAACATTTAAAATGGGGTGTGAAATGGGAATGTCTCTTGGTTTTCGGTTAGGAAAGATCTTTTTGAATTGCTTATAGAATCTTTTCCATTGTGCTGTTCCGTGAAAATCGTCTAACATAATAAATCCACCACGCAGCATATATTCTCGAAGATTCGCTGCATCTTCTTTTAATAGGTTTAGACGACCTAACTCTGACATATAAGAAAATGGGTAGTCAAATAGTTCCGGTGAACCCACCTCAATGACTTTTTCAATGGGACTGGCTTTTATGTCGGTATGTTGACGGAGTTGGAAGAGTAAGTTTCGTTCAGCTGTTGGGTAATCTTGATGCCAAAGACTCTTATAACGATTACTTCCACTATATTTCAAACGGACAAAGGTAAAATCATATTCTATGTCTTCACCGATGGAATGTGGTGGGAAGAATAGTGCAAATAGACTAACAAGTAGAATGACTGTTTTATGGTTCATCTTCATAATAACCTACATCTATAAGGGTTCGAATTTCAGTATAATACTATTTCTATTAATAATTGTCTCATTTATGGTTGTTAGGATAATAATACTGTAGGACACAAACTAACAGTTTGTGCTACAAAAAGAGACATTATATGTTAGAAATAGTATAACATATAATTGGAGCAAGGTGTATACCAATTCTCATTTAGTCATGTTCACTTAGTTTTCAGTTTTTCGCAGGTCGGCGTGAGTGGAGTGAAGTCCGACATGTTGATTTACTTAATCAGGATTTACCTTTGTATATGGGTTGGCTCTCCCCGTCCGTTTTCACTGCCTATCCATTGTACGGAGGAGGTGACCTCTTCCCTATGATCCTATTTTAACATCAACATTTTGCGGGAGGTGGTGTAGTCGTCTGTAATGAACTTGTA
This sequence comes from Candidatus Poribacteria bacterium, assembly GCA_026710795.1. Classification (GTDB taxonomy): domain Bacteria; phylum Poribacteria; class WGA-4E; order WGA-4E; family WGA-3G; genus MSPOR6. The sequence goes on from JAPOQK010000090.1 coordinate 15,844, forward strand.
GAAGAAGATACCGCTCGCGACCCTTTCGCCAAGTGTGTTCCGACCATCCCAATACAACGCTCGTCCCCGATCCCTATACACACCCGCTGGTTGTTGACTTAAATGGAAGTCCCGCACAACAACACCATGCACGTCGTATATTGTCAAGGATACATCTGATGACGTCGCAAGTTGATAAGGTATCCACGTCTCTGGATTGAAGGGATTAGGATAGTTTTGATAGACAACGGTCGTCTTGACCTTGCCCCAAGTGGTGAACTGCTTATCGGTCGGTTCAACTGCGAAGGATTGCGTGTATTGCGTGGTATTCCACAGCAGAATTTGTCCGTCCCAACTGCTACTTGCCAACGTTTTGTCGTCCCTACTGAAGGCGAGGCAACGCACCGGTGTGCTATTATGTCCAGTGAACGTGCGGAGGTGTTCTTTCGTGGAAGCATCCCATAGACTTATATTGCCGAAAGTGCCACCTGCGATGATACTCCCGTCATGGCTAAACGTCACACTAAATAAATCATTAGAGAACTCATTTGAATTTTCTGTAAAGGTATACGTATTCTGACCTGTGACTGGGTTCCATAGCCGAATAGTTTTGTCTGTGCTGGCACTTGCGAGAGTCTTACCATCCGGACTGAAAGCGACTTCAATAACAGTATCATCATGAGCTCTGAGTATGTGGATACGTTCCCGTGTAGTCGTATCCCAAAGCATAACGAGGTGGTCGCCGCTGGCACTTGCGAGGGTCTTACCATCCGGACTGAACGCAACGTTATAGACACGATTATTATGTCCTCTGAGGACATCAATCTGTTCGCCTTTTTCCACATCCCATAGCCTGATGGATGCGTCAAAAGCTCCGCTTGCGAGTATCTTACCATCTGGACTGAAGGCTACGGACCAGACAACATCGGTATGTCCTGTGAAGGTTTTGATCAGTTCACCCGTCTCTGCGTCCCATAGTCGGACAGATGTGTCGTCGCTGCCACTTGTTATAGTTTTACCGTCAGGACTATATGCGACTGAATTGATCACGTTCTCATGACCTATTAAGGTGTTTATGTATTCCCCTGTAGCAATATCCAATAGATAGAGGGGTGAATTCCAACTTGCAATTGCAAGGGTTTTATCGTCTGGACCGAAAGCGACTTCATTGATCCAAGACATGTTTCCACCGATACTATGGCGGAGTTCTCCTGTTTCTGCATTCCAGAGACGAACCGAACCACCCTCACTTGCGATCGTTTCTCCATTCGGACTGATAATAACTTGATTGACATAATTCTCGCGCGAGAGGGTTTGTCGGTGTTCCCTCGCTTCAATGTCCCATGTTTGGACTGTCTTGTCCCAACTTCCAGATACGATTTTTTTGCTATCCGAACTGATGGCTAATGTGCGGACAAAATCCGCATGTCCTTCAAAGGTGTGGAGGAGTTCACCTGTTGCTGGATTCCATAACCTGATTGTTGTGTCATCACTCGCACTGACGAGGTAGTTGCCATCGGGACTGAAAATACTATCTCACCTACCCTCTTTGTATGTCCGAGGAGCGTGTGTAGGTGTTCCCCCGTGTTTGCGTCCCACAAGCGGATCGTTGTGTCGTCACTTCTGGTTGCGATGATGTGTCCATCCGGACTAAACGCAGCACCACCCACGATATCCTTGTGTCCGTTGAGACTATGTAGGTGTTCTCCCGTAATGATATCCCAAACCTGAGTCGTCTGGTCCGAACTCGTGCCTACGATTTTTTTGCTATCCGAACTGATCGCTATGCTGACGATTTGACCATTATACATAAGTCCGTGGAGGTCTTTACCTGTGGCAGTATCCCATAGACCGATGAAAGAAGGTTCCCTATTAGTGAAGCTTGCGACTTTTTTGCCGTCTGTTGTGAACTGAACATCAGTTATCCAACCTCCGCCTTGCATTATAAGGGTGTGTAGGATTTCTCCTGTGGCGACGTTCCATAGTCGGACTTGATTACCTCGGTTGCTTGATGCGATTGTGTCACCGTCTGGACTGAACGTTATGGATTCTGGAAAAAAATGCGTATCCACTCTGAAGAGGTTGAGTAGTTCGGCTGTGTCTGTATCGTATAACCAGATTCCTATTGTGGTATGTACGGCGAGTTGGGTGTTGTCGGGTGAAAAGGTGATGGATTTTGTTACGCCTTTACCGAGACGTGCTGTGGCTCCTTCGGGTAGGTTGATTTGTGTGCGTGTTTCTGCGATTGCATAAGGTAGGAACATGAGTATTAATAATGTTAGTATGGCAGATATGGTTGTTTTCATGGGGTTGTCCTCGGTTGATGATTGATGATTGATGATTTTTGTGTCGGGGTTAATGTCAAGGAATGTCTGAATTTAACGGATGTTGGATGGTGGTGCATACGTTGTGTGAATATGGGGCTGGGTCTCCCCGTCCGATCAGGGTTATTTATACTGAATTATAGAAATAATTCTACATTTCCTCTGTAGGAACAATCTCCGAATCACGACAGAATTTAGGAGCAGTCGGGAATCGGAGTTCCCTCCTACAGTTCCAGAATGTAGCGTTAATTCTAATCTCTACCATAAATGTTATAATTCACAAAGTAACTTTGTCATTTCTCAAGACTGTAACGTAGTACTCCTTTTGTTTTTGTTCCTACATAAAGTGTATTTTCATCTACATCAATACATGTAATAATGTGTGGTATTCTTGGAGCGACTTGTTGCCATGTATAATTTTCACTGTTCAGTTGGTATATTCGTTGCCTTGTTTCTCCGTAAACTGTTGTGCCGTCTACTGCAAACATCGTAATTATCAGTGATTTTCCTTTTGCTGTGGTGAGTATGTGCCAATCCGTTCCATTTGCTGACATAACGACACCTTTGTCAGTTGCTACATAGACAAAGTTACCTGCAAATGTAATTGCCCGATAATTTTCAACATGAAATGGAAGGTTTCCGCTAACATCTGTCCAAGTCAATCCTTCATCAATCGAACGCATGAGCTGACCTTCTTTTTCACCAACATAAATATTGTTTCCAGAGACTGCAAATCTAAATCCTATAGCGTCAATAAATATATTATTTGAATAGCAATAAGATCTATCGATATTAGCCCCTTTATCTAATAAGCCTGTATTGAACCATTGCGTATCACCGTGTTGCAATCTATAGAGTTGAAAACCGTATTCAGCATAAATAGTACCGTTGACGACAGCAATACCACCAAGCTGCGATTCAGATAAGGAATTATCGCCATGTGATACATTATGTCCCATATCACCCTCAGGACGAATTAATAGTGGGTTTTCCTCCCACGGAACAACTTTATCTAAAGTTGGCAATTCAGACAATTCGAGGAGTCTATTATCCTTTGGGGAAAGATTGAAAAAACGTGGTGTTCCATATTTATCGTCTCTAACGATAATATTCCCATTGGATTCCATAATGCGTGTGATAAAACCTGTATCTCCGATAACCGGGTTCCAAGAATTACCTTTGTCAATTGAAAATACAAATCCATCTATCGAATTGGCGTAAAGAGTACCGTTGACAGCAATCAATTGCCAGACATCTGTATTTACGAGTCCGTTGTTAAATTGATGCCACGATTTACCACCATCTGTTGTGCGATGTATACCGTAGTTTCCACTTCTGTAGTAAGTATTCTCATCTGTCATCACTATTGCATAAGCATTTCCTAAAGGATTTGTGTCTACGGTTTTCCATGTTTCTCCAGAATTAGATGAATAGTAGTGTTTAAGATGATCTATCAGCATCAACTTTTTGTCTGTTACCGCTATTTTCAATGGGGCATATGTTGTTGATATATGTGAGGATTTAGTGTCCTCATTATTAACTCCTTTTTTGTCCTGTTTAGCCACATTGAATAAATTGGTTATTGAAAGTTCTTTTTTATCTGTGTTGGCTTTTCTCGGTGTGATTTTTTCCCATGTAGTTCCGCTATCACTTGATACGAAAAGTTCCCAAGACAAATCTGTTGCTGCTTGTGCAAAATGGATTTCACGTTGCAATGACCAAGATGTTTCCTTTAGTTCTACCCATGAATCACCTGATATAAGATGCATGGGTGTTCTATCTATATACTGTCGAAAATTATTATCAATATGATAACTTCTGGCAACATAAAGTAAGTTATCTTTCACTTCCATAGAAATAATTGGTAAAAATGTATGTTTCTCACCTATTTCATCAAGGAATATTTGTTCCCATGTGTTTCCATTAAGACGATATAGTCCTTTATTGGTACCGACAAAGACAGTATTATCTACAATTTTAATTGCACGTGGTTCGATGTTTGGGTATTTTTCATCAAAAGGTGTTAATCGAATCCATGATGCACCATGATCATCTGAACGGTAAACCCCGTTATCCCCAGAAAGATGAAATTCATCTATTAGACATAAGTAAAATGTATTATTCAGGATTGCTAAATCTATAAGTCCACCTCCTGGATGGACCGATAGTGTTTTACATGTTTTCCCTTTATTAGTGGAAATCAAGAGTTTTTTATCTGTGGCAATATATAACTTACCGTTGTTTTCAACCATTGGTCCAGATTGCATTCCACTCATTTGTTCTCTATATGAGAAGATATTTCGTGGATAGATGTAATTCCACTTTTCACCGTCATCAGAGAGTTCATATATTCCACCTTTTGTTCCAGCATATACATCTCCATTTACTGTCGTAAAGAGATTTTCGACAGTGCCTCCTACAGGTCCATTTGTTTCACTCCATAGTCCTTCCTTATCCGACATTCCATTTTTCTCATGCGTTTCAGTTAAGAGTGCTCTGTCCGGATTCTGTACAACACTGTTGCTATCATTGGGTATATTTGTTGTTCCTATTTTGTTTTGAACTACAGATTCCGATTGGGATTCCAAAACTATATGCGCGTCAACAATTTCAATTGATGATTCTGATGAAGCATCTAAACTATACGGTTGCTGATTTTGAACTTGATTTTGGACTCCAATTCCCAATAGAAATACACCTATAATCAAGGATGCAGCAGACATTGCTATTGGTATCAATGGTTTGCTACCAGCAGGTGAAATGGGATTGAGTTGTGATATTTTCTCCATGATGTTTTCTGTTAATTGTGTCGGTAGTTGGAAACTGCTAAGGTTTTCCTTTATCAATGTTTCTTCATGTCTTAAACGATTACGTGCACGGTGGAGTCGACTCCTTACGGTATTGGGTGACACTCCTAAAAACTCTGAGATTTCTTCACATGACATTTCAGCAATGTAATATAGGTTCATCACTGTACGCTCACTTTCTTGCAGCATATCAAGTAGTTTATGAACCATTGTACGTTGTTTTTCTTTTGCTGATTCTTCTCGTTGACGGGACATATATTCTGAATAATATGCCTCTTCCAACTGAATAGGATTTGTATCTTCAATTGATTGCACTTCTACCTTCTTCTTTCGGTGCCATGCAATGCACTTTCGATTTGTAACCACATAAAGCCATCCGGCAAATTGTCTATAATGTGTGAAGGTCTCGAATTTTTGATAAGCAGTAATAAATACATCTTGTGTAATTTCTTGTGCGATGTGAAAATCCCCAATTTTCTGCCACGCAAGAGTATGTACCTGCTTTTGGTATTTTTCAACAATCATTTCAAAAGCTTGCTGGTCACCATCTAATGTGCGTTGAATTAATTCAGAATCATCGTTATACATCGTACACCTTCATATAGTATAATCCAAGTTGCTACCTATAAATATTAGACATGCGGATACTGTTTTAATCAAAAAGGAGCATTATTCTCGCAAATATTGTAGCGCAAACTGTTCGTTTGCGTCGATTCGGACACAATCTAACAGATTGTGCTACATAGGTAGCAACTTGAGTAAGTATAATTAATAATATAAAATATAAACACCTTTGTAATTAATAACGCGATTTTGTGTATTAGAATTGCACATTTTTGAAAAAAATGCAATTTTGGAGGGAAAGACGATTTTTAATTCAAGAATGAGGGGAGGAATTTGCTGAATTTTATAAATGAATTCCTAATGTAGTTTCTGAGTATTATTGTTCATAACTATTTCTCAAGTTTGTATCGGAGAACACCCTGTCCAAACGTTCCGACATAGAGCGTGTTGTCATCAACAGCAAGACAGTTAACAAGAGCTGAGATTTCTGGTGTGACTTGCTGCCATTTGCCACTGTTCTTGTTCAATTGGTATATAACTTGATTGGATTCACCGTAAACCGTTGTGTCATCCACTGCTAATCTTTTCATAAAAGTAGGTTTGCCTTCTGCATCGGAAATTATGTGCCAATCTGTTCCATTACCAGACAACAATACGCCTTTGTCAGTTGCCACGTAAACGAAGTTTCCAGCGAAGACAATTGATATAAAATGCTCTGCTGGGACAGGAAGATTTGCAGTAATATCTTTCCATGTATTTCCATCATTTAGAGATTGCATGAGACGACCATCTTGTTGACCCACATAAATAGTATTCCCTGATAAAGCAAGTTTAAATCCAATAGTGTCAAAAAAGTTATGTGTAGACCATATAGTTCCCTTATTGGTTTTGTCTGATATTCCAGTCTCGGTCCATTCTGAAATGCCGGGTTCCCATTTGAAGAGTTTGTGCATATATTCCACATAGTATGTCCCCTCGTTAACAGCAAAACAGCCAAGCAGTGAATTATAAAAACTTCCTTTACCGAGTGAGATAGATGTTATTGGTCCCCTATCCTGAATTGGTATTTTTCGTACTACTTCTGGGTAATCAACCTTTTTAAAATCGGGTATATCGGAGAGGTGAATGAGTTTGTTGTCTTTGGCAGAATAACGTAAAAACTGTGGTGCTCCGATTTTATCATCTCTCACGTATAGGTCTCCATTATATTCAATAATACGTGTAAGATAACCTGTATCACCGGGAACAGGTGTCCATGTTTCTCCTTCATCAGCTGAACTAACAAGTCCAGTTCTTGTGTTCGCGTAGAGAGTACCGTTAACAGGAATCAGTTCCCGAACATCAGTGTTCACAAATCCTTTATTAAACTGATGCCACGTTTTACCACCATCAGTTGTACGATGAATCCCGTTTGTGCCGCTTCTATAGAAGATATTATCATTAAGCAATACCACAGCAGAAACTTTCACCATATCGTTAGTATTGTCTAACGTTTTCCAAGTTTTGCCTACATTCGTGGAATAGAAGTGTTCCTCACCATCTATGACAATCACCTTTTCACCCGTTGCGGATAGATTGATGGTTGTATTCACTGGTGTTTGATAGGGAACCCCGCTATCTTTTTTTCGTGTTGGAAATATATCGGTTAATTTTACCTTCTGCTTAGGTTTCTTCTCAATATTGTTTCCGGCTGGTGTTATAGTATTCCATGAATCACCATGGTCATCTGTGTGAAAGAGTGCCAACACATAAGGTTTTGGTGCGTTGGAACCCAATCCCGATAATGGAGATTTCGTTCTTATTTGAACCATGCCATAACCTGCATAAAGTGGGTCTTGATCTCCAAATATGCCTTTCCTTGTTGCCACATAGAGGTGGTTTCCTGATACTTCCAGTGCAACAACAGGTAGTTGCTTTTCTTTTATTTTTTCTTGATTGATGGACAATTGCTCCCATTTATCGTCGTTAAGACGATATAGTCCTTTGTCAGTACCGATAAAGACAGTTTTGTCTACATTTGCGATTACACCAATTATTCTATCAGTGATACCTTCGGGTAGTGGTGTCCACGATTTACCAGCATTATCTGAACGGAATATTCCTTTCTTATATGCAAGGAAGATTGTCATATCGCTTTGTCCGTCTTGAATTTTATCCGTTATGACCATACCTACAAGTTCGCCTTTAATACATTCACAAAATTCTTTCCATGTCGCGCCTCTATCTGTAGAAAGGAAAATCGTTGTATCAATAGCACGGTAGAACGTATTCTGCCATTCTACCACCTTTGTAAATTCACTGCTTCCTGTAATAGAAGTAGGTGAGGGAAAATCAATGGAGCTAATGAGTCTCCACGATAGTTTATCATCTGTGAGTCTGTAGAGACCGCTTTTTGCTGTTGCATAGACATCACCACGATTTGTTCTGAAGAGTGTACCAACTGCACCGCCTTCTGGTCCTTTTGCATCGCTCCATTGTCGCTTAGGCTTTGCAATTTCATTTTCATCTACTTGTGCTGCAGCAAGCAGTCGTGTGTCCGACTCTTGTCCTTCACCGTTACTATTACTGGGTACATTTACACTGCCAATTTGTGCGCGCACCGCGGGTTTCGCTGGTGTGTCTATGACGAGTTGTGTTTCCATAATATCTATCGTCGGTACAGATTGTGCATCCAATTGATATGGTTTTTGAAAACGAAATAGGTTTTGTGCACCAACTCCCATCAATAGGACAACGAATAGTGCTGAGACCGCAGAAACTGCTAACGGTACTAATGGTTTACTTCCAGATGGGGATACGGGATTGAGTTGCGATATTTTCTCCATAATGGTTTCAGTTAACTGTGTCGGTAGTTGGAAACTGCTAAGGTTTTCTTTAATCATTGATTCTTCCTTTTTCATTTTGTTTCTTGCCCGGTGGAGTCTACTACGTACCGTGTTAGGAGATACGCCAAGAAATTTTCCAATATCTTCACATGTCATTTCTGCAATGTAATACATATTTACAACTGTACGTTCACTCTCCTGTAACGTGCTGAGCAGTTTTTGTACTATAGCGCGACGTTTCTGATTGGCTGCTGTTTCACGTTGTTGTGTCATATATTCAGAATAATAAACCTCTTCTAATTCTACCCGATCAGTTTCTTCTAATGATTGTGGTTGTTGTTTCTTTCTTCTATACCAAGTGATACATTTACGGTTTGTGATTACATATAGCCATCCAGCGAAGCGTTTAGGATTTGCAAGTGTTGAGAGTTTCTGATAGGCAGTCAGGAAAGTATCCTGTGTAATTTCTTGTGCGATGTGAAAATCACCAATCTTTTGCCATGCCAATGCATGAATCTGTTTTTGGTATTTATTCACAAGTGCAGCAAATGCTTGTTCATCACCGTCTAATGTCTGTTGAATCAGTTCAGAATCATCGTATTTCATCTGAGACCTCAATTGCAAATTCCTTTCTTTTAATTTATAGACGCGATAATGAGGTATAGAATTGCATATTATTGAAAAAATTTGAATTTTATAGAAAGGGATATGGTTAAATTGGATTTATGGCATACAAAATCTGTAGTCAATATTACATATTCGTGAATTGTCGAAAATAATATACCATACAATGAGACTTTCACCATTAAAATTATAGGCGGGAATTTCACACCCCGCCTTCAACAACAACAATTAAATTTTGTATAGTTTAATACTAATTCTATTCATCAAGTGCATATCGTAGAACACCCTGTCCAAACGTTCCGACATAGATTGTTTTGTCATCAACATCAAAACAGTTAACGTAATATGGAATTTTTGGTGTGACTTGTTGCCATTTTCCACTGTTCTTGTTCAATTGGTATATTTTTTGCTTGGATTCACCGTATACAGTTGTGTCATCCACTACCAAGATACGCATAACGAGCGGAATTTCTTCAACATCTGTAAGTGTGTGCCAATCTGTTCCGTTACCAGACAACAATACGCCTTTGTCAGTTGCCACGTAAACGAAGTTTCCAGCGAAGACAATTGATATAAAATGCTCTACAGAGAATGGGAGAAATTCGCTAACATCTTTCCAAGTGTTTCCTCCATCGGATGAGTGCATAAGATGTCCATCGCGTTTCTCTACGTAAACCGAGTTACCAGAAACAGCAAACTTGAAATCCTTGCGATAGGAAATTCTGGAATTTGTGTTAACAATTAGATTATCAGGTTGAACTATTTCTTTTAGACCAGTGTTATACCAATTCAAGGCACCAATATTCCATCTTAAGAGTTCAGTATTATATGCAACATATAAAGCTTTGTCTGTTACTGCGAAACTTCCAAGATCTGACACAATATGGAGAAATCGGTTCTTGTTTTGCCAAAACACCAACGTACCATTTGGAAATTGGTTCTTATTTAAATCGGGTACAATTTCCAAAGCAGGTATATCGGTAATTTCTGTGAACTTATTTCCCTCGGAAGACAATTGATAAAAACCAGTTATACCTTCTTTACTTTTACTTGCATAGAGTTCTCCATTTGATTCTACAATGTTTATAGGTTTGCTTATATCACTGGAAAAAGGTATCCATGATTCTCCGCCATCAATAGAATACATAAACTTGGATTCTGTTTTCGCGTAGAGAATTCCGTTAAGAACTATCAATTGGATGACATTGGTATCCACAAGACCAGAAATAAGTGGATGCCAAGACTCGCCACTATCTGTGGAACGTAGTATTCCGAGTGTTCCACTTCTAAAGAAAGTAGTTTCATTCAACATCACTGCATCTGAAGGTTTACCTATTTCGTATTCATCAGCTAAAGATATCCACGTTTCACCAGCATCATTTGAGTAGAAGTTGTTCTCACCGATTATCAGCATTACCGTTTCTCCAGATACGTTAATGTTGTGCGTTATTTGTTCCCATACTTTTTCAGTGCTTATTATACTATGGGTAATACCGACTGAAGGTTCTTCGTCTTTTTTTACCTGTGGGTCAGTATCTGAATTAACACTAAATTCATCAAGTATCTTCTCAACATAATCTTCTATCGGAGTAATTTCTATCGGAGTAATAGAATTCCACGACTCACCAAGGTCGGTTGACCGATAAAGTACCCATGGAGGCGGTTGGTAATCTAACGATACATATACATTGTTTTGTCCTTCAGGTTTGTTTGATTTAATATTCGGTACTATTATACTATCTCTCCAACCCACTTGTGCTATAACATAAAGGTGATTTTCTGTAACTGCTAATTTGACGATTACGGGTGTCTTATCTCGGGACTCCTTATGATTGATAGGTATTTGCATCCATTTATCAGAACTAAGACGATAAAGTCCTTTATCAGTACCCACAAATATTGTGTTTTCCATAGCAGCAATTGCTTTTATTTTTCTGTCTGCTAACCCTTCTGGCAACGGTGTCCACGATTTACCTGCATTATCCGTATGGAAGACACCGTTAGTATATGCAAGGTAGATATCTATATCAAATTGTGCTCCATGGATTCCATCTGTTACCACCATACCAATAAGCTCGCCTTTTATGCATTCACAGAAAATGTTCCATGTTTCACCTCTATCTGAAGAAGCCAATATCTCTTTATCGTATGCAAGGTAGAGGGTATCTTTATGTTCTACTAAGGGCCACCATTTTATTTTAGAAAAGAGTCCCACAGAGGGTGGAGATTTTATATTCTTTACGAGTCTCCACGAAGTTCTATCGTCTGTGAGTCTGTATATACCGTGTTCTGTACCTGCATACAGGTCACCTCTGGTTGTTGTGAAGAGCGTGGAAACATTACCACCTTGCGGTCCTTTTGCATCGCTCCATTGTCGCTTAGGCTTTGCAATTTCATTTTCATCCACTTGCGCTGCAGCAAGCAGTCGTGTGTCCGACTCTTGTCCCCCACCGTTACTATTACTGGGTACATTTACACTGCCAATTTGTGCGCGCACCGCTGGTTTCGCTGGTGTGTCAATGACGAGTTGTGTTTCCATAATTTCTATCGTCGGTTCAGATTGTGCATCCAATTGATATGGTTTTTGAAAACGAAATAGGTTTTGTGCACCAACTCCCATCAGAAGGACAACGAATAGTGCTGAGACCGCAGAAACTGCTAACGGTACTAATGGTCTACTTCCTGATGGAGATACAGGATTGAGTTGCGATATTTTCTCCATAATGGTTTCAGTTAACTGTGTCGGTAGTTGGAAACTACTAAGGTTTTCTTTAATCATTGATTCATCCTTTTTTAGTCGATTACGTGCACGGCTAAGTCTACTTCTAACGGTGTTCGGAGATACACCGATAAACTCGCTGATAGTTTCACATTTCATTTCACCAAGATAGTGGAGAGTCATTACTGTGCGTTCACTTTCTGGCAGTTTCTTCAGTAGTTTTCTGACCAGTTCACGTTGTTTCTCTTTTGCATCATCCTCTCGTTCTGTTTGTATGTACTGTTTATATGCCATTTGGTCTACCTCTGTGTTATCAATGGTATCAATTGATTGTATCGGTAGTCGTTTCTTTCGTAGCCATTCTGAACATAGACGAGTCGCTATAACATACAACCATCCAGAAAACAATTTGTGATTTTTCAATGTGCTCAGTTTTTGGTATGCTCTTAGAAATGCGTCTTGTGTTATTTCCTGTGCAATATGAAAATCACCAATTTTCTGCCATACAAGCACATGCACACCTTTCTGATACTTTTCTACTAATGCGGTGAATGCCGATTGGTCTCCGTCTAATGTTAATTGAATGAGTTCAACATCCTTCTTTTTCATAGGAATCCTCCGATGTTATTGCATCCCTTGATAAATTAGACGGAATTTGGAGATTATATTGTTGCATTATTTTTTATTAGAAGTGTGTATATTTAGAATATGGGTAGATTGATAGAAGTTGATGCTTTTAATTTATGATTCAATTTTAATTAGCAAATGTGCTATACTTACATGCTATACTATAAGGTATAACTCTGCAATGGATATATATTAGAACCTTATCTGTTCACATGAATGGAGGCTATGCATGGAACAATATATAACAGATGAACAGTGGGAACATTTTTGGAAATATGGTTATGTACGCATTGGTCAGGTAGCGACTGATGAAGAGTTTGCACGCTTACAACAGCGTATGGACGACATCATGCTTGGTAAAGCACCCCTGGATTATAGCCAAATAATGATGCAGCTTGATAGAGAACCTGGAACGAACAGACCCGGACCGCAATCCTCTGGACATAAAGGTGCCACCTTATTATATCGTAAAATACAAAATCTTGAATTTGATCCATATTTTTTGACATATTTACAAAATCCTATCTTTGAGGAAGTTTGTTCGGTCATCTATGGTGAAAGTGTACCGATTTTATGTTTCCGTGCGATGTTTATGAATAAACCTGCTGGAGAAGGGACATACCTTGTTTGGCATCAAGATAGATGGACGGATCTTGACCGTGACCCAAAGATTACAATCTATACTGCCTTGGATTCTGCGACTATAGAGAACGGATGTGTTCACATCATCCCCGGTTCACACAGTGACCTTATCAATCCATCACACGGTTCAGGATTTCTGAATCAGGAACAGATTGACAACATAGTTGAAAATGCAACACCCTTACCGTTGGAATTAGAGGCAGGTGAGGTAGTATTGTTACATAATTGGATGCTACACAGTTCCGGTACGAATGAAACTGATATTCCACGACGCGCTTTCAGTGTTTGTTACATGCATGGTGATACAAAGTCTCGCGGTGGTGGGAAATTTAGGCGTGTATTCGGTGAAGGGTCATTGCGTGTAGAAGATTTAGTTAAAACTGCTTAATTCTAATTTGAATTTATCTTTGAAAATAAATATAAGATCTAACAAGAACAATTTGGGAGCAAATAATGTCAAAAATTCGACTTGCCATGATTGGATGTGGTGGCAATTCATCAGGGCATGCAAGACGGATGAATGGTAATAAAGATGTGCAAATAGTCGGCACTTGTGATGTAAATACTGACATTGCAGATAATTATATTGACCGAAACCTTTCTGATTTATCACCTCGTCCAAAGGCTTATGACGATATTGATAAGATACTAAAAGAAATTGAACCGGATGCCGTAGTGATTTCTACTCCACACACATTACACTTTGAACAGGGAATGCAGGCACTTGAAGCAGGCTGCCACGTTTTGATGGAAAAACCGATGGTTACCTCATCGGAAGATGCTTACAAACTTGCTGAGAAGGTTGAAGAGACTGGACTTATACTCACAATCGGATACAATACTCCGTGTTCAGCAAACTTCCACTATATTCGTGAGATTGTACGAAATGGTGAATTCGGTAAATTGGAGTTAGTAATCGGTTATATCACACAGAATTGGAAACAGGCAACGGTGGGTGCATGGCGGCAAAAGCCGGAACTTTCAGGTGGTGGACAAGCTTATGATAGTGGTGCACATCTACTAAATAGTCTGTGTTGGACAGTTGAGTCCAAAGTCGAAGAAGTTTACGCATATACCGATAATCAGGAGACAGAAGTAGACATCAATTCATCTATTAATATTAAGTTTGAGAATGGTGTGCTGGCATCAATGGTGATCAGTGGGAATTGTCCAAGTCCTAGTGGGACACACATGGCACTCATTTTTGACAACGGTAGAATCGAGGTTGATGGTTGGGGTGGAGGTTGGATTCGTGTTTGGAAAGGTGGAGAAACGTTAGACTCTCCTCCGATTACACCTGATATGGCTGCAGGTAATCCAGATGACAATTTTATTGATGCTATTTTGGGTAGAGCGGAACCACGCACTAACCCAATGAATGGTATTATCCAATCTGAATTGATGGATCTGATTTACGAGTCTGCTGAAACAAAAACACCTGCACGTCCGAAAAGATAAATAGGTCTTTCAAGACTATAATTAAGAAAATACCATGGATTTCTACCAATTCTTTAATTTTATTCCTATCATGGTTATGTTAGGATTTATTTTTGGACCTGTTCTGTTAATATGGCTACTTATTCGTATTTTTAATTATACAGAAATAGATAAGAATGGTCGTCGCTATGGAAAGAAAATGTTTTTTTCGGGACGTATATGCCCAGGATGTGGATTGAAGATATTAACTGACATACCAACATGTCCGTCTTGTGATCGTGATTTTTCAAAGGATAGTGAAGGTTCAAACGTACAACATAAGGATACACTTTAAACATTGATAACACATTTATTTAGTGGCAGAAACACCACTTAGGAAAACTAAATGTCAGAAGACTTAAACCAAGATTCTGAAAACTCACCTGAATTAGATCAATTTAGGTCTGGATATGTAAGTATCATCGGTGCTCCCAATGTTGGGAAATCCACACTCCTCAATACAATCTTAGGACAAAAATTAGCGATTGTTACCCCAAAACCGCAGACAACTCGTAATCAAATTCGTGGGATCGTTACGACAGACACACATCAGATTGTATTTGTGGATACGCCAGGGTTGATGGACCCAAAGTATCGTTTGCAATCAGAAATGGTCAAAACTGCTTATGGTGCAATTCGTGATGCTGATATAATTCTTTTTGTAGTTGATGTAGTTAATCGAAATATTGAGATAGAAAATACGATTATTGAACGACTTCCGCAATCAAAAGACATTAAAAAAGTGCTCATATTGAATAAGGTAGATCTGGTTGAAAAGCAAACACTATTACCGATTATTGAAAATTTTAGTGAGAAATATGAATTTGAGGATATGATACCTATCTCTGCTAAAACTGGTGATGGTGTTCCTCTGCTTCTTGATCAGGTTAGATCATATTTACCACACGGTCCTCGGTATTTCCCTGAAGACCAACTTAGTGACCTGCCAGAACGGTTTTTCATCTCAGAAACAGTTAGAGAAAAAATAATGCTCATCACACAACGAGAGGTGCCATACGCGACTGCTGTTATCGTTGAGGAATTTGAAAAAAGACAACGCAAGAACTCAGATGAGATTATATACATACGTGCAGTTGTGTATACTGAAAAACAGACACAGAAACAGATTATAATAGGTAAGGGTGGGAAACTCATTAAACGGGTTGGCGAATTAGCACGTCATGAAATTGAACAATTCTTGGATTCACATGTTTTCTTAGAACTCTATGTAACAGTAAAAGCCGACTGGCGAAGAGACGCTGTTAAGTTAAAAGAATTGGGTAATTATTTAGATTGATCAAATTGAAAGTACAATGCAATTATCACAATACCAATAACTCAAAGACAATTTATTGAGGAATCATACTATGACAGAAGCGTCAATTGAAGTCTACGGCGCACGAGAACACAACCTAAAAAATATTGACATCCGACTTCCCAAAGATAAACTTATTGTCTTCACTGGTGTAAGTGGTTCAGGTAAATCATCACTTGCTATAGATACACTGTATGCAGAAGGACAACGACGTTATATTGAATCACTCTCAGCGTATGCGCGTCAGTTTTTAGGTCAACTCGGTAAAGCCGAAGTTGACAAGATTATAGGTTTGTCACCATCCATTGCGATTGATCAAGGTTCTTCAGGTCACAATCCACGTTCTACGGTAGCCACCGTAACCGAAATCTACGATTATCTACGTGTGTTATTTGCTCGTGCCGGTGAATTCCACTGTCTTGAATGTGGACAACTTGTAGGTTCGCAAACAATTGCAGACATCGTCTCACACATACTTAGTTTTCCACCTCGTACACGTCTCATGATATTAGCACCTATCGTCAGAGGTAGGCGCGGTGAGTATAGAAAAGAATTATCTGATGCGCGTAAAATGGGATTCGTACGTGCACGTATTGACGGTGAAGTGCATGAAATCAGTTCCAATATAGCACTTAATCCAAATCAACGACACAACATAGATCTTGTAGTAGATAGGATTATTATAAAGGATAACATTCATAGTCGTGTTGCTGAAGCAGTTGAAACTGCACTTTCGTTGGGAAATGATAGTCTTATTGTCAATGTTGTGTCATCAGATAGCGACACCGCACGAAAAGCACAAGAGGATAAGGATTTACTATTTAGCAGGCAACATACCTGCATGAATTGTCAGATTAGTTACGATATTCCTGAACCTCGTCACTTTTCATTCAACAGTCCTTACGGAATGTGTGAACAGTGTCGTGGATTGGGTGTACAAATGGCAATATCTCCAAAATTAGTTGTTGATGATGAAAATAAGTGTATCTTAGATGGAGCCTTACTTTTTTGGGAAAAACCGGGACAGAATGAAAAAATAGTAATTCAGACATTATCAGAACATCTTGGATTCAAACAAGACACTTCTTGGAAAGACCTTACACCTGAACAACAACACGCGATTCTATATGGTACTGGTGATACTGTCCTCACATTTTCAAAACCTTCTCAATATAGGAAACGTAGTCAGAAATTCAGAGGTAGATTTCAAGGACTCATTCCTGCGCATGAACAACAATATCTTTCCATAGATCTTGATGAAGATGAAGGCTCACATCTTCCCGAATACTTTATCAAGATGCCCTGTCAAGAGTGTGAAGGAACGCGTTTGAATCAGATAGTTAAGTGTGTGACAATTGTTGGAACGAATATCACGGAAGTTCTGGATATGTCCATTCAGGATGCTACTAACTATTTTAATACCCTTGAGCTCGCAGAAAAACAAGCATTCATTGCTGTTGAGTTGTTGAAAGAAATACGAGCACGTCTTGGATTTCTTATGGATGTCGGATTAGGTTACCTAACATTATCGCGATCTGCACCGACTTTATCAGGTGGAGAGGCACAACGGATTCGACTAGCCAGTCAAGTTGGTGCCGGTCTTCGCGATGTTACTTATGTTCTTGATGAACCAAGTATAGGTCTACACCCCCGTGACCATGCGGGGCTGCTAAAGACATTAATGAATCTTCGTAACCAAGGTAATACAGTAATTGTTGTTGAACATGATGAAGCAACTATGTTAGTTGCAGATATGATAGTTGACTTTGGACCTGGGGCTGGTTTACGAGGAGGTGAGATAACAGGTATCGGAACACCAGACCAAATTATAAATAGCACAAACTCATTAACTGCCCAATATCTTAGAGGTGATAAAGAAATAGTTCATCCAGAATCGCGTCGTCTTACCGGTGATAAATGGGTGCAAATCTGCAATGCCCGTCAAAACAACCTAAAAGAAATTAGTCCAAGAATTCCATTAGGAACTCTTTGCTGTGTTACAGGTGTTAGTGGTTCAGGTAAAAGTTCACTCATCCACGATATTCTATATTGTGCACTTGCCAGAGACCTTATGAGGGCAAAGACTGTCCCCGGAGATTACGACAGAATACAGGGAATTGAAGAAGGAGAGATTGTTGATGTATCCGATGTCATCGATAAGATAATCAATATTAATATGGCACCAATAGGACGAACACCGCGTTCAAATCCTGCCACATATACGAAAGTATTTGATGCAATTCGTTCCTTCTATACTAACTTACCTGATGCTAAACTTCGTGGGTATAAACCTGGACGATTTAGTTTTAACGTTCCTGGTGGAAGATGTGAAGCATGTTCTGGCAATGGTGCTAAAAAAATTGATATGGGTATTCTGGCAGATGTCTGGGTTGAATGTGATATATGCAATGGAAAACGATATAACAATGAAACTCTTGCGATTAAATATAAAGAGAAAAACATCTCAGATGTTCTTGAAATGGACATTGAAACTGCCCTGGCGCATTTTGCTGATATACCTAAAATATCCAGAGGATTGCAACTACTTCATGATGTAGGTCTGGATTACATCAAGCTTGGTCAACCTGCTCCTACATTGTCAGGAGGAGAAGCACAACGTATAAAACTCTCAAAAGAACTTTCAAAACGCAGTACAGGAAAAACGTTATATATCCTTGATGAACCTACTACAGGTTTACACTTTGAAGATGTAAATAGACTGTTGACAATCCTACACAGGTTAGTTGATGAAGGTAACACTGTGGTTGTGGTAGAACACAATCTTGAGGTAATCAACTCAGCTGATTATCTGATTGATTTAGGTCCCGAGGGAGGTGTCGGTGGTGGCGAAATTGTTGCCCTTGGAACACCTGAAGAAGTTTTAGCTAATCCGGAATCATATACGGGTAAAGCACTGCATGGTGAATATGATCTTTGGAAATCTAATGACGACAAACCTGTTATATCTGATAACGGTGGAATACCTAAATCTCTTCATGAAAAAACAGATTATCGAACTACAAAGTCAATTCTGGTTCAAGGTGCGGAAGAAAATAACCTTAAGAGCATTGATATTGAAATACCACATCAGAGATTAACTGCCTTTACAGGTGTAAGTGGTTCAGGTAAAACATCGCTTGCACTTGATACTATATATGCGGAAGGACAACGTAGATATATTGAAACACTCAGTACGTATGCACGTCAGTTTATTGGGAGTATGGAAAAACCGAAAGTATCGAAGATTGAAGGATTATCACCCGCGATTGCAATCACACACTCAAGTCCCAGTCAAAATCCACGTTCCACTGTTGCAACAATAACCGAGATTCATGATGGTCTGCGCACGCTCTATGCAAGATGGGGACAACCGCACTGTCCAACCTGTCAAGTATTTGTTCGTCCTCAAACCGCACAACAGGTTGTAGAAAGAGTGTTTGAACTTCTTGAGGGAAAAAGAATTGATGTCTATTCTCCTCTGACAAATTTCAAGGCTTTTGAAGAAGATTCAGAGGTCGTAATTGGTGAAGAACGTACGCCTGGTTTGAAAGGAAATGAGGATTACATTGATGCATTTCGCAGACTGCAAAGAATGGGTTACGCAAGGGTATATATAGATGGTGAAATATATAGACTTGATGAAACACCTGAAATACATAAGCGAAGACAGCATGAGGTTTTTCTTGTAATAGACCGACTTGAACTTATTGATATAGAAAAAAGTCGTTTCACTGAGGCTATTGAATTAGCACTCACAGAGAGTCAAGGTTTTGTATTGATTGAGCCAAGTAATTCGGAAGAATTATCTGAGAGGTATTTTTTCAGTGAACATGCAATGTGTTCCAAGTGTGGTCGTAATTTTCCCCAGCTAACACCACGACACTTTTCCTTTAACAATAGGTTGGGATCATGTGGTTCTTGTGACGGAATCGGTAGGTTTCTAACTGATAATAAAGGAATCTGTGAAGACTGTGACGGAACAAGGTTAAATGAATTTCCGCGTAATGTCAGGTTCTGTGATAAAACAATTGCTGAACTTATGGCTATGTCAATATCAGAGATCAATAAATTCTTTACCACACGTATAGAGGAAATTGAGAAACATCTGACTACAGATGTAGGCTCGGAAGAAGCGGAGACAGCCAGAAAACAGGTAAGAGATGTATCTACATCAAGAGCTACACATCCAACACTACACACCCATACCTCGCCTGAGTTTGAGGCACAATTGCTACGTCAAATACAGATTCGGTTGAAGTTCTTAGAGGATATTGGTCTTGGGTATCTTGGTCTGGATAGACCAGCACCCACTCTCTCCGGTGGTGAAATCCGTAGAATACGTCTTGCAAGTCAACTTGGAACAGGACTTACAGGTGTAACTTACATTCTTGATGAACCGAGTATTGGTTTACACCCGCGCGACCAAGAACGATTGATTCTTGCGATGAAGGATTTACGTGATATTGGTAACAGCGTTCTTGTGGTTGAACACGATAGAGATACCATTTTATCATCAGATCATATCATAGATTTTGGTCCGAAAGCTGGAAAACAAGGTGGAGAAATTGTTGCCGAGGGGACACCCGATGCATTTACAAATGGTGAACCTATCCCTTGTTCAATAAGAACACAATCTAATATTGACGGTGATTCTGCTGCAGTTACACAAGAGTCACCATCTAAAGGATTGACCCAAGCATATCTCTCGGACGATATGCGTATACCTGTTCCTGCTGTTCGACGCAAAGGATCAGGAAAATGGTTAAAATTGTTCGGTGCAAAGACTAACAACCTAAAGAATATTGACATAACAATACCTTTTGGAACACTGACTTGCGTTACAGGTGTATCGGGTTGTGGCAAGAGTTCCTTAATTGAAGGTACACTTCGACCTGCATTAGATACTCGTAAATCAATCAGAAAAGGAAACGAGGGGGCAGATAATCCTTATGGTAAAGCGAAATACGATAAAATTCAGGGTACAAGTCCTATTGAAAGACTTATCCATATTGATCAAAAGCCAATAGGGGAGACACCCCGTTCAAATCCTGCTACCTATACAGATCTATTTACGAAAATTAGAGAATTGTATGCTGATCTTCCGGATGCTAAACTTCGTGGATTTAATAGGGGACGTTTCAGTTTTAATCTCTCCTATGGACAATGCGAAGTATGTGATGGACAAAGATTCAACCGGATTGAGATGCACTTTCTACCTGATGTATGGATTCCTTGCGATAATTGTGATAGTACGGGTTATAATGCTGAAACGCTTGAGGTGCGATATAAGGGTAGAAATATCGCTGAAGTATTACAGATGACAGTACTTGAAGCTTTGGAGTTATTTAGCAATGTTGCGCGTATTAAGCGACCGCTCCAAACATTAGCAGATGTCGGATTGGATTATATCCAATTAGGGCAAGCAGCAACAACGCTATCAGGTGGTGAAGCACAGCGGGTGAAACTTGCAAAGGAACTTGCTCGGAGGCAAACTGGAACAACTCTCTATATTATGGATGAACCTACAACGGGGTTACATTTTGATGATGTCCAAAAACTACTCAATGTGTTAAATAAACTTGTTGATGCAGGAAATACGATCGTTGCTGTAGAACACAATTTGGATGTCATTAAATCCGCGGATTGGATTATTGATTTAGGTCCTGAGGGAAGTGATGAAGGTGGTTATCTTGTAGCTATGGGTACTCCTGAAGATGTTGCAGAAACAGAAGAATCACATACAGCGCGATTTCTTCATGAAGTTTTGTAAAAAGAATAATATGTGTTGATTATGACAATGTACAAGTTTAGTAAATCAAATAGGTTGATGACTGATTAAAAAGTTGTATTTTATACGAGGTAAGTGATGATTCACATCAAAGAAGAATTATGTGTTTATTGTGGGGCATGTGTAGCGGTTTGTCCTGTTAATATTATCGATTTGGTAGACACACATCTGAAAATAGACCAACCAAAATGTATTGATTGTATGAAATGTGTTAAAGGGTGTCCGATCGGTGTACTCTCTATGGAGCGGAAAGGTAAGTTATACGAGTTTAATTATCCAAACAGAGGATTATTTTAAATTTAGTTCATATTCTCATTTATTTTTTTAGTTTATTCAACACCCACAGTTAATCCAGAGATTCTATCCATTCCTTCAAAACCCTCGTCATTTCAACGAAGACATCCTCATCAGATTTGCGTGAACGTTTTAGTGTCTTGAACCCATGATCAGCAGTGTCCAGCAAATGTAATGTTGCTATGTCACCAAGTTTCTCACATACTGGCTCCAATAACTCAAGTTTTGCTAACTTATCGCGTGTGCCAGATAGGAACAGCATAGGAATTGTAACATCCGCAAGGTGTTCTGCGCGTTCAATGCCTTCCTTGCCAGAAGGATGCAACGGAAATGCGAAGAAAACGAGTCCTTTGACATTTTCAATCGGTTCTTGTGCTGCGGACTTTGATGACATACGTCCACTATAAGAATGTCCACCGACGAGGATTGAAAGATCGCTTGCCGCTGCATGTGCAGCAGCGGCTGCAGATCGGACAGTCTGCAAGGCTACTGCCTCTGATTCTCTTCCTCCACCGCCGCGTTCCATATATGGAAATTGATAGCGGAACGTTGCAATACCTAAGTCTGCTAATCGTTCAGAAATGGTTTGGAGAGTTGAACTTCGCATATTTGTGCCTGAGCCATGTCCCAGAACTAATAGCCATTCTGCATTGTCTGGTCGAATAAATAGTGATGATACTTCACCTTTTTCGGGTGTTGCGATAAATTTCGATTCAATTGCTTCATAACTCATAATTATATTACCTTTATAGTCATATTGAGAATTGTGTATAGTTAGTATTGACTAAGTATTTTCAATCTATTGATGGAATCCCTTCAACTAATATACTTGTCCCTAACTTTTATAGCAAACACCCCTGCACAATCTCATGGTATGTATGTAGATCTGGAGTCTCTATTCCTTTTACCTTTGCCATATCATCCCATCTGCGTAAAGTTAGTGCATTCCGATAATGTGGGATTTGTTCAAAAGATGAACATTCTTTTTCTGACATTGTACCTCCCTGAACTTTTAGACTCATTTTTGATGCTTCAGATAATCCTTCATAATATGTATCATCGGTAGTACAAAGATACCTTTTGGCAGGGACATGTAGACGGATTGGTATGGTAACTGACTTAGGAAAAAATGACTCAAGATATTCCGCACCAATTTCCTCATGATTAAGATCTGTATCCAGAAAGTCAACATCAGCATTGTGTTCATCTAAGATAAAATGTCCTATATCATGCAGCAAGGCACTCGTAATAAGTTCAGGAGATGCATTGTTTTGTTTAGCAAGTGCAGCACATTGTAATGCATGTTCAAGCTGTGTAACAACTTCATCATAAAAGGATTGTCCACGTTTTTCCATGTATTTAAACAGAATGTGGACTTTTTGTTTTTGGGTTGCCGAGTTCAATTCATGCTTTAGAGTAAAATCAATCAAATTCTGCATTTTCTACGGTTTTTCCTTGAAAGTGGGCAATTTTGCTAATCTGTTTATTTTTTTCTGAGCCATCTGAAGCGTATTGTGTGAATACTTGTCTTTTGTCAGCATAATATTTTTCCCGCCAATCACCATCGGACTTTGCGTTATATGTAAGATAAATAATCCGTCTTGGTTCATCTGATTGGTTTTGGGAACTCTTATGTGGTATGTAAGATCCAAATAGCAGTATGTCTCCAGGTAAGGTTGGAACTGGCTGCCATGACATTGTTGCAGCAGTTTCAGGAGAAACACAACCATTTTGATCAAGTGCGATGAAGCCTTCCTGATGTCTTCCCTTAGCAAAAGATAGGCATCCACTTTCTGGTGTTGCTGTATCAACTGAAATTAGACATGTGATATGAAAATCTACAAATTCGTAAGCAGGTGCATCCTGATGCGCAGCATATCCTCCGCCACCGGGATATTTATAGTTGATTTTTTCTTTATAGATCACTGCAGGCTCAGCCATTAACTCTGATACAATGTCATGTACTTTTCCAGATGTAACTGTCGTTTTCATATTGCTATGATACGGTATAAAATTTTCTGTCCGTGACAGGCGAGGTCCTTCTGATGTGGATTCATAATGATGCAACCACTTATCAGATGTCGGTTCCCAAGAAGAAATTTCATTGACCCAATTCTGTAATTCGGCTACCTCTTTTGTAGTAAAATATTGAGGTATTTTTAAAAATCCATCTTTCTTCCAATTTTGAAGTTGTGTTGAATTAAGGTAAGCCATATCCTCTCCTAACAGACAATCTATCGTAACTATATCGTATAGATGTCTTTTTGTCAATGTTCTATAATGTTGAATTGTATAGCAACAATTATATCGGAATTAATCTACACCAGATGGCTTAAAACTAAATTGGAGTGTTTCAGTCGGATCTGCAACTTCCATTCTATAGTCCCACCATCCATTGTAATCTCCTGATAATATAGTCAAGGTATTCCAACCTTTTTTCAAAGGTAATTCAAAGTGTGCCCACCATGAATATAGATTTTCACCAGGGATAGCGGCACTGGGAATTTCAACCCCGTTCAGGTATATTCTACCGAGATTGCTTCCCCACCCCATCTGTGCAAATATACGTCGGTTATCTGGACTCTTGATGTGTGTTAATCCATAACCGTAAGCCATCTCAGCGTATTCAAATGCAGCATCTAATTTAATCCGATCATTATCAGTGATGTGTTCTTGCCATGTGATTTCCCTTAATTTTCCTTGATAGGTTTTTTCAAGATTAAAATTTTGTAATGGAATATCAATAAAACTCTGTGGGACCTGTTTTGAATTAGAAGGGATTGTTTTCACACCAAGATCAAAAGGACCCAACAACATCCAACTTTTTATGACACGCATGTGTACTCTGTCAATGGGGTGATACAAATTTCTTCCACTCAAGAGTTGTTCACCACCATATTGTATTGCGTGTTTGTAGATTGGAAAAGGGAGAAAGTCTGTGGATGCAACAGAGAGTGAAACACTTGTTTTAGATTTCTGTCCCGGTTTCGCTTGTATAGATAAATGGTTTGGTGTAATTTGCCATTTGTCATTCTCATCAAACTTAATCTCAAGCGTCATTGGTTTTTCAAGTGTATTATTGAGAGAAATATTAAGGTTTCCTTCAGAAATAGACCGGTTTTTATTGAGATCAAATTGCAATTTAAAGTCAAGTAATTTAGAAACCTTATCTTTGAATGTTGATGTTGACACATCCGCATGATGTATATTACCTGGTTCAATAATAGCGACATTGACTTCATTATTATCAACAGTAACAAGGCTGTAGTGATCAAATGCACCGTATTCCTTGACTTCTTGGGGTGTAAATCCCCCACCGGTTGCACCCAGCACGAAATATCTGCGGTCATTGCGTGTATGAAGCGTTAATTTATGATAATGTCCCGCAAAAACAGTGTAGGGTCGTTCACCGAGTGCTTCTTCAATTTCTTCCCAACCAGAATTTTTCTGAAGCCATAACGGTCGATGTAAAAGGACAAATGTGTGCCTTACATCTGCGTGTTGTGTTAATTGTGATTTTGCATATTTTATCTGTTCATTTCCAAACCAATTTACCCATTCATCACTATTTGCATGCCACTCCTCAGTATTCAGTAAAAGAAATAGACAATTCTTATATGTAAATGCGTAATATGTTCGTCCTAAATGTTCTTTCCAATAATCATACATTACAGGATTGGTAATGTCGTGGTTGCCGGGTAGTGAAAGAAATGGAATGTCTAAACCAGATTGGTGTTCCCAAAACTCCTTCCATTCAATCGCAAGTTGTTCATTGTCAGTAGTATCCCCTTGTATCAAGTCACCAACCATGATTGCAAAGTCAGGATTTAAAGTGTTTATTTCATCTATTGCGCGGTCAAACACATGCCACTTATCTAACCCTCCACCTGTTTTATCACCTATAATAGCGAAGCTAAACTTGTCAGGATCATCTGAGAAGGGACGTTCAACAATTGGAATTTGATCCGGAAAATTAGGTTTTTGTGCAAATGTGTTTGTACACAATGTATTAAATAGAATAGGTTGCAATACAAAGATCAGTATAATCACGCATTTTCGCATACACTTCTCCAATATTCTGTGTGTTAAATCAAACTACTGTAAATCTAAATATATATCTTATCTGTTAGTATAAATTAACAGGTATGAGTTGTCAAAGTAAAACAAGCATTATTTGATTTACAACTGTCAATCCTTATATTTTATGGTAGATTTTAGAATTACTATGACAGTTTTAGATGTAGGAGGGAATTCCTATTCCAGATTAACAAGGAGTTTCGTCGCGATTCGGAGATCGCTCCTACAGAAAATGCAACTTATATAATAATGCCATACGAATGATGTGTCGCAGAATTATGACATAACTTCGAAATCTCTATCCTCATACAGCAACAATTTTGTAATCAATTTGCGAGATAAGTTTCATATAAAACATAAAACTATGCAACACGGAAGGTGTAAAATTTGTAGACAATATCGTGCTGTGTGAGGTGGTTTTTCCCTGAGGCAGTCATAACAGATGTCTGCCGTGATTCAACAGATGCAAAGTTGAGGGTATTCATTTATGGCAACAATATTTTATAGTCTTTCTGGTGAAGGACGTGGACATGCAACACGGGTTCGCGCTGTCGTCGAACAGTTGCGGCAACAGCACCGGGTTGTCATCTACGCACCGGGGCATGCATACGAACTGTTGCTACCGGTTTACGAAGGAACCGAAGTCAACGTCAGACATATTCCCGGACTCGCCTTCCATTACAAACATTGTCGCTTGACGGGCAGCCGAAAACTTGATACATTTAAAACAGGCATGGAGTGTTTGCACTATATTGCTCAATACACTGAACTCTCGCGACGGTTGCAAGACGATATTGAAACGGAATCGCCAGATTTAGTGATTACCGATTTTGAACCTGCGTTACCAAGGGTTGCTCGACAGGTAGGCATCCCTTTTATCAGTCTTGATCATCAGCATTTCCTGCTTGTCTCGGACCTACGTAAACTTCCGGTGGATTTGCAACGGCATGCTTTTTTTATGGCTCAGGTCGTGCGTGGTTATTACCATGGACAGGTCCAAACTGTTGTCTCCTCGTTTTATTTCCCGCCGCTGAAACCGAACACACAAGGCGTTTCACAAATCGGCGTGCTACTGCGGGATGAGATTCTTCAGGCGACACCAGAGCATGGTGAACACATCGTAGTCTATTTGAGACGGTTTGGGTCTTCTGAAGTTTTTCGTGCGCTTGAAGCCTGTGGATGTGAGGTGCGGATTTATGGTCTCGGTGCCCAACGCTCTATCGGACGTTTGAAGTTTCGCGAAATCGATATGCACAGATTCGTCGATGATTTGGCAACGAGCCGGGCATTAATTAGCACTGCTGGAAACCAACTTATTGGTGAAGCACTTTATCTCGAAAAACCGGTGCTGGCGATGCCGGAATACTGCAACCATGAACAACGTATCAATGGACATTTTCTCCAAGATTCTGGCGCGGGTATGACTGTTGGTATGGAACAGATGACACCGCTATACACCCGTTATTTTATGAAGCATTGCGAAATGTTTCGTTCGCGTATTGATCGTCAGAACATACACGGCAACACAACGGCGTTGAACATTATTAACCAATACTTACCGAGGACTGCCTAAATTTTAATTTTTCGCTGCGTTTCGGTCAGGTGAGTTCGCTGAATAACGTTGATAGTCGTATATCTGAAGAAATCCGCAGAAAGGGAACACCCTATCAAACACCCCAAGCAAAAACACGCTGTGTTGACGTTGCGGGCTACATTTTACACAATAAGGAATTTATCCCATGAATCGTGTGCTATCATTTCTATTCACTGTTTGGCGAACACATCACCGTCACGTAACGCAACCACGCTTTTTGACATACACGGTCACCTTTTCATGTAACGCCCGTTGTATCATGTGCGATTCGTGGCGCAAACCTTCCCCGAACGATTTAAGCCTGCAAGAGATTGCGAACATTTTCGACCAACTCCCACAGATGGATGCGGTGCGACTGACGGGGGGTGAACCGTTTGTTCGGCGTGATATGCTTGAGATCGTACATCTCACACAAGAAAAGTTGTCTCCTCTCATGCTCCATGTCACCACAAATGGGTTTCTCACCGATCGGATTGTAAAATTTTGCGAAGAACGGAAACGGGATGTCCCTCTGAGTATGCTTATTTCGGTGGATGGAATGAAGGATAAGCACAACGCAGTCCGCGGACACGATAAGGCGTGGGATTTCATCGTCAAAACCCTTGAAACCCTTGCTCCGCGCCGGAAAGAATTACGGATGAACCTCGCGGTGAATCAGACAATCGTTGACGCTGAGGGGGTTGAACACTATAAACGTCTTCGGGATTTCTTGAAACCGATGGGGATTCGGAATAACGTCGTGATGGCGTATGATGTCAGTGCAACCTATAATCTGGAAGAAGAGATTGATGTTGCGCCTACGCAGATAGGCGAATTCGCAACATTTGGCGAATTCACGCAAGAACACTTGAAAGAACTCTTCGATGAGATTGAAAAGGATTTACCGAGTTACCGCATCTTAGACCGAATTGCGAAGAAGTATTACCTCCTCGGTATCCGAAATCGGTTGCTCGGTGACGTCGGTGCACCGAACCCGAAATGCGTTGCATTGAACTCGCATCTCCGCTTGTTTCCAGACGGGAGTGTTCCGACGTGTCAATTCAACACAAGTACGGTCGGTAATCTGCGCGATGAAAAGTTTGCTGACCTATGGGCAAATGCTAAGGTACAGAAACAGCGGGAGTGGGTAAGTAAATGCCCAGGGTGTTGGGCAGAGTGTGAAGTTTTACCGAGTGCGATTTATACCGGTGATCTCCTACAACGAACATTTTTTCCGGGTAGTCGTACTTGAATCTGCCGTTGCCATTTTTCAATTGGGGTCCGGGATCGGTAAAACGTCTTGATAGACGGGTTCCATCTTTTCTGAGTATGTATCACCCCGTACCCACATGACGGGACGGACATTTTGTCCTTCCTTTTTCGGTATCCGTTCTGCATTCGCACTGATATAATGCACTACGTTACAACGACGAAAACGTTGACTGTGGTTATCAGTGCTTTTATGAAGGAGTTGATTGTTGAACCAAACGACTGCACCAGGCGGTACTTCAACAGCAACACCGTCTTCGTCCTTTGCATCACGAGCAATTTTAAATTCATTCTGTTGTGAACCTTCAAGGTCCACGTGTTTCAGAATGCCATATTTGTGACTACCGGGAATGACGTATAGACATCCGTTTTCTTTATCTGCAGCATCAATAGCGGTCCAGGTTCCGACTGTCATTTCAGTTTTATACTGCCAGTTGAAATACCATTTATCTTGATGCCATGGAAATCCTAATCCAATTTCTGGTGCTTTCCAGATATACAGATTTCCTTGACTCAGCAGATTTGGACCGAGTAAATCTACAATTGGATCCGTCAAACGAGTATCACGAACACGTTCAAGGAATTCAGGACAATAACAACTCACATGATGGATTTTGTGCATGGCATGAATACCAGATGCGTCAATTTTTCCGTCTCTTACCAGTGCGTTTTGATCAATATTCGCGGTGGGAAAGGTTCGTTTTCCTTCAGCAATATCATCAGCGATTTTGCGTAGAATGTCGTTTTCTTTCTCTGTAAAAACGTCATGACGGACAATGTAGCCGTTTTCTTCCCAGAATATTTTTTCTTCATGTGTAAGAGAGAATTTCCGTTCTAATTCTGTTTTATCTGATTTCATTATTCCTCCATTTCTTCAGGGATAGGTAAAGCATCACGATAAACAGGTTCCATCTTCTCTGAGTATGTATCCCCCCGAACCCACATGACAGGTTTGATATGATTTATGTTCTTATACGGCAGACGTTCTGAATCCGCACTGATATAATGAGCAACACTACATCTGCGAAACCGGCTACTGTGGTTATCAGTGCTTTTATGAAGGAGTCGGTTGTCGAAAAAAATGACACTCCTCGGTGGCACTTCAACAGCAACCCCGTCTTCGTCCTTGGCACCGAGTGCCTGTTTAAACTCATTCTGTTGTGAGCCTTCGAGGTTCTCATGATCAAGTACGCCGTCCTTGTGGCTACCCGGGATAACGTATAGACACCCATTTTCTAAATCTGCGGCATCAACGGCTGTCCATGTGCCGACTGTCTTGTCCGTTTTATATTGTCTATTAAAATACCATCTATCTTGATGCCATGGGAAACCAAGACCAATTTTTGGAGGTTTCCAGATATATAGATTGTTGAGACCGAGGATATTTGGACCTATTAAGTCAACGACGGGATCGGTAAGACGCGGATCACGCGTGCGCTCAAGGAACTCAGGTGAATAATTATTTATATGATGAATACAGTGCATCGCATAGGTACCCGATGCTTCAGTTTGTCCGTCTCTGACCAAGGCATTTTGGTGGATATTTTTCGCGCGGAAGGGGCGTTTTCCAGTGGCGATGTCATCTGCGATCTGTGCCAAAAAGTCATTTTCTTCTTCTGTAAAAACATCGTAACGGATAAAGTAGCCGTTCTCCTCCCAAGAGGATCGTTCTTCAGCGGTTAGTCTAAATTTCCGTTCTTCAGGTGTTGTATTTGTATCCATTCGTTGATCATTCCTTTGGTAGCTTGTACTTTTCTTTCCACCGTGGGTACTCATCTGCGAGGAGTTTGGCTGCCCAGTTCCCGTAGTAGTCGTATCCACCGCGGCGTTCCTGTCCGATCTCAGATAACGAGTAGCGGACCACCGAGTCGCGGTCGAGAAAGATTGGACGGTTGCTGCCGAGTTCGTAGAAACGCGCCCAGAGCGGTCCCGCGTCGGGGTCCGCTACGATCCGTGTATCCTTCTGCCCCTCTGCATCGGTAAACTCGTCAAAACGCATGCCGTGGATAGTGACGTTCCTGAACCACTCAACGGATCCTTCGACAGCGGCGATAATCTCTGGAGTGGGTTCTTCGAGTGACATCAGGAATCGCACGACACGGGCACTTTCGGCACCAGAGAGCGACGGTGGCTCATAGGAACGTGCCCACGCAGGCGCAAGCGTTTTCTCGTCATGCTGCGCGCACCAGGCTGTGAGTTTGCCATTCTGCTTGATTTGCGTGCGCAGGATGCAGTCAATGCCTTTGGTTAAAGCAGCTTCAACCTTAGTGCGGTCTTCCGTTTTCAGGAACTGATAGTCGGAAGATTCAGAGACATCCCGGAGAAGTCCGAGAATGCGGGACATAACATCGTCATTGAACGTGATGTGACGACGGTAACCTTTGCTTAGTGGATAAAACTGAGGCCATCCACCATTCGGGTATTGCGCCTCAAGGATATGAGAAAGACCTTTGAGAAATGCTTGTTCGTAGCGCGGCTCGTTTGTCGCACGAAACGCACGGGCAAGAAACCGTAGTTCGTCAATGGTTGCACCGTTGTCGAACGTTGCGTGCAGATCCTCAATTTTACCATCAAACGGCTCAGATGCCGTATCTCTAATCTTGGGCCAACCGCCGAGCGGTGTCTGCCAAGTGAGAACGTTGTCGGCAATACGACGACCTTCCTCCTTCTGAAACCATTCAAGAGACTGCTTCGCATATCGGGAAGGAACGTTTGCATCGGAAGATGACAGAAGCAAAAGAAGTAAGAGAAGAATGGTAATAAATCGTAGTTTCATGATAACGTCCTTTCGTTAATAGTCAATTGGGTTATAGAATTGGTATAACGTCCCGTTGAACTTCATTTCCCATTGCAGGAAAGGTTTTACCACGTATCCACATAGGGGGTCGTTTTTCATTTACCGCCTCAGGACGGGTCCATTCAGCATCTGCTCTCATGTAGTGTGCTATATTTGCTCGTCTAAAACGTGAACTGTGGTTATCCGTGCTTTTATGTAAGACTTGACTATTAAACCAGATGACCGCGCCAGCAGGGATTTCAACAGCAACACCATCTTCATCACGAGCACCTTCTGCCTGTTTAAATTCACCTTGTTGTGAACCTTCAAGTTCCTTATGTTCACGAACACCCTGCTTATGGCTACCGGGAATAACGTATAGACACCCGTTTTCTTTATCAGCTGCGTCAATCGCAGACCATGTTGCGACGGTCGTCCCAGTTTTATATTGATGGTTAAAATACCATTTATCTTGATGCCACGGAAACCCTAATCCGATTTTTGGCGGTTTCCAAATATAAAGGTTGTTGAGACCAAGAAGATCTGGACCGAGGATATCTACAGCGGGGTCGGTTAGACGCGGATCGCGCGTACGCGCGAGGAATTCTGAACAATTACAACTCACATATTGGATGTTGTGCATCGCGTGGATGCCTTGTGCTTCGATTTCACCGTCTCTGACTAAAGCATTTTCAAAGATATGATAGTCTGGGAAGGGGATTTTGCCAGCAACAATGTCATCAGCGATTTGTGCTAAGATGTCGTTTTCTTCTTTTGTAAAAACGTCGTAACGGACAAAGTAGCCGTTCTCTTCCCAAGAGGATCGTTCTTCAAGGGTCAGGCTAAACTTCAGTTGATCGGATGTTGTATTTGTGTTCACTTATGCTCCTTCGGATTCTGCAATGGGTAAAGGATTACGGTAGACACCCTCAGACAGCGTTGGGTATATTTTACCTCTAACCCACATGAGAGGACGCATATAATTCTTATGTGGAACTCGTTCTGCCTTTGCACTGATATAATGTGCAATGTTACTTCGTCTAAAGCGTTTACTGTTGTTAACAGTACTCTTATGAAGGATTCGGTTGTCAAAAAAAATAACACTTCCCGGTTGCAATTCAACTGCAACCCCATCTTCATCTCGGGCACCGACTGCCTGTTTAAACTCCTGTTGTTGTGAACCTTCAAGATCGATATGCTCAAGAATGCCGATTTTGTGGCTACCGGGGATAACGTATAGACACCCGTTATCTTTATCTGCTGCATCAATCGCAGTCCACGTTCCAACCGTGGTTTCAGTTTTGAACTGAGGTTGAGTATACCATCTATCTTGATGCCACGGGAAACCTAATCCGATTTTTGGCGGTTTCCAAATATAGAGGCTATTGAGACCGAGGATATCTGGACCGAGAATGTCAACAACGGGGTCTGTTAGCCGCGAATCACGTGTACGTCCAAGAAATTTAGGAGAATAAAGATTCATTTGATGGATACTGTGCATCGCGTGGATACCCGATGCTTCAACTTTTCCATCTCTCACTAATGCGTTCTGAAAGATACGGTGGGTTGGGAAGGGGATTTTTCCTATAGCTATGTCATCAGCTACTTGACTTAAGATCTCGTTTTCTTCTTTTGTAAAAACGTGATAACGTATAAAATATCCGTTTTCCTCCCAAGATGTTTTTTCTTCAGGCGTTAGTCTATTCCTTCGTTTTTTAAATGTATTAACAGTGGACACATCTTCTCCTGAATGGATAATCTATTCAGATAAAGAATCAATGTGAATACAACCCATACTTAGTATATGAAGTCATACTACAGAAATCTGTTATGCTATACGTCTGAAGTTTGTCTGTAGTCGTCAGAAAGCAACTACAGACGCATATATATTACATTGAAAAACTACCGACAAAGACGTTATTCGCTGTACCCCCTTGCTGCCAATTTACAGGTAGGTAATTGTCTTTGTAACTATAGATTTCCGACTTTCCGACAATCACATCTCTAACTTCTATCAGTGGGTCATACCATATTTGATGTGGTTGTGTGCATTTGGCACATGGGTAACGATTCAAAGATAATGACAGTATTTTCTCAACAGAGACATCATATTTTGTTCCCTTTTTTGTATATTTAATGGGAACGATTTTTGTTGCTACAACTTTGCCTAAAACGTCAAAACTATTGGTAGTCAACATTTTGCTGATTGCAGTGTATTGTTCTGGTGTGGCTTTGCTATCCACATACAACACACTTCTGCGGGTATCATTGTCTATGGCAAGGTTGTTTTTTGCGCTAATGACAGCGACTACGGTTAATCCATCTAACTTTACGTTATTCCAACTACCACGATGGATGTTCCATATCAAGGTTGCCTCTTTACCACCTTCAACATATTCAGAACCGAAATGGCATGCACCTACATAAACACTTGCTGAACGAACTTCAATATACTCACCTTGTACATTCGGGTTTTCTGTTGCTAATGCAAATCCAGCTATAATTACCAGTACTATTGTGGAAAAGAATAATACACTTCTCATAGCATTATCTCCCTTAAGTTATCTGTTTTTTATTCAATAACATGAAAAGTTGATTAAATTATACCTATAATTGATTTATATTTCAAGAACATTTATACACACTTTATTACGTCATTGATTCAATGAAAGATCAACTTCCTCACATTTTACAATTGATTGATCTATATCAAGGTTATTGAGTATATCTGTGATTGTTCTTTTAGCAATTGGATGTAACAGGTCGGGAGCGAGTTCAGCTAAAGGGACAAGTACGAATTTGCGATGGTGCATTTCTGGATGAGGGATAGTTATTTTTTCAGTTCTTATGCAGACATTTTCATAGATCAAAATGTCCAAATCAATTTCTCTCGGTCCCCAACGAGACCGGTGCTGTCTACCTACTAAGGTTTCAATATGTTTTAAAGTATGTAGGAGAGTAAGGGGAGGAAGGTCTGTTTGTATTTCAATGACACCATTCAGAAAATCATCTTGGACATCATATCCAACAGGTGCAGTTTTGTAAATAGAAGAAATTTGGTGTAAAGTAATTCCTTCAGTTTGCGATATTGCATCAATTGCGTTTTGAATATAATTAAGCCTGTCTCCAATGTTGCTACCAAAGCCGATGTATGCTGAATGCACAAGATTATGGAATATTTTATGTTGATAAAGGAAACAGAGACTAACTTAGGACTATCCAGTAAATTTTCGTAAAACTAAACAAGTATTATGTCCACCGAAACCAAAAGCGTTAGATAGTGCCACTTCAAACTTAGAATCTCGACTTTCATTGGGTACACAATCCAAGTCACAGTCTTCATCTGGAACTTCGTAATTGATGGTTGGTGGAATAAATCCTTTCTCCATCCCGCCGATACAAGCGATTAGTTCAACTGCGCCAGCCGCACCGAGGAGATGTCCAACCATAGATTTCGTAGAACTGATCGGGATTTTGTAAGCACGTTCACCGAATAACGATTTAATCGCGTTAGTTTCTGCGACATCACCTTGTGGTGTAGATGTACCGTGTACATTGATATATTCAACTGCATCTGTTGGGAGTTTAGCGTCACTAAGCGCAAATTCCATGGCTTTCGCAGCTCCTTCACCATTTTCCGGTGGACTCACCATATCACTTGCATCCGATGTCATTCCAAATCCCACTATTTCAGCATATATATAGGCACCACGTTCTATCGCGTGTGAAAGTGATTCAAGAATAAGAATTCCTGCACCCTCCCCCATAACAAACCCATCACGGTCTTTATTAAATGGACGAGAAGCACGTTCAGGTTCATGATTGCGTTCAGACATTGCCCGCATTGAACAGAATCCTCCAAAAGCCAAAGGTGTAATTGCTGACTCTGCTCCTCCTGTAAACATTACATCTGCATATCCATGTTGAATTAATCGAAACGATTCACCCATAGAATGATTAGATGATGCACAAGCGGTGACTGCTGCTGAATTTGGACCTTTGAGGTTAAAGTGTATTGAGACTTGACCAGATGCCATGTTTATTATCATGAACGGTACGAGAAAAGGACTAACGCGTTTTGGTCCTCTTTCGATTAGTGTTTTCGCATTTTCCTCAAGCACACCAATTCCACCGACACCAGATCCTATTTGTACACCTGCACGGTAATGGTCTATTTTGGATAGATCCAGACCAGAATCCTCGTGTGCCATTATCGAAGCTGCTAATGCGTATTTAATGAATTCTGGAAAACGAGATGCAGATTTTGTATCCAGATATTTCTCCGCTTGAAAATCATTGACTTCAGCGGCAATCTGAGTACGATATTTGCTTGCATCGAATGAGCGTAATGACCCAATTCCATTTTTACCGATTGCAAGCGCATCCCAATATTCTTCTTTCGTGTTGCCGATTGGATTGACAACTCCGATTCCTGTAATTACTACACGCTCCACAAGACTGATCCTTTTCTTCAATGTATTAGGAGGGCATGAAATAGATATATGCCCTCATTAGAGACATTTACTAAAAATACCTAAACATGTTCATCAAGGTAATCAAGGGCATCTTGAACAGTTTGTATCTTTTCAGCATCACTGTCAGGGATTTCAAGGTCAAATTCCTCTTCAAGTGCCATGACCAATTCAACAGTATCAAGTGAATCAGCACCCAAGTCTTCCATGAAAGAAGCATCTGGTGTTACGTTATCTGCTGCAATACCAAGCTGATTTGCTATAATTTCTATAAGACGTTTTTCATTTGTTGCCATTTTAGAATTTTAACTCCTATGATGGGAGGGATATAACAATTATAATATACTTATGTCTAATCCACACCCAGAATTCAAATAATTATTCAACTTTAGGACAAGTTGATAGTTGACCTGTCCATACTGTTTACCAATATAAATATAACATATTTCTGCATATAGCAGGAAATTAAGATTGTGAGTTACATCACCATTCCACCGTCAACCTGTATAGTCTGTCCGGTGATATAGCGTGCAGCATCTGATGCTAAAAAACAGACAACGTCTGCAACATCGTCGGGTGTACCAAAATTTTGTAATGGAATAAGTTCGAGTAATTTGTTTTGGAATTCTTCTGGTATTTTCGCTGTCATATCCGTTGTAATAAATCCTGGTGCTATAGCATTTACAGTGATTCCGCGTGTTCCTACCTCTTTTGCGGTTGTTTTTGTCAAACCGATAATGCCAGCCTTTGCAGCTGCATAACTCGCTTGTCCCGGATTCCCCATCAATCCGATGACTGATGATATGTTGATGATACGACCACTTTTCTGACGTATCA
This sequence comes from Candidatus Poribacteria bacterium, assembly GCA_026710795.1. GTDB lineage: Bacteria > Poribacteria > WGA-4E > WGA-4E > WGA-3G > MSPOR6. The sequence goes on from JAPOQK010000090.1 coordinate 52,832, forward strand.
TTGGACGAAGAACAGCACGGGTACAATACATAGTTCCTGTAAGGTTTGTTTGTAATACTGCTTCCCAGTCTTCATCTTTGAGACGCATGAGCAACATATCACGTGTAATTCCTGCGTTGTTTACAAGGATATCAATTTGAGAAAACTGTTCTACAGTTTGTTCAACAAGTGATTCGACATCTTCCTTTATTGAAATATCTGCAACCACCGCATGTGTATTATACCCATCATTTTTCAATGCCTTCGCAGTTTGGTTAATACTTTCGGTTGAACGCGAACAGATGACAACGTTTGCACCAACTTCACATAATCTATGAGCAATTGCTGCTCCTATCCCACGTGATGCTCCTGTAACAATCGCTGTCTTTCCACTTAAAAGATTCTCAGCAAAAACATTCTGTTCAGTTGGATTCTCCATTATGCTCCATTTCCTAATTCATCAATTACATGTGAAAGTGAATGCGAATCCTCAACATTCATTATATTACTACTATCTGCTAAGGTCCGTTTCACTAATCCTGATAAAACGTTACCTGGTCCTATCTCAACATAATCTGTTACACCAGAATTCCACATGGTGTTAAGCGTTTTTTCCCATTGTACTGGAGCAGTTATTTGTTGATAAAGCAAATGCTTGATGCTATCTGTATCCGAAATTACGTCACCAGTAACGTTCATCACTATATGAGTTTCAGGTGGATGGAACGTCACTGTGTCAAGTATTGGTTTAAACTTTTCTGCTGCTGATTCCATCAACGGTGAATGAAAGGCTCCGCTTACTGGTAACAAGCGACACCTTCTGGATCCAATTTCTTCAGATGCAAGTGCAACAGCCTGATGGACAGCGTCTACCTCACCAGATATTACCAATTGACCGGGACAGTTGTAATTTGCAATCCGCACGATACCATCTACTTTATCACAAATTTGTTGTAGACGTTTCTTATCCATACCAAGGATTGCAGCCATCGTTCCGTTCTGGTTTACACTTACTTCAGCCATATATTTTGCCCGAGCACTAACAAGTTTAAATGCATCTGCAAATGTAAGTACACCTGAAGCAACAAGTGCTGTATATTCACCCAAACTATGTCCTGCAACAGCCTTTGGTAGCACATTAATGTGATGTTTTAAGATTTGCAGCGTTGCAACACTACATGTCAATATGGCGAGTTGTGTATTTTCAGTTTGCTTTAATTCAGTTTCCGGTCCCTCAAAACAGAGTTGGCTTAGTGCTTTTCCGATAAATGCATCCGCTTCATCAAAGATTTCACGAGCAATAGGATAGTTCTGTACTAATTCTGCCCCCATTCCAACTTTTTGTGAACCTTGTCCTGGAAATATATAAGAGAATTTCTCCATTTTGTATATACTGCTAATGAAATTTAGTAGTTTCCAACACGTAGTTTCCAGGAACTAACAAAATTCAACGACATACCTTACAATCTTAGGAGTGTACTACCCCATGTCAAACCTGCTCCGAATGTTACAAGGAGAATCAGGTCATCTGGTTTTGCTATTCCTTCCTGAATGGCTTCGTCTAATGCAATGATAACTGTTGCTGCAGAGGTATTTCCATATTTATCAACATTAACATACACTTTTTCTCGTGGTACACCGAGTCTATGACCAACTGCTTCAATAATCCGTAAGTTTGCTTGATGTGGGATTAATAGATCAATGTCGTCCACACTTACATTTGCCTTTTTAAGTGCACGTTCAGCAGCTTCTGGCATAAGGCGGACACCTAATTTAAATACTTCACGACCATTCATCTGTATCTTATTCAAATTTTGGTCTATTGCATTGGAAGTAACAGGCATTCTTGATCCACCAGCAGGGATTCCAAGAAGATTAATATCAGCATAATCACCGTCCGAACCGATGTAAGATGAGAGAATTCCTTTCGGTTCTTCAGTTACTTGGACAATGGCTGCACCTGCACCATCACCAAATAACACACATGTGTTTCTGTCGTTCCAATCAACGATATTGTTAAATACTTCTCCACCAACTACAAGAATTGTGTTGTATTGACCAGAAACAATCAATCCGTTTGCTAAATCAAGTCCGTATAAGAATCCAGCACATGCGGCTGAAATATCCATGGCAGAGGCATTTTTTGCACCTATGCCTTTTTGAACATAACATGCGGTTGATGGAAAAAATGTATCAGGTGTTACAGTTGCAACAAGAATCATCTCAATATCAAGCGGGTCAATTTGAGCTCTTTTTATAGCTAAACGCGCAGCCTGGACACTAAGGTCAGAAGTTGCAACATCATCTTCTGCGATTCTCCTCTCAACAATTCCTGTGCGTTGTCGAATCCATTCATCACTGGTATCCACCATCTTTTCAAGATCAAAATTTGATAAAATTGTATCAGGTAGGTAAGAACCGGTGCCTGTAATTGCTGCGTTTCGTTTCATACTAAAGAATCCTTTTCAGCCTATTATTTCGATTACCGACATTAACAATTGATGTGTCAGCAAAGTAATATGTAAATATTGGCGGATATCTTACCTAAGTTTGTTCTTCGGTTGATCTCAGAACAGACCTTCCTTTATAATGTCCACAAAATGTACAAACACGATGTGAAACCATCATTTCACCGCAATAGGAGCAATCTGTGACAACTTGACTCTGAAGTGCATGATGACTCCTGCGCATTCTCTTTTTTGATTTTGATGTTTTACGTTTTGGATGAGCCATTTTTTAAAATTCTCTCCTTATTGTTTTTTGATTTCTCTGGTTTTTCCAACTTTGCAGATTCTAACAATTGGGATAAACCCGCAAAAGGTGATGAAATGTCTGACACATCTTCTTCAAGGTCAACAATATCTTCACATGTGCAGTATTTGTCATTCAGATTTTCACCACAATGCTGACACAGACCTTCACACCCTTGCGAACAGAGAGGCCAAACTGGTATTTGGATTACTAACGCACGTCTTGTGTCTTCAGATATGTCAAAGGTCTCACCATCAAAGTAACGTTCACCTTCTTCAATGTTTGCAGAATCTTCTTGATCATGACTACGATTTGATGTGAATTGCACTTCAAACAATGCTGCAATATCACATATAAACATTTCAAGACACTTACCGCATTGCATCTCAATTTCTGTAGTAACATCAGCTTTAACATAAACATCATTGTCACTATGCCTAAGCAAATGAACAGAACCGCGAACTTGACTCATAAATTCTATATCTTCAAAGTCAAGTTCAAGTTTAGATGGGGGGATTAAAACTTCATATACATTGAAATCCCAATCCTTGATATTTCTTATGTCAAAAACCAACGTGTCTTTCATTGTCTTGACAATTTACTTAAAATGCCGCTTCCTCTTCAATTCTTATGAGTTTTGCATCACCTTTGACAACTTCCAAAGTATATATCTGTTTAAGCGCAGCATTCATATCTTTTTCTTTTGCTTTATGTGTTAACATCATCAGCGATACTGTTTCGGTGCAGTGTGGTTCTTTCTGAATGACGGATGATATACTTATATTATATTTACCTAAAATACTACCAATACTTGCTAATACTCCTGGACGATCAATAACAACAAAACGTAGGTAATAACGCGTTTCTATGTCGTCAATCGGACAAACAGAAATTGCAGTTTGCGAGTTTTCTAACCAAGCATGTGAAATCGGAGAACTGACTCCACGTTGGATAGATTTTGCTGCATCAATTATATCAGCAACAACTGCACTCGCAGTTGGCATTTCACCTGCTCCTTGCCCATAAAAAAGAGTCGGTCCAACAGCAGAACCAACGACACAAACTGCATTATAAGCACCGCCAACATTCGCCAACAAACTACGTTCCGGTAGAAGTGTTGGATGTACCCTTGCTTCTACACGGTTATCATCGGTTAACTTTGCGATTGCAAGCAATTTGATAACATAACCAAGTTCACGAGCATACTGAATTTCTTTTTGTGAAATATCAGTAATCCCTTCAACATGGAATTGGTCAACAGAAATATTAACCCCGTAAGCAAGTGCTATGAGAAGCGTTAGTTTCTGGGCTGCATCAATACCTTCAACATCAAGCGTTGGATCAGCTTCAGCATAACCTTTTTCTTGAGCATCCGAGAGTATATCAGCAAAATCAACACCACGATCGTGCATTTCAGTCAACATGTAGTTGCACGTTCCATTAACAATACCGTAAATAGACTGAATTTGATTGGCTGTGAAACTCTCCTGTAAGGTTTTGATGATAGGAATACCACCAGCAGTACTGGCTTCAAAATTTAGACTCACATTATGTTTTTGTGCTAATTGGAACAATTCACTACCATGCTCTGCCAATAATGCTTTGTTTGCTGTAACTACATGTTTACCGTTTTTTATGGCTCGTGAAATAAGTGTATGTGCCTCCGATACACCACCGATTAGTTCAACTACAATATCAATCTCGGGGTTGTCAACAACATCATTAACATCACTTGTCAAGCAGTCTGATGGAAGTTCTATTCCAACACGTGTTGCCGGTATAGTTCTCTTTACTATTTTTTTGAGGTGTAATTGGACTCTACTGTTTTTGGAGATAAGACTATTTTGGTTCACCAATATTTTGGATACACCTGTCCCTACCGTACCCCAACCTAAAATGCCTATATTTATATATGATTTATCCACGACTGCGAATGCCTCTACATCTACTGAAATGACCTTAAATCAACGTTAAGCCAACGATATAATATTCCATCAAAACAGACACTATATCGGGGCGACTGGATTCGAACCAGCGACCTCTTGAACCCCATTCAAGCGCGCTTCCGGGCTGCGCCACGCCCCGTTTTTAAAAAAATTACCTTATTATAGTATCACAATTTAGAACAAAAGTCAAGAAAATTAGTTTATTAATAATAACTCATCAATATCGCAAAAATGGCAGAACATCACAGTGTATCAGTGTTCTGCCAGCTGTATTCCATAGAGGAATTATATTAGACATTATATAAATTTAAATTACAGTTGATTTCTGGCATAATAAAGAAAATTATGCTTTGGAGATTAACTCATGAACAAATATGATGAAATCAAGGATGATCCGGGTAAGTTCCAAAAACTAACGGGTTTTACGAC
>JAPOQK010000099.1 GCA_026710795.1 Candidatus Poribacteria bacterium
CGACACCCGTCACCCAAAAAACATCCACACAAAAATCGGCCAGAACCCAGCACATAAGAAAGTTACCAAAATTATTTTTTTTCAACCACAAAAAACCGATGAAAACAACCCGAAAACCCAGACGGAAACTAACATTAGACCAATTCTACCAAAAGTTACCGTTATGTCAAAAAAAGTTACCATACGGTAACCTTTTAAGGAGGAATATTCCGACGAAATCCAATGACATACACAAACAATTCGCCGTCAAATCCTTCGCAAAAATGATGACACGATCAGAAATCCAAGGTAGGTCAAAAAAAGAAAAGAGCAAAAAGGAGCAAGAAAAAAAAAGCAAAATTCGCGTCACATTCCTTATCCTGACTGAATTCTTTACGTCATATGTGACGTGCAAAACGTCATAGATACATACCAAAAACTTTACATCTACTCTACATCGTATCATAATTGTAGACATAATAGGTATATGGTATAATGCAAACTGTAATCAACTTAATAAGAGAACAACTCTTGCCGATTAAACAGTTTAAAGAATAGACGAGTATATTATTCAGGAGGTATTTTTGGAATTTGACATTATTATAGAAGACGGGAACATCGTTGACGGTACAGGGAAACGTGACCCTTATGTTGCGGATATCGGTCTTGTAGGTGATAGAATAGTAGCAATTGATGAGCTTACTGATGCAGATACGTCACATAGAATAAATGCTGCTGGACAGATTGTGTGTCCTGGCTTCGTTGATGTTCACGTTCATTCTGAAATCTCTCTTCTGGGTGGACGCGACCAGTATGCAGCACTCATGCAAGGGGTTACAACTCATCTTGCAGCACCGGATGGCTTCGGATGGGCACCATTGTCACGTCAACTTGCTGAGGAACTTTGGCATTACACACAATTTGCTTACGGTGACGATAAAGTCTCGCTCAATTGGAAAACACCAGATGAATATCTTAGTATTTTTGAAGGACAAATTCCTGCGAACCTATACCCACAAGTACCGCATTGTGCTGTTCGATTAGGGGCATTGGGATGGGATGCACGTCCTGCTACCAGTGATGAACTGAAGGCAATGGAACGGACGACACGCGAATGGCTTGAAGCAGGAGCATGCTGTCTCTGTTTGGGTCTGGATTATCAACCCTCTGCAAATGCTGATTTGAATGAGTTAGTCTATCTGTCAAAGGTTGCTGCAAGTTATGATGCCATCTATGCTGCCCATATCCGATATCAACTCATTGGTCGTAAAGCTGCATGGGAAGAAACAATAGAAATCGCACAACGTGCTGAGATACCTGTGCATATCTCACATGAACGAGTTGATGAAGTATCGGCTGAAGTACTTGAACGTGTTGACCGTGAAGACATTGATCTTACATTTGAATCATACCTTTATCCTGCTGGAATGACACACCTCGCCATGATGTTACCAATGGAATATCAGACAGGTACACCTGATGAGATGTTAGCAAATTTAGAAAGATCTGAAGTGCGAGAAAAATCTCTTCCATATCTACGGGATAAGTTAGCGGAAGGCAACCAAATTGTAGGCTACAATAAATCTTCAAGATACATTGGTATGCTACTGTCAGATGTTGCAAAACAGGAAGGTAAATCAAATGAGGAATTTGCATACGATTTCATCACGGAAGAGAATGCGATTGAGACATTTGTCATGCCATGGAGCACACCTGCTAAAGAAAATGAACAAGTGTTGAACCAAACTGCGTGTCATCCTCGTATGATGATTGCAAGTGATGGTGTCTACAATATACCACATCCTCATCCACGAAGTTACGGATGCTTTGTGCAATACCTCGGGAAATTCGTCCGTGAACGGCAGTTGATTTCACTAAAAGATGCAGTGTATAAAATGAGTGGTTTTCCTGCAGAGCGATTCCGTCTTTCTGACCGTGGAAGAATTGCAACTGGTCTGGCAGCGGATATTGTTATTTTTGATCCAGACACCGTTGCAGACCGTTCAACATGGTTTGACCCAATTCAACCTCCAGTCGGTGTAAATTGGGTATTTGTCAATGGTGTACCGGTAATTAATGAGGGTGTCGTTAGTGGCAAACTTCCCGGTAAAGTTCTGCGTCACCAGAAGTAGATTGTATCTTAACATGGAGAATTCACTTTGGATAACTACGATTTGACGATAATCGGTGGTGGGAGTGCGGGACTTGTAGTGGCAGTTGCTGGTGCAAAACTTGGTAAGAAAACCGCGCTTGTAGAGAAACATCGTATCGGTGGAGATTGTCTGTGGACGGGTTGTGTGCCTTCAAAAGCATTACTCAAAGCTGCAAAAGTTGCAAAATACATTGACACTGCAGACAAATATGGGATAACAAATTCTAATGGAAACCCGGAATGGCAGAAGGTGATCGACTATGTCCGAAGCACACAACAAATCATTGAAGAGGAACACGACAATCCTGAACGTTTCCGAGAGATGGGTGTTGATGTGATCTTCGGTAATGGACATTTTGAAGCACGGGATACATTCGTTGTGGAGGACGCAGAAAGTGGAGAGACACGAAACCTGAAAAGTAAAAAATATGTAATAAGCACTGGTTCTCGACCACTTGCGCCGTCTGTTCCCGGATTAAAATCCTGTGATTATCTTGACAGTGAAAATGTATGGGATTTAGAGGAATTACCACAACGGCTGCTTGTTGTGGGGGCTGGACCGATTGGGATTGAATTGGGACAAGCGTTTCATCGGCTTGGTTCAGATGTAACAATTGCACAACGAAGTGGTCGTATATTAACAAAAGAGGATAATCATGTAGCAGAACGGATGCTACAATACCTTAGGTCTGAAGGGATTAAGATACGACTGAATACAAACATAGAAAAAATCGAAAAACAGAATGAAGGTACAAGGGTTACGTTTTCAAGTTTGCAATCCGCTTCCTCAGAACAAAACGATGAACAGATGTTTGATAATGTCTTGGTCGCAGCAGGACGTGCTCCGAATATTGAAGGTTTGGAATTAGAAAAAATTGGTGTGCATGTTAAAAAAAATGGTATAGTCGTAAATGACCAACTACAGACACATGTGAAACACATTTATGCTGCAGGAGATGTCATCGGACATTATCTTTTTACACATGTTGCAGCATTTCAAGCACAATTGCTGATTAGAAATTTCCTTTTACCTTTCTCAAAAAAGATAAACTATTCTGTTGTGCCTTGGACGACATTTTGCGATCCAGAGATTGCAAGATGTGGTTTGACGGAGTCTGAGGCACGCGAGAAATATGGGGATGTTGACGTGTTTACATTGGACCAGACAGATGTTGATAGAGCGGTTGCAGAGGGTGAAACACAAGGATTTACAAAGGTGATTGCTACGAAATGGAGAGGGAGGATATTAGGGGTACACATTGTCGGAGCTAATGCGGGAGAGGTTATCCATGAATATATATTGGCTATGCAGGAAGGGATTCCTTTACGGAAATTGGGCGGAATGATACATGTGTATCCGACTTATTCCACGAGTGTGTTACGTGTGGCAACTAAATGGTTATCGGAAGGAACATTGATTAAGACCTTGCGAAAGTTAATTGGGGCTGGATGAAACATAAATTAGATTCTGTTAAAAAGAAAAAGAGTCGGAAACCACAGTCAGTTGGTTAAAAAGTCTCAGGGATTCTAACCTAACGCAAACAAATTTGACTGATAAACTACGGTTTGCATGACGCAGTTCCGACTCACCTAAGGAGGCATATATCGTAATTAGCAATTTCTGTGCCAACAGAAACGTCTTTATTTTCGCAATTCGCAGAACAAATTGTCTATTTTTCCATCAATGCTGTTGAAAAATTAGTCAATCTTCTTTAGAATTGTATTACCATAACTCAAATTGCTACATAATGTAGCACAATCTGTTAGATTGTGTCAAAATAGATGCAAACGAACAGTTTACGCTACAATATTATCGAGAATAATGCCTTTTTTCATTAAAACAGTATCCGCATGTCTAATAATTTGTAGGTAGCAACTTGGGTTACCATATTAAATGTGTCAGTTTTATACGGATAGTTCCTGTCCAACAATTAATCTATATGCCTCTCGATATTTCTCACTGGTTTTTGTGATTACAGAGTCTGGCAATTCTGGTGCAGGCGGTTCTTTATTCCAGCCGATTTCAGTTAAATAATCACGTACGAACTGCTTATCAAAACTCTGTTGTGGCTTGCCGGGTTCATACAGATCCGCTGGCCAAAATCGAGAAGAGTCTGGTGTGAATACCTCATCTATAAGGATGATCTTTCCATCGCGTAATCCAAATTCAAATTTGGTGTCGCAAAGTATAATACCTGAGCTTTCAGCATGTTCACTTGCTGCTCTGAACAGAGAAAAACTAATGTCGATTAGTTGATCTGTTAGGTCTGTACCAACCTGAGACCGCATTTCATCAATAGAGATCGGTTCATCGTGTTCACCGTGTTCTGCTTTTGTTGTTGGGGTGAATAAAAGTTCAGGCAACTTATCAGATTCTCGTAAACCTTCAGGTAATTTCTGACCACAGATTTCACCAGTTTTCTGATACGATGACCAGCCAGAACCTGCCAGATAACCTCTAACAACACATTCAACATCAACCCGTTCAGCTTTACGAACAAGCATTGAACGTCCCTCAAGCAGTTCTGCATCTGCATGTAGTGCTTCTGGATAATCCTCAATTTCCGTTGAAATAACGTGATTTTCAACAACTGATTTTGTATAGTTAAACCAGAATTTAGACAATCCTGTAAGAACTTTGCCCTTATCTGGAATGCCATTTGGTAAAACAACATCGAATGCTGATAATCTATCCGTAGATATAATCAGAAATTCATCACCAAGGTCATACAGATCGCGAACTTTTCCGCTATGTGCGGGGGTTAGGTTAGTTAATTTTGTAGATGTTATAACGTTTTGAGACATATTATTCTCCTAAGTAAACAATATTAAATAATGAAATCACTCCTTCAACAAATTCTGGAGTACATTTACAGTTCTATTTTGTTCATCAATTACGAGTGCTTTGTCAATTTCTTGTTTAGCCTTTTGAATCTCACCGAGATAAAAATAACATGCTGCCTTCATCGCAAATAAGTCAGCTTCTGATTGATAATCATGGCGATAAAGATATTCTTGACCATCCGATTGTAACGCATTATCTATTGCCCTAATTGCAGCATTGAAATCAGATGAATCTTTGTTACGTAAGTACAGCACGTTTGCAAGACCGACCCAAGCATCGGTATTTGAAGAATCATAGCGAATGGCATTTTGGAACGCCTCTTGTATCAGTGGTATGGATAGAGAAAGGCTCAGATGACTCCAACCAACACCGTTATGTGCATCGGCATATTCTGGGTCGGTATTGATTGCACGTTCAAAACTGATTAGTGCTTGTGTGTAATCACCTAATCTGTAATGTTGCCAACCTTGTTGTGTATGGCTTGCAGCAGAAGAGAGTTCGGTTTCATAGTCACTTGTACAACCAATCAGTGTTATGAATGAAACAAGGAATATTATAGCTGAGGGAATTAAGTTTAATGTACGTGCCATAGACTACAACAACATCCTTTTTCTTCTATCTATTCCTTATCTATTCCGTTTTCAGAGTTGACAATAACGGACTTCGGAGGGCAACGACCACGGCAATACTATTTGCAATTATACCAAACCCAAATATCAATATCAAGGTAATCGTCAGTGATAACCAGGGAAATGAGGGAAGATGTCCTTGAGAACCGAGAATCGCAACGATACCCGCCAGAATCCCAATAAGCATACCGACAGAGAGTAGGAAACCACTTTCAAGGAACAACATATTAAACAGTAGCTTTCGTCTAAAACCGTATGCTCGTAAAGTCGCCAATTCTCTTCTTCGTTCTATGATATTACGAAATAAAACCATCGCTAAACCGAATGTACCAAGAAGAACGCCTAAACCACCGAGACTTTGAAATGTTGAGATGTATGTGTTTTCTACTTCACGAAAACTTGCCAATCTATCAGCTGCTGATGTAACGTCTAAACCGTAATCTTCTAAGGTCTTTTCAAGGACTTGTAGTGTATTATTTTGCAATTCAAGAGGGGTTTTTATTAGAAAATATTGATACCCGCTTTGACTTGGGAAATACTTTGTAAAGTCGGATTCAGATATAATTAATTGACTTTGAAAAAGACTATTACTTACCGTTTCAAGTTGAAGACTTAAGTCGTTTCCAAATTCATCTTGAATTAAAAAATCCTCTTTTGGATCATGATGTAGAATCCAACGTAGTGATTTATCATCACCAATTGCATGTATTCTATTCTCATGTCTTGAATCCTGTTGTAAGAAATGCCACGGATCTTCATAAAGCATTCTATCTGGTGCACCTAATATCTGTGGTTTTTCAGGTTTATAGAGATTAAGACAACTTACATCCTCTCCAGGCAGTACCCGAAACGGGTATATTTCTGATTCAGTTAACAACTGAGAACCTTCTTCGTCAAAACCGAGTTCAAGTCTTCCGTCCGGTGAATTTAGACTATGGTGTAGAGGAAGAGAAGACTCAGCAACAAATGCATATTCTGTTTCAGGAAGTGCATCATGTCGATTGACTCCTACTGCCACTATGATACAACATGCAAAACTCATGATTATCACAGAACTTTGGCTGTGCATCGGTTGCCAAGCTGCATTCTTAAGTCCAAATCTCAGACGACTAAACCGTTTCGGGACTCTTTGCGAACCTAACCATTTGTCAAAGACTAACCAACCTGTTCCCAGAATACCGAGTGCAGAACCTAACAATCTGAATATGGGGTGCTTGACTAACCCTTCAACTGCCTCGTATATATGAGAACCATCTAAAGAAAAAACCAATATTGTACCTATAATACCTACTATTGTGCCAATACCTAATCCCAATGCAAGTTCCCACCATACAATTTGATATTTGTTTTGTGTATTTCTTGGGTGAGATAATACTGATGGTCCGAGTCTGTCCGTAAGAAATGTACCAAACTTACTGCGAGAAAGAAAATAGATGATTGTAATTACAATTGCATAAAATACCAGAACATATAAAAGTCCAAACCAACCATCAGTAATTAGGTAATATCCAGCAAGTATACCAAAGATGGATCCAAGGAATAGGTTCACTGAACGATTTATAGAGGATTTTTCACTTTCAGTTTTTGATCTACGCGATACTTCATCAAAATCAGTTTCTCCTGAAAGAAGTACTGCGGTAGGTGCTTTACCAAGTCTTTTGACTACTCCACGTATAAAATACATTACAACTACAATTGTAGCAAGGATACCAATCATCAAACTCCAACCACTTATATGAAGATTAATGAACGGAGTTCCAATTGCTGGTAACCACCATGTTTTTAAACCGTATATCATGAGTTTGGCATATCCGATAGCAAGTAGACAACCGAAAAGACTTCCAATGGTTGCAATTAGGATTCCTTCTAATAGAAAACGTCGACGAATTTGTGCAATTTTGAATCCAACTGCTTGTAGTATCCCTATCTCTCGGGATCGTTGTGTAGCACCGATTGCAAAGATAGCACCAACGAGTGTTGCTGCAGCTAAAATAATAAAGATACTAAGACTACTAAATAGCATCCCAAAATCTGTAGAACCTTTAGAGGCATTAATCCCTTCTTCTTGTAGAGATAGGAATTGGAATCCGATCTGTTCTGGTTCAATTCTCTTGAGAAATTCAGTTTCAAAAAGTGATTGTGTTGCATCAATATCTAATCCAGGTGCTGCTCCCATCCTTAGAGAAGTAAGGTCACCAAACCGATTTTTCCATAACCGTTTACCCATATCTAAAGTAATAAATGCTTTTGGAGTAGCCTTATATTCATCCCAATATGTTTCGTCTTTGCTACGCACTTTACTATAATCAAATGGAAAAGGGGGTTCCCAATCGGATAGATTAGTTGTATCGTGGATACCCGGAAATGAGGGTATCAAGTCTGTGTCTGCAGCGATACCATCTATAGGAACAACGGCTTTTAATATAAAATATGCTGTCTCTGTGATGTACTCTTCTTCAGCATTGACACTGAAGTATGTCATCTTGATTTTATCGCCAATTTTTACACCAAGGTCATCTGCTGTCCATTTATTCAAGACGATTGGTAAAAGTAAAGGATTGATAGAAGAGAAACCTTTTAGTTTCCTGTTAACTTCTGCTAATGCCTTATCAATTTTAACCCTGATATTTCTATATTCAGTGGAATTGACTTTTTGACCTTCTACATAATGTATATCAGACTTCACATTTTGAATTCTTTGTACTTCTTTATTTATTTCTTTCCACTCTTCACCATCTTTCGATTCGCGTCGCTTGATTTCCTGTTGTTGTATTTGTTGATAAAGATTCTTTTCAACTTCAGAGGTAGATCTGTTTAATAGGTCTGAGAATTCACCCTTTTCAAATGGTAAAGCCAATACAGTTGAATATGGAACTTGCACTGATTTATTACTTGACTCCTCTTGCTGTGAGGCATCAACAGGTGATATGGAATTTGCAAGATATGTCAATGTTGGAAGTATCGGTATGTTGTTATCAGATGCGACATTGAGAGCTATCTCAGACAGTACTGGCTCCAGAAGGTACTGTTGACTTTGTAGATCGAAATGGTTTTCATTAGAAATTATGTTTAATCCAAGTCTTTCAATTGTCAGTTCAAGTTTATTTGACGAAAGCGGTTCTACATCTGCGGTAAACAGCGCATTTACCTTGTCAGGTTGACTTATTACTTTTCGTAATATTGGCAAAGATATGTAAACATTTAGAGGAAGACTTTGATGTGGTTGGATACTAAATCTGCCTGCGTTAGTTGTCGTAATAACATCACTGACAATCACACGAAGTCTTTGTATCACTTCGTCGGTGTCGCGTGTGCCGAGAAGAAATTCTGGATGAATCTCTGTTGCTTGTGGTAGATTAAGAAGAATCGCATCTCCTATCTCAACCTTCAATTCATTCTGGAGTGCTTGATTGATACCAATGTGTGCGAACGGTTGATTTTGTAATTTGTTGAATTCTGGAACATCTACCACATCCCAAAAATCAAAGAAGGAATTATCAATACCGTAGATATTGACCTTTGAAGCACGTGCTTCAGTTTCCGCTGCGACGACAGATCCATTCAACAGTATCGCTGGTACCGTATCCTGTGTATTTACTATCTCTGGTTGAAAAAAGTGATCGGCGATAAGTGCCTGCTGAATACCACCTAACCTTTCTGATGTAATGTTGCGTAGGCTTCCACGCATAGAATCCCCAACGATCAAGGCACCTGAAAGGACACCAGTTGCAACTGCAGTGCATAGTGCTACTATAAGATGAATTCGCCAATAGTGCTTCGCTGTCTTCAAAAAAGTACGCATAAATTCAATTCAAAGATAGGGGAATCAACATCAAACATCAACTATATTCTCTGTCTCTATGGAGCAAACTCCATCAGCAAGTCTAAGGTTATTCTGAAAACGTGATGCAAGTCCAAGATTATGTGTTACAACGATAAGGATGTTTTTTTCTATACTATGCATCTCAAATAGTAGGTCAGTGATATTTCCAGCCGTCGTAGCATCTAAATTACCTGTTGGTTCATCGCAGAGTAAGATGCTTGGACGGTTAATTAGTGCACGGGCAATTGCTACGCGTTGACGTTCTCCACCGGAAAGTTCTGCAGGACGATGCGACATTCGGTGTGTTAAACCCACACGTTTCAATAAATCTTGTGCCAATGAAGTAACATTATGATTTTGTTTGAATGCAAGGGTAGGAATGAGGACATTTTCAAGTACAGAGTATTGTGGTAATAGATGATGATCTTGAAATACAAAACCTATTACACTGTTCCGGTAACGTGCAAGTTCAGGTTCAGATAGTTGGAACGGATCGGTTCCGTTTATCTCAACCTTACCTTTAGTTGGTTCTTCTATAGTACCAATGATATGTAAGAGTGTGCTTTTTCCAGATCCAGAAGGACCTGTGATAGCAACTGAGTCTCCAGCATTAAAACTAAATGATATATTCCGCAAGACTTCAACATCACCGAAGTCTTTTGACAGATTTGATGTTTTAAGTTGATGTATTTTGTTAGATGATTCTTGCATCTTATCAGTGTAATTTCCAATCTATTTTTTGACAAATTAGACACAGATATTTTATCCTGTAAGTTTACGTATGTCAAGAGGAATACGCTTTATAGCAGGTTTATTTAGTTTTAAGGTTTTTGATCAGATTTTATCACAAACGTTACTGTTTCTATTTGCTTTTTTGAGGTGTTCAATCATTATTTGTCTCAACAAGGATTTACAGTCTTCGTAGGTCGGAGTGAGCACAGCAAAGTCCGACATCTTATATTCTGTAGGAGCGACCTCCGGGTCGCGATTTCTTATCCTGAAAATCTTGTAATCCTGGTTCAGACAATCACAATTTAATATTCCTATAAAATACCAACATATATCCAATAAAACATTTCACTTTTTAATTTGACACCCACAAAAAGATACTATATAATTAACATTTGTTTAGAATATAGGATTATATCTGTGGCACGAGTTGAGATACGTTAGAATGAGGTATAAACACAAATTCACCAAGTGTGTAGTACTCGGTTTTTGTGACTAAAGGACTGTATATGGGTTTTCTAAGTTTCATAGTATAGCTGTCAACTTAAGTTCTTCGTAGGTCGGAGTGAGCACAGCGAAGTCCGACATCTTACATTCTGTAGGAGCGACCCGGGGAATGCCTAATGGCATTCATACCGTTGATTTACCAGTCGCGACCAGGAAGTCGCTCCTACAAGAAGAAAATCGGACTTAGAAAGCCCTCCCACAAGGGAATATCCAGCAATTTTTCTTAGGTTGACACCTATGTGTTTTTAAGTTTCATGTCTTACAAATTGTGAAGGTAGGTCAAGAAAAAAAGAACAAAAAGGAGCCCGAAAAAAAAATCGAAATTCGCGTCACATTCCTTATGCTGACTGGATGAAAAACGTCACAGTGACGTGCAAAAAGTCACAATTTATAGCACATACGGACAAACAATGTAACGATAAATTAACAGGTATAGGTTCGCCTCTCTATATGGACTATAAGAGATTATATTGAATTGTGTAAATAAAACAAAAACCCACAACTAATTTCATTCGTGTATGATCTGTATTTTTTGACAGATTTTAGTTTACGTGATAGACTATGTTTTCAGTTATGATTTATTGAGAAGGGATTTGTATGGCTTACAAAGAACTTACAACAAAGAAACCTTTTGTTGTGAACAAAAATCTTGGAAGTGCTGTTGAAGTGGAACCAGAGGAACTAACAAGCACAAATGCTGAAGGTTTGCCAGTCGTTATACCAACACAGAAACAAAAGTACGACTTTGACCGTAAAGGATGGTTGTTAATTCCCAATATCTTATCTGAAGCAGAGATTGAGGAAATGCGTGATTTCTGCTATCAACTGAAAAATGAACCGGACAGCATCCCTGAACAAGAGCGGTGTGGCCTCGGTGGTCCCCTTCAAAAACTCGTAGATCATCCTACTGTTGTAGGTTTGTTGAATGAATTTTTAGCGTATCCACCCGCTGCAAGTGAAGATTGTTACGGGTTTCGTCTTGAAGAATCTGACATTATATTCGGAGCTGCACAGAGTGATAAGTATTCGCAATCATCAAATAACAAAGGTAATGGTCTATTTCGTCTACCCGGAGATTCCCATATTTATAGATGTGTTCCCGGACGTGGATGGAGTGGATTAACACGTGCTATATGGGAATTTTCTGAGGTAAATGTAGAGACAAATTGTTTTCGATTTATAACGGGTAGTCACAAATCTGCATATCCAGTCCCAAATGTTATTATTGATGATAATTCACCGATATGGGAAACTTACGAGTGTCTGCCAGGATCTCTTTTCCTGATTACTGAATCTATCACACAGATGAATTTACAAGATACACCTCAATCTGGTAAGAATAACAGAACGCGTATCTCAAATTTGTATAACACTGTTGCAAGTCGTTGGTCGAATTGGTTACCACATCCAAAATTAATAGAAGCGATGCAACCTAAACGACAGACGCTTTTTAGAGAAGTATATGCTGGAGGAAATGTTATTAACGGTGATTTTGGAAATCGCACGTCAGCTTATTCCATTGAAAAGTGACATTAATCTTGGAATCCATTGAGAAAAGAGACAACATTATGCAGACATATTCAAACGTTCTACTACCGACAGACACTTGTGAACTACCAACCCATAACGCAGATGGTATCGCTGTTCCTGAATTGACTGTTGAACAGAGATACGAATTTGATACTCACGGATGGTATCTGGTCCCAGAAGTATATTCGGGTACTGAATTAAATGAGATGCGGGAATTCGCAAATAGATTGCATCATGAACCTGAATCAATTCCGGAACATGAACGTAGCACTCTCGGTGGTCCACTCCAAAAACTAATTGATCATCCCTTAGTCGTTTCTCTACTCAATGAATTCACAGCACATCCATCCGTGTCAAGTTTGGATAGCTACGGATATACTGTCGAGAGTACAAGTCTATTCTACCGAACACCTGGGATGGGTGGATTTGGACCACACAACGGAAATGGGTTGCTCCGATTTCCAGGTGATGTACATTACTACAACGCTTTTCCCGGTAAAGGGTATAGTCCACACACACGGATTGTGTGGGAGTTGAATGAGGTGAAGAAAGGTCAAGGCGGAACGCTGTTAGTTACAGGAAGTCATAAATCTGTCTACACCGCCCCATCTGAAATACAGAATCCAGAATCTGATATTTGGAGCACTTACGGATGTCCACCCGGTTCTCTTCTATTTTTCACCGAAGCATTAACTCACAGTGCGAATCCTTGGTCAAATACTGACAATGACAGGTTAGCGATATTCAATCTTTATAGTCCAGTAGACAGTGGATATGCAAGAGTTTACAAACCACATTCTAAATTGCTTGACCAGATGCCACCGTTAAGACAAACACTGTTTCGTAGTAGATTTGTCGTGGATAGGCTCAATAATACAGAATAACGAAATCAGAGATATCAAGGAGATAGTTTTGGCAAAAACACAACCAAATGTTTTATGGATATACGGAGAAGACCTTTCACCAGATTTAGCATCTTACGGCACACCTGCAGTCGCAACACCAAATATTGATCGTCTTGCAGGAGAGGGAACACTCTTTTCGAATGCCTTTGTAACTTGTCCTGTCTGTTCACCAAGTCGTTCTGCACTTATTACTGGGACATATCAAACCCATTTTGATGCACATAACCATCGCAGTAATCGAGACAAACCTTTACGTTCAGACATGAAACTCATCACAGACAGTTTCCGTGAAGCGGGTTATTTCACCTGTAACAGTCCTGGACCTCCCTATAACCGTCGTGGAAAAACTGATTTCAACTTCCAACGTGAAAATCCTTTTGATGGAATAGATTGGACAGAACGTGATAAGGGACAACCATTTTATGCACAAATAAACATACCTGACACACATCGTGTCTTTAAACCGGATCCAGAACGTCCAATTAACCCAGATGATGTTGAGTTGCCAGCTTACTACCCTGACCATCCACTTACACGAAAGGATTGGGCGCTCTATTTAGAAAGTATTCAGATTTTGGATAAAAAGGTCGGTAAAATTCTCAATCGATTAGACGATGAAGGTCTCACAGAGAACACCATTGTCTTTTTTATTAGTGACCATGGACGTGCACATATTCGGTGCAAACAATTCCTCTACGATGGTGGTATTCGTGTACCACTGATCGTGCGTTATCCGGGAAATGTAGACGCGGGAGTCATTAGCGATGAACTGGTGAGTGGTATAGATTTTATGCCAACTTCACTGTCTCTCACTGGAATTAATATTCCACACTATGTGCAGGGACAAATCTTCCTCGGTTCGGAAGCAACATCACGAGATGCAATCTTCGCAGCGCGCGATAGATGCGATGGAACAGATGATCGCATTCGTTGCGTCCGTACAAAACAGTACAAACTTATCCGCAACTATCACCCTGAATTGCCTTACATGCAATTCAACGGTTATAAGAAATTGCAATATCCTTTATGGACATTAATCCGAATCTTATCCGAAAAAGGTGAACTGACTGAGGTACAACAGCATTTTCTACAACAGACTCGTCCTACTCAAGAACTATATGACCTACAAAATGACCCACATGAAGTGAATAATCTTGCGAATGACAATAGTTACAGTACCGTTCGAAGTAACCTTAACATCAAATTGGATGAATGGATTGCTGCGACAGGAGACATGGGAGAGACACCTGAATCCGATGAAATCAAGAGTTACTGGGATAAAAACATGGATGAAAGTTATAGAGATAAAATGGAGAGTCGAGGTATTTCACCGGATATCAGTGATGAAGATTATCTTGATTGGTGGGAAAACAAACTCCTGTAGAGAATGTGTAACTTTGCTGATACAGATAGGTCAAGAGCAGATTGCATATACAACTAACATATTTAACGGTAAAATGAATATACGGAGATACCCCATATTAGCCGAATAATTACCCATGCACCTCCTACAATGAATTCTCCAAGGATCAACCCTAAAAATAGTGGTAGAACACGATGGTAGAGACGTATTCCACCGAATCTTAGGATTAGATTCTTTGCAGTCCAGCTAATAAATACTGAAAACCATAACCACCCAAACGTCCACATACTACTTGCCACAGCATATCCTGTCGGGTGGAAAGGAAAAGCAGGGAACCGTGTACGTAACCACCACAATAAACCAGTAAACAGAAAACCTATTCCCATGAATGTTACTGCTGGGACGTTTGTTTCACTCGGATAATATAACCATGTCCTCAGTCTATTATACCCACCGTTACCCAATCCTGGATTTGCACCTATATCATAAGATACAACTAAATATGACCAAAACGATGCGAGAATACCGAATACAACAGCACACATCATGGCAATGACAATTTTCCATGCTTTCATGTTTGTAACTTCTGCAATCTTAAATCCTTCTAATGTATGTGGCATTGGGTGTGCGCGATAACCACGATTAAATGCATAAAATAACGACATCATCGTAAGACTTGGTGGCGGAATATGGCGTGACCCTATCGAATCCAATATGAACTGCCGCGGATTTGCAACAAACATCTCATGAGTGGGAGGACCGACTTCCGCTCGTACTCGTGTAATACCAATTGCAAGGAGATAATAAATAAGAAAATATAATGCGATCATCCAAACAACCATCCCACCATAACCTGAAAAAATGAATAGGAATAAGATCCCTGCTAACAGTCCTATTAACGGCAACCGATAGTCTGTTGAATCCCTCATCTCAGGAGTAGGATTTTGTGTTGAGGAGGAAATAGCACCTCTCATTCTAAATGTATTGATTAGGTTTCTAAACATAGAATAGAAGTGTTTTCGTCCACCATATAGAGCAAAACAAGCAATAGCAAGGTATGCCCCAACCCCTTGTGGTCCGTCATAAGGAAAACCCGGTAGTACTTGTAAACCCATTGCTCTCCCTAATATTCGTTCTCCTTTCCAAAATAGATAAAAAAACCAGAGAGAAAAGGACATTTCCAACGGCATTAAAAATGCAAGTCCAACACCGAAAGATAGTATATAAACCGGTGTCCAACCCATAGCATCCCAAGGTTTTTCATTAAAATAGATTCCCAAATCAGCTTTACGAACAGGTATCTCCGGAAATACAGGATAGAATGCATGTATGCCGTTAATTAAATCAATTCCACCTGCAATTGCAAAACCTGCCCATAGGAATTTATTCTTATAGAGTCGTCCGTCAGAATGTGTCATCTCTATTGGTAGTCGCACAATAGGATATGTCAATCTTTCACGTTCAATCCATTGCTTTCTAATGAGAAGATCAATACAAATCATAACCCATATTACAACGGATAAAAACAGAGTCCACCATAGAATCGGTTCCCACCATGCAGACATATATTTTTTTGTATAAAAGGTCGTATCCCCATCATAGAAATCTTGTAAAACAGATAGATCGCTTAGTGTCATCCAACTGGGTAGAAACCGCCAAAAGAGTTGCTGCCACTCATTTTCAGGTGTAGCAAACCAAAATCCGTTGGGTATTACTGGGACGACAGTTTGCATCATGTCGTGTCCTGCAATCGCAGAAGACAATGACAGCATGACAAAAATCGTAAGCAATTCTCCCTGCCGTAGCGCGAAACGTGGCATAATTAGTTTCAACAGAAAATTCAGAGATACTAATACCATCAGCGTTATTACAACATTGTAGATAAGTGACATTGTTGTTGGTAAAGTGCTCCAAAAACGGAGATGGTTTGCCATAATGAAATAGGTGTTAGGAGGGATAAGTATAATACCAATCAGGATTGCGCGAAATGTCACCCCTGGCTTATTGGACTGCTGTGATTGTATGTTTAGGTTTTGGAATATTGGTGTAGTTTTCATAGAATAATTTGCAGCGTGATACGGTTATATATCTAAGGATTCCTACATATAAATTCGAGTAATAAATAACAGGTAAGTCTATCGGTAATTTCTAATCAGAATTGGAAAAATGAAAAGAGATAATCCACCTAACAATATATTGTTCCAAATCCAAGACTGTGATGTGGGTGATTGAAGAATTGATAATAAAGCTGAGATTGGACTCAACATTTCAAACAGTGGTATTGCTGCAAATGGTGATATAGGTAGCAGCGGTAGAAAGGTAACAGAAAGTATTACCCCATAGCTGATTCCTATTGCGCGATTAGGAGGGTGCAATGAAGCGTGTGCTATTCCAATAATAGCGAAAAAAACGCTGCAAATAGTAAAAACCGTACCACATTTGACTAACTGTATTATCGTCAAACCACCAATGTACATTGATAAAGCAAATATTGGAATAGTTAAACAGATACCAAAGATTGTCCAAATAACAATAGCAGCTATTTTGCCACAAACGATTTTCCAATTTGCCAAAGGTGATAACATCAGTATTTCAATGTTAATGTATCTTCCATGCTCTTTATTCACTAACTTTGCTCCTTCCAAATACACTAATTCCACAGCATGTTTTGGAATGTGAAATAGTGATATGAAAATACATATAACTATTACAGTATACGTTTGTTTACCTACATCCTGTGGAATTCTGCTCTGATTAGTGTCAATTGCTTGTGCATAGAATTCTATAGTAGCAACCATAAAAAGAAACACAATTACAGCAATAACTATGAACTGAAATAGTAGGTATTTTCTTGTATTAGTAAATGAGCGAAGGTCTTTGAGGATAAGTGCAAACATTTTATACTTTCAATGTGAAATATTGTAAATAACGACACCCCAATAACATATTTATGATTTTATCAAGAAACTACATTCTTGTCCATTCATTGAATTTCATTGACGCGATCATTATTTGATGTTATTTTTAGTAACAATGTTGAGATGATTCCAAATATTATATAATCTGTAACCTAATGAAGGAGTGTTCTATGTCCAAACTCAATATAGCTTTAGTAGGTGCTGGCAGACGTGGTGGTGGTTCCCATCTACCTGTAATTGCAAAACTAAAAGATGTATACAATCTTGTTGCAATATGCGATATTGACGAAGAAACAGCAGTCCGTTATGCAAAACAGTTTGATGCCAATCCATACACCAATGTTCGTGATTTAGTAAAACAGGAAGAACTTGATGTTGTCGATATCACGGTTCCGGGAGTAGCACATCACGCTATAGCATGTTTTATGGCAGATGCAGGTATCCATATTTTGTGTGAAACCCCAATAGCAGTCACGCTTCCCACCGCGGACATGATGATTGAACGTGCAAAAGCGAATAATGTCAAACTTGAGGTAGCGGAAAATTATTATAGAGCACCTCGTGAGAGATTTTTGTCAAAAGTTATTGAAGCAGACATTATCGGAGATGTTGCGAGGATATACCGTATTTTCTACGAAGGTGGCTATCACGGCATGAGTATGCTCCGTCTACGCGCTGGTGGAGAACCAAAATCTGCTCTCGGTATAACTCAAACAAGTCCAGTCATACCAATAATTGATCGTATGAAACGGAATCATACAAGTGAAAGATGGAGTCTCGGTTTTATTGAATTTGATAATAACGCAACTGCATTGATGGTTTACTCCAATGTTATTCATGCACGTTCTCTTGGGAGAGGTCAAACTGGTATCTCACAAATTGATGGCAGCAAAGGCACAATTGTCGGAGAAGATATTTATGTAACACCTGCTGTAGACTTGCAATCGGGTGCGAAAGGTATCCCACACCGTGCCAAACGTACGACTATAGATGTTGATGGTGTGGATGTTATTGAAAAGATAGAACTGGAACTCCCTGAACAAACTGTAACGTGGGAAAATCCACTCAAGCATTATCCACTATCAGAGGGGCAAATTGCTGTAGCAGATGAACTTCTAAGCATAGCAAATGCCATACACAATGATACGGAACCAGAATACGGTGCTGTCCTTGCCAGACAAGATCAGGAGATGAACATAGCTATGAACGAATCTGGCAAACGTAGTCGGGAAACACTCCTTTTCCCACTGACGGACCTAACCGAAACAGAACGTAATACAAATGAAAGTTACCAAAAACAATATGGACATCACATTGAAGATGTTGTTACAGGGATTGATACCTTCTTCCCGCGTCGTTGACATAATAGCACTGTAATTGCACATATTCAACATAAAATACAACATGAATTTGGCTAAAATTGTTTGTCAATAATGCTTGTATATGATATACTATCTATTACATCGGTCTGCCACATCTTATCATAGGAGGATATAAGAACATGGGACCAGGTGGTATGGAGATATTTATAATTCTCGTGATTGCGTTGGTAGTATTTGGACCGCAAAAATTACCAGAGATGGGGCGATCATTAGGAAAAGCCATCCGTGAATTTAAAAGTGCTGGTGATGAAATCAAAGATGAAATAACAAAAGCCACAGATGAATTGGAAAATGATAATGATAATGATAATAAAAACGATCCACCCAAATCTGTGTAACTCCGTGAGAAAGCAATGAGATGAAATCTAATGATTTGGCAATGTCTTTCTGGGAGCATCTTGAAGAATTACGACGACGCATAATTAAATGTCTTATCGCTTTAGGTGTGTTTTCTGTCATTGGTTTCGCCTTTTCAAATACGATATTATATGTCCTTAAACTACCAATGCAGAGTCCAATTTCGAACATGGTTGTGAATGCAATTGAAGCAAGTGCTGGTAATGATGGTTCAACACTCGGTTTCCTGGCACTATCTCTGCGATCAGGCACATCAAATGTAGAAGCAGAACTGATTTTAACTGGTCCTTTTGAGGCTATAATGGCTTATCTGACTATCGGTATTACCGCTGGGGTGTTGGTTTCGCTACCGATCATCTTATATCAAATTTGGATGTTTGTATTTCCTGCATTGAATCAAAAGGAACAACGATTTGCGTTACCACTTTTCTTGACTATTATTTTTTTCTTTCTTCTCGGAGCAGTTTTTGCATATTTTATTGTAGTTCCAGTTGTGTTGCAATTCGCTGCTGGACTATTTCAAGAGTTGAATAATCTCTGGGATTTGAAACGATATCTCAAATTTGTAACAGGGTTAATTTTAGGGTTTGGTATTGCTTTTGAGTTGCCGATAGTAATGGCATTTCTTGCGCGTATTGGAATAATTGATTCACGCGGGTTTCGTGGAAAACAACGTGTTGCGTTGTTAGGTATCTGTGTATTATCTGCGTTGCTAACACCTGCAGACCCTGGTTCAATGCTACTGATGGCGATACCACTTTTTTTCCTATATCAAATCGGTATTTTCTTCGCATTCCTCGTAGAAAAGGAGGCTGAAACATAATGGCTAACGAATCTATGAGACAACAACTTAGCCTGCTCTATCAACTTCAGGAGCATGACAGAGAGTTGTTGTCCATCCATGAACGTTTTAATTCAATCCCTCACCAAATAAAACAGTTAGAAGCACATGTAACTAAATTCAAAACAGATATTACAGCAAAGTCTGATGAACTCGCTGAAGTTGAAAAATCTCTCCGATCAAAAAACGCCGATTTAGAAATGAACGAAGCGCAGCGTGAAAAGTATAAGAATGAACAGCGTGAAGTTACTTCAAATGATGCTTATATAGCTCTTGAAAACCAGATTGAATTCCTTGATAAGAAAGATGACGAAACTGAGGGTGAGATCTTAGAACTTATGGAAACGGTGGATCTATTGAAGGAGGAATTAGCGGACCTTGAAGCAGAGGTGGCTCGTGAGGATCAGAATAATAATAAGAAAACATCTGAATATCAGGAGGAACGAAAAAACTTAAAGGCACTTATTGATGAAAAAATGCAACAACGGACACAATACTTGCCGAAAATTGATAAGACACTCACTACACTCTATCATCGTTGGATTGAACGACGAAAAGGCGATTTTGTTGCTTTAGGAAAAAACGGGACTTGTGGTAGTTGCCGTCTCACGATTCAACCGCAAAACATGAAAGAAGCTCAAAAATATGATAAACTTGTGTATTGTACCAGTTGTAAGCGTGTCCTCTATGTAGAACCACCTACATCAGACATTCCTTATCCGTAGTGTAGCCAATTTTTATTTTCTCACGTTGATATTATCGGTGGAGCATTCATTATGCCTTTTATAAATATCAATGACCAACCTGAAATACAGGTGTTTGACGGTGTTACTATTAGAACTATCCATGGTGAAAAACTGATGTTATCGTATGTTCACCTGCAACCCAATAGTACAGTTGCTGAACATAGCCACCTGCATGAACAGATGGGGATGGTCCTGGAAGGTACATTTGAATTGACTATTAATGGAGAATCCCGTTTCCTAAAAAAAGGTGATACATACCTTATTCCTTCTCATGTAAAACACAGTGCGAAGGCATTCGATAAGCCAGCAATAGCACTTGACATATTTAGCCCACCCCGGGAAGATTATATATCTTGACAACAAATTTGTATCATACCATTCATGAGTTAACACAAACAAGTTTGGTCAAGGCAGGAATAAGTCTCCGTTCTGGAGGGGTTAGTACAAAACCCTACACGTCTTTAAACCTTGCATGGCACGTCGGAGACGAACATACAGCTGTATTCCAAAATCAACAACGCTTTTCAGATTCTACTGGAATCAATACACTAAAATATTGCAATCAAATCCACAGTGACACTGTTATTAATGCAGATAATATACAGTATTCCGGTTGGATAGTAGATAAACAAGATACATCTGAAAATACTGGAGATGCACTGATTTCATCTCGACAAGGTTCAACATTGGGGATATTTACTGCAGATTGTGTTCCAATCTTTATCTTAGATATAGCAACACCGGTTATTGGAATTGCACATGCAGGATGGCGTGGTACATACGCCAAAATTGCAGTCAAGACCGTATTACAAATGAAAACTACATTTGGAACCGAACCAGAGAATTGTCTTGTTCATTTAGGACCTTCTATTCAAAAGTGTTGCTATGAAGTAAGTCCTGAACTGTTGAAACAGTTTTCCGATCAGTTTGGAAGGGATGTCCACAATGGACAATGTTTATGTTTACAAACTGCTAATCTCTGTCAGTTAGTTGACGCTGGTGTGCCGTATAAATCAATTTCAATTTCTCCATTTTGCACTGCATGTAATACAGAAGATTTTTATTCATACCGTGCTGAAGGAGGACAAACAGGAAGGATGTTATCCTTTATTCATCTCATATAGAAATTCAAAATAATAGACATTATACAGGTTCACACTGTTATGGTATATATTCTAATCCAGATACCATTTCATAGTGAATCTAAATCACATATTGACACTCAAAGAAATTTGCATTGACACTCAAAAAATGGTATCATTAAGTGACAATGCAATCACTCGGTCACAGACCAAAGTGAGGTTTGGAATGCGTTCCTTTTTTGCATTGTTATCTGTCTTAACGTGTGTTCTTGGTCTCATAATGATTGTGCGAGGGTGTGACCATCCTAATAAATATCAAAAGGAATTATCTAAAGCAAATACCACAGCAGTTAGGGTTACACAAATATATGCTGAGGCTACACATATTGTTGTTGTTGGTATTGGCATTATATGTCTTGGAATATTGACAGCCTCAATCGGTAGACTAATATACACAGAGGAAATAAAAAACTATTATTCAAGCATCATTAAAATTTTTAAAAAGAATCCAAACGATTTAGATGAATGAATTGTGTATGGAGAATAGCAATTGAAACATATTGCTGATAACCTTGCCAGAGTTAAAGAACGAATTGACGCAGCAGCGAATCGTAGTGGACGGACAGCAGATAAAATTAAGCTTGTTGCTGTAACTAAAGGTCGTTCATTGGAAGAGATACAGACGCTACTTGCTGTTGGACAGACCTTGCTGGGTGAAAACCGTATACAAGAAGCAAAGCAAAAATACGATCAAATGCATTCTATCTTACAAACACCATTCGAAAAACATATTTGTGAATGGCATCTTGTAGGACATCTTCAAAGAAATAAAGTTAAGTCTGCATTAGAAATGTTCACATTAATACATTCTGTTGACAGTCTGAGACTTTTAATGGAAATAGCACACAGAGCAGAAATTAAAAAACAAACAGCAAATATTTTAATCCAAATAAATACAACCGGTGAGGAAAGTAAGTTCGGTTTAGAATCAGACAATGTGATCGATTTTATTGAAAAGTCTTTGTCATATCCACATGCACGCATTGTTGGATTAATGACGATGGGTAAGTTTAACACATCTGCAGATGAAAATCGTAGAGCATTTGCATTACTTAGATCTATATCAGAGACAATTAAAACCAAGAAGTTTCCCGGTATTACAATGCCATACTTATCAATGGGAATGACAAACGACTTTGAAATTGCAATTGAAGAAGGGGCAAACATTGTAAGAATTGGGAGAGCAATCTTTGCAGGTGCTAGTTAACTCAACATCTATTATTTTGGTTATGTTATAGAAATTGCAATCATATTAGTATTTGATTAGTCGTTACGTAGGATATGTTAGGAGTAACATAGTGATAGATAACATAAACTTGGGAGTGATAGGTGTTGGAAAAATGGGCGGAATCATTGTTAGGAGTATTGTTGACCGTCTGTTTCCTGCAAAACAGATCTGGGTTACAGATCTTGATAAGGATCTTGTAGCACGAACCTGTCAGGAAAGCAGTGTAAATTCTACTCCAGACATTGAAAGTCTAATTGGTAACTCTGATGTAATATTCTGTGCAGTTCCTCCAGTAGCAGTACCACATATTCTCCCACAGGTTGCTTCCTCATTATCATCACCACAATGGTTGATAAGCATAGCAGCAGGTGTAAAGACAGAATCACTTGAATCTTATTTTGATGATACACCTCCAATTGTTCGTGTAATGCCAAATATAGCAGCATCTGTACAAGCAGCAATTTCTGTGTTAACACCAGGTAGTACAGCAAATGAAAGTCATATTGCTATTGCACAGGAGATTTTTAATACATGCGGTACTACCTTAGTAATGGAAGAACGACATCTGAATGCAGTGACAGGTGTTAGTGGCAGTGGGCCTGCGTATGTTGCACTCTTTATTGAGGCATTGGCAGATGCAGGTGTACAAGTAGGTCTGCCTCGTCAGGAAGCACAAACACTGGCAATACATACCGTTTTGGGAGCAGCAACGATGTTGGCAGAATCACCGGAACATCCAGCGATTTTAAAAAACCGTGTAACGACACCGGGTGGCACAACAGCTGCTGGTCTTCATGCACTTGAGTGTGGTGGTATACGCGCTACAATCGCTGAAGCAATTATAGCTGCTACTGAACGCGCAAAACAACTGGATTCAATTAAATAGGCAAGGATAAATATGTTATGTCGTCACTTGCACAACTTCTTAGTTATTTGCTTGAAATTTACACACTGATTATTTTAGCAAACGTATTCCTTTCATGGATAGTTTTTAGCACACAGAATGAAACTATTCGTAGAATATATTATCTGACAGGTCAACTTGTAGACCCGGTGCTTCAACCAATTCGCAATGTGCTTCAACCGATGAGTCGTAATATAGGGATTGATTTTTCTCCGATTGTACTGATCTTCTTTATTATACTTCTCAATAGGATGTTAGCACCATAAATATTTTTATATCTGTTATTCAACAGTTATGCTTTACAAATAGTGAACATCTACCTAAAATGGCAGTCAATATATGAAACAGGCAAATTCGAAGGCAAAGAGTTCTACAAAACGAGTTAATACCAATAATTCTAAGAAAAAAGAACAGACATCTGCGCATAAAGAAAACATCATACAGAACTCACACGAAGAAAAAATACTCAATTTGTGGGAGAAGCGAAATGTTTATAAAGTTGATGAAAAGACGACTGAGTTGCCGACTTATGTGATACGTGAAATGCCGACTCCAGTACATAGACTCAGTATTGACTCGCTTCGCAGAAAAATCTATCAAGATATATTTCTAAAATACGAAATGTTGCATGGAAACACAGTTTCCTATTCACCACTTTGGGAGACATTTCCTTTTAGTATTGAATCGAGTGTTATAAAAGAAAACAAGGCAACTACCTCCGGTAATATCATTAATTTCCGTAAAAAGTGTAGGCAATTGTACAGCGACCATTTGAAATCTCAGCAACAGAAATTTAAAAACCTCGGTATATTTGCAGATTGGTCTTCATCAGACAAAACATTGGAAGCACGACACGAAACAAAATTATTTAGTTTTTTTGATAGACTAAGAGATTCTAATTATTTACGAGATGAACTAAAACTCAGTCATTGGTGTCCACAATGTGTTGCTCCATTGGAAATAGGAAAAACTGTTAATCCTATCTCTACTGATATTGATTATACTTTTGTAAAATTTCCATTCAACAATGGTTTTGAAGAATTTGGTAAAGATGTCTATTTCGCTGTTCGTTTTCCAGTGACAAATATATGGGAAATTGCAGGAACAATCGGATTAGGTATATATGAAAATACGAACTTTTATCTCACCGAATCTAAAGACCAGTATGTAATCTTTTCGGAACCACAATTGAAAAAATATGTTGATCCAAATGCAAAACGCAAGAAATATCCAGAACCGTTAGCAAAGTTAGATGCTAATCAACTAAGTAAGTATCTTGTTTCACACCCACTTTTTTCTTTATCCGAACTGCCATTTGTAACAATACCAACCGATATAATTGATACCATTACAGATTCTTCTGAAAGAAATGAATTAATTGATGGTATCATACCAATTAACCCAGCGCATCATTCACTTAGTTATAGTTTATATAAT
Organism: Candidatus Poribacteria bacterium; assembly: GCA_026710795.1. GTDB lineage: Bacteria > Poribacteria > WGA-4E > WGA-4E > WGA-3G > MSPOR6. The sequence goes on from JAPOQK010000099.1 coordinate 25,418, forward strand.
CGTTTACCTGATATACGTAACTCCTTAAATACAAAGCATCTAACTTCCACAACCATGACTCCTATCTTTGATGAAAATGGTAGATTTACTGAGGATGCAGAAACTCTATGTGGCTTAAATCTAATGAATGCTCTACAGTTTATAACTGATGAATTAGAAAGTCGCGGATTCATAATGACAGCAGGAAATAACAAAACTGAACAACTTCAATGTCAACATTGCCATGGTTTGTCGGTTTTACGTCCATATAGACATTGGACATTTGCAACAAATTCTGATGGTATTACAGATGAAATCTCAACTTCACCTGAGTACTGGGATCATTACCACGATTCAATACGTGAGGATATTCAAAATGAAATGCTACATGTATCTGATATGCAAATATCTTCGCAGAGACAATGGGGAATTCCTCTTCCCGTACTAAGATGTGATAATTGTAACAACCTTATTAATGACAAAAAAATACTTCGTGCTGTACGTGGTGCTATTCGACGGGGTTCAGAACATTGGTTCCGTTTAAGCGTTGAAGAACTATTACCAACAGATGCAGTATGTATGAATTGTCATTCAAAAGACTTTAGAAAAGAATCAACTTATATCGAAAGTAATTTTGCAAACTTATTACAAACACTTGACACCTCGGATTTCAAAAAGTCAACAATAGATACTGCGATTAATGTTTCATTTGCACCCAGAAACGCATTTTTGAAATGGTTAGGTGAATTGAGTGTGTTATCAATATCCCTTCAACTCAGTAGACCTTCTAAAGAAAGCCACCCTTTTAAACAGTTAAAACTACATGAAATTGAAGACGCAGTTTGGGAAGTTGAGGTGCAGGATTATATATTACAAAAATACCCTGCAGATGTTATAAGACTTATAGGAATATCTCCCGATTTATATCAAGTACAACTTGATAGAGACGGGGCACAACAACTTGAAAATTTAGTTGAAAAACATAATAAAAAATATACACAACTTAAAGAGATATTGTATAAAATTTACAAGTTGTTATCTGAAATCAAAACAAAAAAGAATGCCAATAAACAAAATATCTTCTCAATTAACCCGAAGAAACAGTTTTACGAAAAATTGCCTGAACAGGATTCTTATGCAATTGCTTTGACAAATCAACTTCTTAATAATTATGATGTAGCTTACGAGAAAAGAGATTTTTTCAATATGTGGCAACTACTTTATGAATTTTGTAAAACGGATCTTAACTATTATTTCGGAATATGTCAAACAGATGCCACAGAGTCAGCAATTATTACATTAACAGTCATATTCAAAATACTTATTCAACGTATTTCTCCTATTCTTCCCTACTTAGCAGAAGAGATATTTGCTGAAGAATTATCTTCGAAAAGAAGTATATTTGAAGAAAAGTGGACTTTCCTTCCACAAATTGCTATCCACAACGACACGAACAGCAAGCAGAATCGTTGAATACAATAAACTTATATAGGAATACATAGGTAGTGATTTTACCGATCCAATATATCAAGAATGCATTGCAATTAATTTTAGTTGCATGCCCAATTTTATTGCTTGATATCTACACGAAATGGCTTGTGCGAATGAACATTCCACAAGGACGTGGCTACTCAGTAATTCCAGGCTTTTTTAATATAAGGCATGATAGAAACACAGGTGCAGCATTTGGTATTTTATCTGATCAACGCACTCTATTAATTATTGTGACAATTGCAGCACTTATCTTTATTATTGTATATTCATTTAGATTCAAGCATAGTCGGTGGATGCAAATTTCTCTTGGGTTTTTACTTGGGGGTGCTGTTGGTAACTTTATAGACCGAATTTATTTGGGTTCAGTCGTTGATTTTCTACAGTTTGGTATAGAAAGTAAGCAACTATATTGGCCCACATTCAATGTAGCAGATATTTCTGTGTGTATCGGCGCAGGAATGCTCATTGTATTTCTCTTTCGCATACAACAGAGTAATGATTGACACAGCTGTTATTATATTATTTGCATTTCACTTGTTTCGTGTTCGTGCCATTGATTAAATATATACAGAACAAAAGAAGGTTGGTAGTTATGTTCAAGTATAAAAATAGTATGTTGGTTTTTACTATATTGATCTTTCTCATTGTTGCGTATAATGCGCAAGCACAAGAACAAGAAACACAACACGAAGAATATAGTGAAAGTGCTTTACGAAGGTTTGAGATAGTTACGTTAAGTTCACTACCCTTTACCGCAGTACATAGTTATTTAGGAGTACGTGGAGTTAGGATGATACAGACGAATAAAATTGCCCCTGAATTATCACCACAGAATTATCGTGTGATGGGGATATGTGCGGTTTCGTTTTCACTATTCATTGGTATTTGGGATTGGTTTCACACTCGCGATGTTGACAGGTCAGCACCCAGTGTGCCAGGACGTAAACCTCAATCACCTCCCGAGGAGGAAGTGCCTACTGATGGATTTTTTGCTCGTGTCAATAGTTATGGACCTTACGAAAATAGATATGCTGTATCAACATACATTGGACAACCTTTTCAATATGTAGCAAACACCCAACTGAATATGTGGCAAATCCATCAATCTGAAAGTTTAGTCATCCCACTATTTCTATTACGCTTCTAACTTCTCTGTTTGTTTTCATCAATAGATTTAATTAGGTAGACAACAAAATATGCGCGTTCTCTTCATGGGTACCAGTGAATTTGCAATTCCGGCTCTGATGCAACTAATTTCACATAACTTTGATATTATCGGAGTCGTTACACAACCTGATAGACCAAGTGGAAGAGGTAAAAAACTCAACCCTCCACCAATAAAAAAGTACGCATTAGAAAGTAATATACACGTCCTTCAACCCGATAAAGTCAGAAAACCTAAGTTTATCTCGAAGCTCAAACAACTTGCACCAGATGTGATAGTTGTTGCAGCTTTCGGGCAAATCTTACCTCAAACAGTTTTGGATATTCCTCCATGTGGGGTAATCAATATTCACCCTTCGTTGTTACCCAAATATAGAGGTGCAGCACCTATTCAATGGACATTAATTAACGGTGAAGTAGAGACAGGTGTATCATTAATGCTATTAGATGCTGGAGAAGACACAGGTGATATAATCTGTATGGAGCACATACCAATAAAACTTGACGACACGTTAGAAACATTAGATAAGAAGTTGGCAGATATAGGAGCAAAACTATTAGTTGATGTATTGCATAATCTAAAAAACGGACATCCACCACCTGCAACCCCTCAGGCGCATGAGTTGGCAACACATGCGCCACGTTTATCAAAGAATATAGGACACATAAAATGGAACGAATCGGCAGAAACTATACATAATCTCATTAGGGGAACAGCGGGTTGGCCAGGTGCATATACATATTTTAATGATGGTATACTTCTAAAGTTAATACATGCTCAACCACACGATGAAAAAAGTGTAAAAATAGACAACATTGAAATGAAGCAACCGGGAACATTAGGTATCACTTCAGACAGACAAATGTTCGTGAAAACCGGAGAAGGTGTCATCCAATTACTCAAAGTTCAACCTGCAACAAAGAAGGTAATGGCTGCAAACGATTTTGTCAATGGGTACCAATTGAAGACTGGAGATTGTTTTTCCAACTCGTGATTCATAGAAAATCTGATATGGGAATGCAAGCATCATGAATAAACTTAACAAGATATTATGGGGTATGGTCAAGACAGCAATCTATTGTATGATTGTAATGGGAATTGTTGGTGTGTTGACGGTTTTTGTTGTCCTCCCTCAATGGGTTAAGTCTACTGAGGTACTGGTTCCCAACATCGTGGGAAAACACTTTTTTCAAGCAATACAAGAACTAAACGAAGTGGGTTTGGAAGCAGAAAAGCCAATTCGTGCAGCAAGTAGTAACGAACAAAATGGAATTGTTATTGAACAAAACCCAGTAGCAAATACCAGCATCAAACCACACCAAACCGTTAGCATTACGGTTAGTATTGGGTCTGTGTTAATTACTGTCCCCTCAGTTATCGGAAAATCTGAGGATGCTGCCTATGAAACACTTAAATCTGCAGGTTTTCGTCCAAATTTAATTGCTCATGCACACTCCACAACATATATAAAGGATATGGTGATAGCTCAAAATCCCCCTGAAGGTAGTGAAAAACAACGCAACCATCCTGTGAACCTATTGGTGAGTATGGGAAGAAAGCCTGAATACATAAAACTTCCAGAACTAAAAAACCAACCTGTTAACGAAATTTTACCTGAACTTGAGGCAATCGGATTAAATGTAGAAATAAAAAATAGTCCACATCCAACAATAGAATCTGGTAGGATTACCAGACATGATCAACTTGTTCAAATCGGGGACTTAATCACACTTGAAGTTAGCGGGAAACGAGGAGAGACTGAGTATATAGGTAGGTGGTTAAAGCATAAGCATACAATAAGTGATAATGGAACAAAAACACGAAAAGTCAGAATCATGGTCATTGATAAATACCAAAATCGTGAAGTTGTTAACGGAGATTACGCACCTGGATCTGTGATTGACTTAGAACAGAGAAGGGTTAAGGTATTTGGTTCTACACAAGTGGTTGTGTTTGAAAATGGAAAACAGGTAGACGAACGATTTTATCAATAAACTTGAAGTATTATTGATATTGAAATTAATAAACTAATATAATGTGATGCCTACTATAAATAAATCTACAACTAAAATCGCACCATCTCTATTAGCCGCTGATTTCACTCGATTGGGTGAAGAGGTGGATCGTGTAATTGCAGCGGGTGCAGACATGCTCCATTTTGATATTATGGATGGAGAATTTGTCCCTAATTTCGGCATCAGTCCGTTATCAATCGCTGCACTTAGGGACAGGACAGAGATACCGTTTGATGTACACATTATGGTAACACACCCATTTAGGTATATTGATGCATTAGCTGATGTAGGATCAGATATGATTACATTCCATATTGAAAGTGATGATGAACCTTATGCTGTTATTTCAGCGATTAAAGCACATAACATTAAAGCAGGTATAGCATTTTCTCCAAAAACAAAATGTGATGAAGTCTTACCATTTCTTGCAGATATTGATCTTGTATTGCCAATGAGTGTTGAACCCGGTTTCGGAGGACAATCATTTATACCAGATACATTAAATAAAATTGAACAATTACATCAGTTCATTAATAAACTTGAAAATTCACCCGACATTTCTGTTGATGGCGGTGTCACACCTGAAATAGGTCCGATTGCAGCACAGAAAGGTGCAACTATACTTGTCGCAGGTACTGCAATTTTTCGAAGTGAACATCCAAAAGATGCCATCGATCAATTAAGGTCTATAGATACATCTATATAATCTAAGTTGCTACATAATGTAGCACAATCTGTTAGATTGTGTCTTTGGATACGCAAACGAACAGTTTGCGCTACGAATACTTGAGAAATATGGATTGTTACAAATTTACAACGGTGTTAGACTATCTAAAATCTTGTAGGTAGTAACTTGGGTTATATAATACAGAATAATAATCAATTGAATGATGCATTCATTTTATGCCCCGAATTCTGAATTCAATGAAGATTTTACAACGATTTCGAATTCGGAACATCATCATCTGCGAAATGTACTGCGTTTGCAAGTTGGTGATACAATTCGGATTATTGATGGTGAAGGAAGTGTTTATATAGCAGAAATCAGGAACATTAATGCGGAATCGACCAATGCAAGAATCCTGAATCACGAGTATATTACAAAAACTACGCCATCAATCACTCTCTTTCAAGGTATGCCAAAACATGAAAAAATGGAGTTGATTTTACAAAAAACGACAGAATTGGGTGTATCGTATATTGTTCCTATCATAACTGAACGATCATTACAGAAACCGAGTGAAAGCCGTTGTGAACGTTGGAATCGTATTGTACTATCAGCAACCAAGCAATGTGGTCGGGTATGGCAACCAGAGTTATCCAATATACTCAATTTTCAAGAATGTCTAAACACTATGCATAGTTATGCACTTAGACTAATCTTATGGGAGAAAGAAAAACAAAAACATATCAAATCGGTATTGAGAGAAACTCCGAAGGTTGACTCTATTGCCCTTGTTGTAGGACCTGAAGGAGGGTTCACCGAAAAGGAAATTGATGCGGCTATTGACAAAGGTTGTATCCCTGTAAGGGTTGGTACAAATATCTTGAGAACAGAAACTGCGGCTATTACAGGAATTGTAATCACTGTTTATGAATACGAATTGTAATTTCTACCAATATTATTATGAAAACAGCAAAACTCATTACGATGGGATGTAAGGTTAATCAATACGATACGCAATCCATGTCTGAGACACTTGAACGTAATGGATATGTGATTGTTGATGACACACGACCTGCAGATCTCTATCTAATCAATACGTGCACTGTAACTAATACTGCTGATCAAAAAGCAAGACAAGTCGTTCGGAAAGCCATCAGACAAAATCCAAATGCAGATATATTAGTTACAGGATGTTATGCCGAAAGTGATAGAAAAGCAATTGAAGAGATTCCTGGTGTAACACTTGTCTTTGGAAACCGAGAGAAAGCTGACATTCAGAACTATATCAACAAGCTACAAACAAAGACACACCTCCAAATCCAACCAGTTCAACATGATGCAATACGTGAACATGCACGTTTCAGTAGTGGGGTTAGCAGTTCAGGAAAACGTACACGCGCATTAATAAAAGTCCAAGACGGATGTAGTGCTTTTTGCACATACTGTATTATTCCTTATGTACGTGGTAGGATGACAAGTCGTCCGCTTTCAGATATTGTAAGTGAAGCACAACGCATTGCAGATAGCGGTATAAAAGAGATAGTGATTACAGGTGTGCATCTTGGTGCTTATGGACAAGACACTGGTAGAGATAAGGATATTGCAGATATATTAGAACGCATTCATGATATTGAAGGCATTGAACGGATTCGGTTCAGTTCAATAGAACCGATGTATTTTCCTGAAATACTTACAGAACGAATGTCCTCACTCCCGAAGTGTATGTCACATTTTCATATACCTATTCAATCTGGCTCTGATAAAGTGTTACAAGATATGCGTCGACGGTATTCTACATCACAGTATGCAGGTCTTGTTGATAACTTACGTAACCGATTTACTGATGATGTCGGTATTACTACCGATATTATGGTTGGTTTTCCGGGTGAGACCGATACTGAATTCAAAGATTCACTAAAGTTCGTGGAAAAAGTTGGATTCAGTCAATTGCATGTATTTCGCTACTCCCCACGTAAAGGCACACCAGCAGCTACATATCCCGATCAAGTTTCTTCTCACATCTCTTCATCACGCAGTCGAGAAATGATTAGTTTGGGTGAGAAATTAAGCGCATCCTTTCGTAAGCGGATGCTTGGAAAATGTAAAAACGTATTAGTTGAGGGAAGTAGAGAAGGCAAGGAGAATTTGCTTGCTGGATTTACGGATAACTATATCAGAGTGCTTATTGATGTTCCAGATACTGCAATAAATCAAATTCTACCTGTCAAACTTTCAACATCTGACAATGATTTTGTCTATGGAGAATGTGTGTAGTGAGTGTTTATTCTATTAATTAGTCCAATTATTTATGTAAAATATAATTTCCTTGGAGGAAACATGTTGACAAAACTAAAAAGCGTTCTCTTGTTTATACTCATGCTTTTTGTAGTATCTGGTTGCGAACGAATTACTGATACAGTAGTGCAGCCACCTGATATATCAGACTCTCAACCTCTTACAGTGATGACCTATAATGTGTATGTTGGGAGTAGTGCAGAACCACTTCTTACTGTAGAGAACCTGTTGGCGGTGCCAGGAGAAGTTGCTAAAATGTATAATAATGTTATCGCATCCGATTTTCCAAGCCGTGCAACAGCAATCGCTAAATCGATAAAAACATATCAACCACATGTTATCGGGCTACAGGAAATATCACTTGTACGTCGACAAAGTCCAGGTGACTTTATACCGGACAATCCCACTCTTGCTGAAGAGGTAGTTATGGATTACCTCCAAATATTAATTGATGCACTTCATTCAGAAGGACTTAACTACGAAGTCGCAGCACAAATTGAGAATATAGATATTGAAATGCCAATGTTGACTGAAAAAGGTCTTGATGATATTAGATTAACTGATTATGACGTGATATTGTCTCGTAGCGACGTAGAGATTTCAAATCCGATGAGCACTAACTACACAAATGCTCTTACAATTGAAATGCTTGGACTGGTAATACATAGAGGATACGCTGCTGTAGATGCTACTGTATCAGGAGTTACCTACCGTTTTGTAAATACACACTTAGAGGCATATACTGAGGTGATTAGAGTCGCACAAACACAGGAACTAATTGATATTCTTGCTGATGAAACATTACCAATTATATTAGTCGGAGATTTCAATACTCGCGCACCAAATGGAACGGGATATCAAAAGATACTTGCTGCGGGATATCATGACCTTTGGCAGATGGATTCTGAAGGTAGTGGCAATACATGTTGTCAAGACGGTGACCTGTTAAATGAGATAACCGATAACACTGGACGGATTGACCATATTTATGTCCGTAATTTTGGACATTCTATATCTGTTAAGACTCATACTGTAGGTGATAAATCCACAGATAGACTAAACTCAGGATTATGGCCGTCTGATCATGCAGGGGTTGTTGCAGAAATTACTTTTGAATAATAGAAGCAGTATGGTAATTAAATTAAGGTTGTGTAACACAGTTGAGTGATTATTCAGGTGTTGCCTCGATTATGTCATCCTGTGGTATGCCGTCAAGTATTTGACGAACTCCTACACTTTTTACAGGATTACGATTCATATCAAAACTTGAAATACTTGTTGCCCCTTCATAGTTCTTTATCTCAGCGATCGCATCCCGAATTGTCCACGGATCATCAGCTGATCCTACTGATTCTACTGCTATTTTTAGCAACTGTAATGCGTCATATCCTGTTGCAGCAATTCCATCAACAGAACCATATTTCGTCATGTATGCCTTATTAAATGATACCGCAGTCGGATCTAAGTTCGTGCAATAGTAACCGTCTACATGAGCATTATCATCTAATGTTGAAGAAATCAGAGGATCATCCCAACCATCGCTTCCGATAAAGGTAGATGTAATTCCCATGTCCCGTGCCTGTTTCATTATCCGTGGAACTGCCCCAGGAAAACTTGCAAGTAGGAGGACATCAGGATTTGCATCTTTAACTGCTGTGAGTTGGGTATCAAACATCATTACATCGTTCCCTGTATAGGTTTCCTCAACAACTACGTTTCCTCCAAGTTCTTCTAAACTTGTCTTAAATGATTGAACAAACCCCTCGGAATATACATCCTTATCTTGCCAAATCATCCCTGCTGTATTCTTTTCCAGCTGTTCTACGACAACTTTTGCTAATAGTTTTGCCTGCAGCACATTGGAACCTGCCACGAGAAACATTAAATCGTGGGGATCAGTCGCACCTACTGTTACCTCTGACCTTGTTGCACCTAAAAGCACAGGGACAGTGGTAATAGGTCCAACTTTTACTGCATGGCTTGAAAAGAGAGGTCCTAATATTGCTACCACCTCATCCTCTTGAATTAATGCTGTTGCATAATCAACAACCGTATCAGTTTCTTCCTCTTTATACACCAATTCAACTTGCATGCCAAGGATGCCCCCTGATGCATTAATTTCGGCTTGCGCAAGTTCCGCACCTTTTCCAAAACTGGTATAATTTGGATATGGATGAATCAACCCAACTTTGAGAGTTTCAGTCATTCCATCATCTGGAGAAACCACCATCCCTGTGTCAATAATCTTTTCACATCCAGTCAACGAAATAACTGAGAATGTGATTACTATAAAAATCGCTAACATGTATTTATTCATATTCAAATATCTCTCAGATTGATATACATTGTTAATTGTTTTTACGCACGAATCATCATAAAAAGATTTAAAATAATGCATTATTACTCAATATTGTAAAAGGTTACTAAATTATGTGTAGAATTGAATGTTCAAGGAATACTTCTGTGATCAATATGTAATCGCAGAAGTATCCCTAATCATTGTTCTATGACAGGTACAAAACCTGTGAGTTATTCACCACCACTGTTACGCAATAAATGTGCACCCAAAGCACCGTTCAATAATGGAAGGGTAGCGTCAAAGATAATCCATACTGTTGATCGGCTTTCGTCTCCAACTGCTGTAAAGGTTTTTGCATTTAGAATGCCGAACCAGTTCCAGAAAAAAATAATGGCTGCAAACATGAAACCGTAGAATAATGTGTTCGCTGCTATGAACTCTTGAATGCTTGAATTATCCCCGACTTTATTTATACGAATGTAACTGAATATCAACCCAAGTATTAACGAAATGGCAGAAATTGGATTGATAATACCCCATACGGAACTATGCGGATTATCGCTATTAGGATCGGAAGTGTGATATAAAGGTTCAATGACTGTGTGGATTGCAACTCCAGCTGCAATAAGAATGAGAATGACACCTATAGTTTTATTGAGGGATTGCATGGAATTTCTCCTTTCCTATATGGGTGTATAGAAGTATCTCATAATATGTCAGTTGTTTTTTCTTTATTCAATTAACAAACAAACTGACCGTTATAATATTTCAAGTTTTTCATAATAGACCTATAACACATGTTGGTAATGTCATTACAATAGACCAACAGATATGATTATAGAAAAAAGACAATTCAATGTCAAGATATAATATTTGGGTAACTGAAATAGGTTGGAATACAACCAAGAGATACGAATTGAAATAATGAATGATTCTGAGTACATTTTACTTGACAATGACAAAAATATATGAAATAATTATATAGGTTAAGGTTCGCACCATAAGCGTATCTGAACTATTGGTTTATAGGGGTATTATGTTCCATGTGAGATTGATGCTTAATATGTTTATTCAGTAGAATTAGATTATGTAGTAGTATAATAATTACAACTACTTGCTTTTATTTTAGATAATCAAGGAGATTTATGATGAATATTAGAACAATGACATTGTTGTTTTCCTTAGCAATCGTTGCTTTGGTTATAGGACTTACCGGTTGTGAAAAAGTTGTGACGATGATGCCTGAGGATGACACGCCTGCTGATGAAGTAGTTATTGGTGTTGCGGTAGCACTGACAGGCGATAATGCTGAGCCTTATGGATTACCAATGAAACGTGGTCTTGAATTGGCACAAGCAGAACTTAATGCTGCGGGAGCGAATATTATGTTTGAATTTGAAGACCCCCTGAGCACCCCTGAAGGTGCAGTCGCAGCTGTTCAAGCATTGGTAGACAAAGATGTTTCTGCTATCATTGGTATTGGCATCTCAACACATCTCAAACAGGCATTTCCGGTTGCACAAGCCGCTGGGGTGGTAGCATTTAGTCCAATCTCTTCCGCAGCTGGTTTGAGTGGTGAGATTGGGGATTATGTATTCCGCGCAGGAATCGCAACAAATATTCTGGTTCCAGGTGGTGTAATGAAGACCCATGCGGCTCTGAGTTATGAAAATGCAGCTCTAATTTATGATGAAGCTGATGCATACTCCACAAGCTTAAAAGAGGAACTTGAGAAAGCACTTGCAACAGCAAATGTTAACATTCTGACCGTAGAAACGTATAATACGGGTGAGACCGATTTTACTGAGAAATTAACCAAAATACAGAGCATGGCACCTGAGGCAGTTTTTGTTGCTTCTTTATCAACTGAGATGATTCAAATTCTGATGAAAGCAGGTGAACTTGGAATTCCTGATGCTTCACAGTTAATTGTCCCTGATTTGACAAATTTTGAAATCGGATTAGCAGGTGAAGCAGCTGAGAACGCAATTACTTTTGCAGGGTGGTCAAGTTTGACTGATACACCTGCAAACCAAGCATTTGTCCAGAGTTATATGGATGAACATGGATTTACACCAGGACCTTGGGCGGCACAGGCTTATGCAACCTTGAATATACTTGCTAACGCCATTATGAATGCGGGATCAACAGAATCAGCAGATATTCGAGATGCCTTGGCACAGACAAGTCATTTTACAACGATTTTAGGTCCTTTCTCATTTGACCCTAATGGAGAAGCGATCTATGAAAATATTGAAGCCATTGTCCAGCAAGTCAAAGAGGGAAAACTCGTAGACCTTCAGTAATTTCCATATAAGACAGACAATTTAATTTAGAAGCCATCATCAGAGATTATTGATGATGGCTTCTGTATTAGGTTAGTTTTAAATGTATAATGGTTTATTGATGTCTAAAAGAGAGATTATTTCCGTGTCTCAGGTATAACTTTAAGCTTCACCTGTTTCCCATCACGCACTACAACAACGTCAACAACTTCACCAATCTTGACTGCATCAAGTGCATAGGTAAAGTCATAGATATTTTCAATCTTTTTAGTGCCAAATTCAATGATAACATCACCACCCATCAAACCTGCTTTCTCTGCAGGACCGCCCGCGACAACACCAGAGAGTTTCATCCCTTCGTCTTCAGTAGTATAATCTGGAATAGTACCTAAATATACACGAAGTGTGCCACGACTTCCTTCCTCAGGTGCGTTGCGTTCAACCTTTACATATTCTGGTCGCGAGTCGGCACTGACTAAGTCTGACACAATCCCATAAGCAAGGTTAGAGATGCGTTCTAAACCAGCGTAGTTTAGTGTTTCAGGATCATCTGAGGGACGGTTATAGTTCTTGTGTAAACCGGTGAAAAAACTGAGGACAGGAACATTTTTAGGATAGAAGGCAGTCACATCCGTTGGCATATATGGATCTGAATTTAGTGCAAGATTAAACCCCAAAAGGACGTTCCGTTTTTCTATTAACTTCGTCCAAACAGGAGAAGAACCGATACCTTGCAGGACAAGTTTGTTATTGCGGAGACGACCTACCATATCAAAGTTGATGTAGGCAGCTACGTCCTCTAATGGAAGAACGGGTTCATTCACGAAATGAGTTGATCCGATAAGTCCGAGTTCTTCACCCGACCATAATGCAAATATAACTCCTCTTTTGAATATATCCGGTTGCTTTCGTTGTTCTTCACTAAATATTTCAGCTAATTTGAGAACAACAGCAGTTCCAGAAGCATTATCATCGGCTCCATTATGAATATGTGTTTTTTCTTCCCCTTTAGCAAGTGAACCAATTTCCCCATAACCGATATGGTCGTAGTGTGCACCAACGATGATATATTCACTGTCGTCAGTTTGTTGTGTTGGTGGAATTTTGGCAAGGACATTTTTATCAGTTTTCTTGATTTTTTCAATAGAGGCAGCAATCTTTATTTTGACATTGGGTAACGGAAATTCTCCTGCAAAGTGTGGATTCTCATCGTCAAGACCGGTTTGAACATCTTTCAAGTTCTTTCCAGCTTGAGCTAAAAGGATATTTGCAACAGTATCAGTGATAGAACCGGCGATAATACCAGAATCAGCACTACCACTGTCAAAATTTAGTGGGATAATTTTACCAGAATTAGGTGAATTTGGACCCGCTACGGTTAGGAAAGCAACTGCACCATTTTCCCGCGCCTGCACTGCCTTGTAACGAATCCCGGCATACCGAATCAATTGCTGTCTGCGGTCTGCCTTCACGGCTTCTGGAACGTAGCGAAGGGCAATAACAATCTTATCCTTCACATCTAAACCTGCGTAAGAATTATAACCTTCTGTCTCTTCACCTGGTGCAATTAACCCATAACCAATAAATACGACTTCACCCTCAACTTCTCCATTACTTGAGAATGAGAGAGGTAAAAAATCTTGTTCTACCTTGAATTCAAGCTGCTCTTCAGAACCCTCTATATTGCGTGTAAGAAGAAAGTGATTCTCATCTGGAATTAACTTACTCCCAGCATTGAATTCAAAAGTTTGAAAATAACTACCATCCTCTCCCGCTGGTTGTAGGTTGAGTTTGGTGAATTGTTCAACGATGTAATCTGCAGCGCGTTTTGAACCTTCCGAACCGGTCATTCTACCTTCAAATGCATCATCTGCCAAGATTTCTACGTGTTGCTGTATGGTGGTTTTCTGTCCATCTGTAAAATCTGTAAAGGATGAATCGGATTCGGGTGATTCCTCAAGAGATTCGGGTATCCTTGAGATATGACTCCTTGGAGACAACGATATGGCTTCAAGTGCGGCTTGATGATTCCAAGATGCAAGATAGAGTTGGGAAGCCTTTTGGTTGTTGCGTGCGGAAGTCCAACAAAGACGATTACCGTCGGGTGAAAAAACAGGAAGTCCGTCAAATCCATCAGTTGAGGTGACTTGAACAGGTTTATGTCTTCCCATTGCATCTACGAGGTATAACTCAAAATTTGAGTAACCGAGTTTATTTGAAGCAAAAATGACGTAAGCACCACTGGGGTGGAAATATGGTGCCCATGACATGCTGTCAAAATCTGTCAAACGCTGGATACCTGTTCCATCTATACGCATTGTATAAATGTCAGCTGTTGCCCCATCTTCTGAGAAATGCCGCCAAACGATGTGTTGTCCATCTGGGGTGAAAAAGGGTCCACCGTCATATCCGGGCATATCTGTTAGACGTTTCTGATTAGAACCGTCTGCATCCATGATATATATTTCACCGAAATAGGCTGGATCGACTTCAAGCTGTTTCAATTGCTTTGGAGATAGATCACTTTTAGGGTATGCATCTCGTAATGAGCAGAAGACAATGAGCTTACCATCAGGAGAATATGAACCTTCCGCATCATACCCGTGGGCATCTGTCAACTGTGTCAGGTTACTTCCATCACGGTTAGCTGAGAAGATATCCATCGCTTCATCGTAATCCCAACTATAACGACGTTCTTTTCCAGTTGCACGGAAATTAAGTTCTTTTTCTTGTTTGGCTTCAGCAAAGACATCATGGTGCGTAGAGGCATATAGCACTTCATTGCTACCGGGACGAAAGAAAGCACAGGTTGTTTTGCCAATACCTGGTGAAACACGATGTGTATCTCCTGATAGTAGGTTGAGGATATATATCTGAAAAAATGGATTATCTGACTCACGTTCACTTTGAAAAATCAGAGCGTTGCCATCTTCAGAGAAATATCCTTCTCCAGCACGTTTCCCATCATAAGTGAGTTGACGGATATTACTAAGAAATCCTTTCTCTCCAATAGACTTATTCTCAGTTTCATCCTCTGTGACCTGAGGTAATTCTGCATTACTTGTTAATGCAGCAATAATAAACATTATGCATAGCATGCTCAACCACTTGATGCGGTACATCTCAATTCCTCCAATATTTGCCCACCATAAATTAGAATCACCTATAAGTTCATAATTTTTTATATTATAGGTATTCAGCGGCTTTCTGTTTTAGAAAAGCAAGTCCATCCGTAGCAAGACTTTCAGCACTCGGTGCGATATCGCGCCAGATACATGTTGCTGCAGCGATCTCTTTAACGGCAGGTGTAAACGATTCGATGACAAGCCATCGATTATAGTTTACCTTTGCTAAAGCTCCAAATACACCATCCCAATCAACCAGTCCTGTGCCGGGTGTGCCTCTATCGTTTTCACAAGCATGCATGTGATGCAAGTAATCTCCAGTATTAATTATTGCATCTGCTTGGTTTTTCTCTTCAATGTTCATGTGGAAAGTATCCAAATGTACTTTGAAATAGGGACTATTAACTGATTGACACAGTTTAACAGCATCTTCTGCAATGTTGACAAAATATGTTTCAAATCTGTTAAGGGGTTCACTTGCGAGGGTAACACCATGTTTCCCAGCGAATTCTGCGACCTCTTGTAAGCCTTCAACGCACCATTGCCATTCCTGTTCATTTCTGCCACGTCCAACGAGTTTACCGACAGCACTATACATTGGACCAACCAGTGTATCTGCACCTAATTCTGCAATTACCTCAACGGTTCGTTTGAGATAGGATTTAGCATTATCACGAATCGCAGGATCTTCATCTATTGGATTTCTATCACCACCCATGATATTACATCCGATAGTTTCTAATCCGGTATCTTTCAACAATGCTTGTGTATACGGAATATCAACTGTTTCTGTGTCAAAGATTGGGATTTCAACACCGTCAAAACCCAGTTCAGCGACCTTTGGAATGAGGTCTGCAGTTTCTTTATCGAACTTGTCTGCCCAAAGTAATAAATTTACACCAAATTTTGGCATCTTCTGTTGTTCTCCTTCTGGTCATTATGTTGTTAGTTTAGAAAAACATAGAGTTCTCATATATGTATGTGTGAGTAAACGGATAAAGTCAGTTAACAGCACGCGGAGCATGCCTACTACTATCAAGACTATCAATCATTACCACTTTAGTGATATTACTATTACATAAATGATGTTCTTGGTATTTTGAATAATTTGTTGTATGTGTATATTGTATGTATTTTGCTTTTTTATGGGTATATCAGGTAAATGTATTGTACATCCAAATGCTGGCGTCTCTTTGATTGGTACAGGTTTCCCATTTAGAACAGCAACTATAGCATCTTTTAAGTAGTTATGTTTTACCCGTGTTACGTATCGATTATCATCTATCGGACCACGGTAACGCAATACTCCTGATTTATCAATGAGATGTGCTTGTGGAGTCATGGTTGCCCTTAGATGTCGCGCTAAACTTCCATCAATATCCTTTATAATTGGGAAAGAATATTCTGCTTTTTTTAGATATGATTTGACATCATCAATTGAGTCGTTTTCATTGGAATAGACACCGACTATAGTAACCTGTTTCTTAGAAAATTCGGTATGCATTCGTTTCAACCGCATTGCATAACGTTGTGCGACTGGACATTCTGCAGAAAGGAACACGAATACCACTGGACCTTTACTGACTAAATCAGTTAAACGGTGTTTGTTGTCACCAAGTGTAGTAAAGTTGATGTTGGATAACTTTGTGCCGATTGGCAGTTTATGTGATTGAAGCGATTTTTCCTGAATTACGCGATGTTTCAACGGAATGGTAAAGTCTGTTTCTGCGCACACAACTATCGGTAGAATTATGATGAGTAAGATTATTATACAATTGTGTTTCATTGTGTTGGCGATTCTCTATATGGTGATGGTTGCTAACATATAATAGTATATCTGTTTTATGTGTGATGGTCAATTGTTTTTAATTGTTGTGGAGTTATTCAATTGTAGGAACGATCTCCGAATTGTAACCCTAATTCTTCATGGTCAGGAATCGGATGCCGTTCTTACAGATGATAGTCGAGAATCGGGTGGCACTTCAGGGTTTTCAATTCATTTACGAAAAGTATCTACTTTTATATATAATTCATTAAAGACATATCTAAAGTAAATAATTCTTATATATAAATATATTATTTTTTCTTGACTTAAAAACTGAACATATATATAATCATATTTGTCTATATAATTTGAAATAATTCTTTAGTTTTAATATTACTAATGAAACTGTGAATATAAATACTTTTATTAAATAATCTTTACCATATATTCCGTTTTATATAAATTTTATACGCTGTAAATTAATCGGTATTATTATTATATAACCATATCCTTACATACATATATATTCTTTTACATACTATAGATACAAACACTATTTTTAAAGTTGTTAACATAGTTGACTAAATAAGTTAACCCAAGTATTCAATATAGTATTATATGTTATCCATTTATTTTCTGTACGATAATATTGTCGTATGGATAAAATCTTAGGGGAGAATTGGATCGTGAAAAGAATATACCTACCCTCAACGAAGTTAATATCCTTCGATTGAATGCGGTATTCACGTTTTTTGGACATATTCTTACGTGAATACCTATTTCCATTCAAATTATAAGTTGTAGTTATAGACAATCACTGTTTTAGTGAAATGCTTCGCTTATAATATCATCATATTCGGAAACATAAGTTCATATCTATTTGCTTGTATATTTACATATCATACCTGCACGGTATATGTAAGTATAGTGTTGCAGGAAATGCTATCAATATACAATATCCGATTGCATTAGCATTCCAAACGATATGTTCTATGATGTCCCCATTCTAACATAACTTACTACTTTTCGACTTATAGATCACTTTTGGCAAAGTGTCTATATACATTACTATACTTACATCTTGATACATTATTAAATTAGGCAATAACTAAATTGAAGGAGTAATATTTGATAAGAGATATTATGTTAGTCAGACTGCTTTTGATACTTATCATACTTATTGCATTGGTGGGATGTGGAAAATTCGAAAATCAATTCACCAGAGTTGTCTCATCTGAGGAAGTATATATCACACAGGTGTTTTGTACGACGCTGTTAGGAATCCCTATCTTCTGTGTAATTGATGAAGATCGAATAATCACAGTCGAAGTTGAGACAGTGGTGACAACGATAGTTGAAACTATCGTTGAAGTAGAAGTTATTGAGGAAGTGATTATTGAGAAAATTGTTACTGAAATTGAAATAGAATATGTCACTACAGAAACCAACATTGAAGAAATTGTCATTGAAGTTATAGAAATCGTGAAAGAACTTGTATCTGAAGACGAGATTAAGGATATACCACTGGAAGAAATAGTAGAAGAAGTTACAACGGATTTCATTGAATAATTCTGTCGAACTCATGAAGTGTAACTACCAAACTTCAGGAGAATAAATGATATACCGATATCTTATATTAATTACAATATTTTTTACAGCATCAGGATGTGGTCGTTTTGATACACAATACACATCAGTTGTCAATCCTGATGAAGTTAGTACTTTTACTGTTAGTTGTTATAATATACTGGGTGTTCCTTCATTGTGTATTGTAACAGAAGCAACTACAACGACAATCCGCATTGAGAATGTAGTCACAAGAATTGTAGAGCGGATAGTAAAAAAAGAGGTAATAACACAAGTTCCAATAGAAAAGATAGTAACACGAGTAGAAAAACAGTATGTAGAAACAGATCGCAATGTTGATATAGAAAAACTTGTTGAATTCATTTTAATTCGTATCAAAGAATATGTAAAACCCTCTGATATTATTGACATTCCAACTGAAGACATTGTTGATGAAACGACTGATTATATTACAAATCCTCCACCACCAAATGAGGATAAAGATTCAACGACAATGGGAGATGTGCGCGACGATGAATTGATACCTATTCCTCCTGTTGATGATAAAAAGGATACTACAGATCCAAACTCCGAAAATAATGGAACAAATGAGGGGAAAAATGATGGTGGTAACAATCCGGGAGGTAATACTGGAACTGATCCTGATGGTGGATTGAATAATGGTGGTAATGAAGATGGTTCTACTCCCGGAGGTAATACTGGAACTGATCCTGATGGTGGATTGAATAATGGTGGTAATGAAGATGGTTCTACTC